>JBBRPG010000013.1:0-40537 GCA_038228485.1 Alphaproteobacteria bacterium
CGAGCGCTTTGGGGGTGTCGGCCCAGACGGCGCCGGCGGCGAGGAATTTCTCGGCTGCCGCGCGCCTGATGTCGTGGACGATCAGCTCATAACCGGCCTTCTGCAGATTGCCCGCCATCCCGGCGCCCATCGTGCCGAGCCCGATGAAACCGACTTTCATGTCACGTTCCTCCTACGGATTATGGTGCGCGACCCTCACCCGGCTCGCTGCGCTCGCCACCCTCTCCCGCAAGCGGGAGAGGGGCTTTTCGTCGATGCAGTTGCCCCTCTCCCGCTTGCGGGAGAGGGAGGGACCCGCGGCGAAGCCGTGGGAGGGTGAGGGTATTCAGTCTGATCAGACCTTCTCGAACACGTCCTTGGCGACTAGCGCCGCGGTCATCGCCGCCGGCCAGCCGGCATAGAAGGCGAGGTGGGTGATGACCTCGGACAGCTCGGTCTTGGTGAGACCGTTGTTGAGCGCGCGCTCGAGATGGCCAACCAGCTGCTTCTCGCGGCCGAGCGCGATCAGGGTGGCGACGACGATCAGGCTGCGGTCGCGCTTCGACAGCTGCGGGCGCTCCCAGACTTCGCCGAACAGCCATTTCTCGGTATAGCCGATCAGGTCGGGGACGATCGCGCGGACGGCGTCACGGGCCGAGGCGGGTTGCGATTGGGCCATGGGAATTCCTCCGATTTTCGTTGAGGGGACAAGGATCGCTTGAAACGCTAGCACGCCGCCGCTTGCGACGGCCACAGCCAAGCCTGCATATTGCCGATCTCGCCGGCGTCCCAAAAGCGGCGTCCGGGTCGAGCCTCACAAATTACCAAGGGTGTTCTGATGTCGATCCGTTTTGCCGTCGCCGCCGCGGCGCTGGGTGTTCTCGCCGCCACCGCTCTACCGCCGCCGGCGAGAGCGCAGGAAGGCAAGACGGTCGAGTTGGCGAGCGGGCTCAAATACACCGACACCAAGCTCGGCGCCGGCGAGGAGGCCAAGTCGGGCTACCTCGTGTCGGTGCAGTACACCGGCTGGATTTGGAAGAACGGGACCAAGGGCGCGCAATTCGACAGCTCGCGCACCGCGGGCAAGCCGATCACCTTCAAGCTCGGCGCGCATGAGGTCATCCCCGGCTGGGAGCAGGGCATTTCGGGCATGAAGGTCGGCGGCACCCGCACCTTGATCATCCCGCCCGAGCTCGGCTACGGCGCCAAGGGCGCCGGCGCGATCATCCCGCCGAACGCGACGCTCTATTTCGAGGTCGAGCTGGTCAGCGCGAGGTAAGCCCCTATCGTCATTGCGAGGCGCGGCGAAGCGATCTCGCCTGATCGCCTCGGCCCCCTTCGGCTCGCATTGCTCGCCACCTCCCCCGCTGCGCAGGGGAGGAACCCTGATGGCTCCTCCCCCGCTGGCGGGGGAGGGCCACCTGCGAGGCATGGTGGAGGGGGGCTGCCGCTCACACCGCCAGCGCCTCGTCGAGGTCGCGGATGATGTCGTCGGCGGTTTCGAGGCCGATGGACAGCCGCACGACATCGGGGCCGGCGCCGGCGGCGACGCGCTGCTCGTCGGTAAGCTGCCGGTGCGTCGTCGAGGCCGGGTGCAGGATCAGGCTGCGCGTATCGCCGATATTGGCGAGATGCGAGAACAGCCGCACGCTCTCGACCAGCCTGACCCCGGCCTCGAACCCGCCCTTGACGCCAAAGGTGAACACCGCGCCGGCGCCCTTCGGCAGGTACTTTTGCGCCAGCTCGTAGTACGGGCTGTCCTTGAGCCCGGCATACGACACCCACGCCACCTTGGGATGCATGGCGAGGAATTCCGCCACCTTCTGGGCATTCTCGACATGGCGGTCCATGCGCACCGGCAGGCTCTCGATGCCGGTGATGGTGAGGAACGCGTTCATCGGCGCCAGCGTCGGGCCGAAATCGCGCAGCGCCACCGCCCGCGCCTTGGTGGTGAAGGCGAAATCGCCGAAGTTCTCGAAGAACTTCAGCCCGTGATAGGCCGGCTCCGGCTCGGTCAGCGACGGAAAGCGGTCGCCCTGCGACCAGTCGAATTTGCCGCTCTCGACCACCACGCCGCCCAGCGCATTGCCGTGGCCGGACAGGAACTTGGTCGTCGAATGCACGACGATGTCGGCGCCATAATCGATCGGCCGGCACAGATAGGGCGTCGCCAGGGTGTTGTCGACGATCAGCGGGATGCCCGCCGTGTGCGCGACTTCGGCCACTCGGGCGATGTCGACGACGATGCCGCCGGGGTTGGCGAGGTTCTCGATAAAGATCGCCTTGGTCTTCGGCGTCAGCGCGGCGCGGAAATTTTCCGGGTCGGTCGGGTCGACAAAATGGCAGGTCCAGCCGAGCTTCTTGAACGACAGCCCGAACTGGGTCAGCGACCCGCCATAGAGGTTGCGCGAGGCAACGAACTCGTCGCCCGGCTGCATCAGGGTGAAGAAAATCAGAAACTGCGCCGCATGGCCCGAGGCCGCCGCCACCGCCGCGCGGCCGCCTTCGAGGCTGGCGACCCGCTCCTCCAGCACCGACACCGTCGGGTTGGTCAGCCGCGAATAGATGTAGCCGAAATTGTGCAGGTTGAAGAGCGAGGCGGCGTGGTCGACATCGTCGAACACATAGGCCGTCGTCTGATAGATCGGGGTCGAGCGCGCGCCGGTGGTCGGGTCGGGCGCGGCGCCGGCATGGATCGCGCGGGTCTCGAACCCATAGCTGAAATTGTGCGAGGCGGCGGGGCGGTCCCCAGTGGACTTTGGCACCCGGCGCGGGCGCGGGGCCTGCGGCGCGCGGTTCTGGATGATGCCGGAATTGACCCCGCTCCACGACAATTCGCCGCCCAGCCGGCCGAACTCGATCTTCGGGCAGCGGTTCATAATGATTTCGAGGCCCGCGGCCTCGCCGGCCGCCGCCGCCGCGTCGTTGCGAACGCCGAGCTGCATCCACACCACCTCGGCGCAGATGGCGATCGCGTCGGCGACGATTCCGGGCGCCGCGTCGGCGGCCCGGAACATATCGACCATGTCGACTTTGTCGGGGATGTCCTTGAGCGAGGCGTAAACGGTTTCGCCCAGCAGGGTCTGGCCGGCATTCCCCGGGTTGACCGGGATCACCCGATAGCCTTTGCCCTGCAGGTATTTCATCACGAAATAGCTGGGCCGGTTCCAGTTGGAGCTTGCGCCCACCATGGCAATGGTCTTCACGCGCTCCAAAATTCGGCGGATTTGCTGGTCGGAATAGGGGATCGGTTCGAGATCGGCCATTAGGATTTTCCTTACTCGGGGAGGGCCATTTTGGTCGTTTTGCTACCAGCTTGCAAATGGCGGCCCGAAAGCCGCCGTCTATACGAATGCGCGCAAAAGTCATTTATCCCATCGCCGCATCGATAGCATCGGCTGCCGCGTCGTCCTGGCCGGGCAAAACGTGCGAATAGGTGCGCAGCGTGACATCCGGCCGGCTATGGCCCAACCGCGCCGAGACGATTGGCAACGGCTGTGTCGCGATCAAGATGCTCGCGTTCAAATGCCGGACCTTGTGCAAGCCGATCCCTCGGCGCTTAAGCCATTCACTGAAAGAGGGTGGATGCAGCGCGGTGCCATCCTCGCGGGCGCAGACGTGATGTTCAGGAGTAATCCGCACGCCCAGTGCAAGTAGGTGTTCCGCGAGTGCCCGGCGACGCTGCCGCAGCTCCTCCGCGACCTTCGGACCGATCTTTATTTCGCGCCCGCTGTCATACTTCGGAGCCTTCGTTATCGAGCCTCCAATGAGCGGCACGATTTGCTCGCGGACGGTGATCTTGCCATCTTCCACGTCGCGCCAGCGAAGGCCGCAAATCTCTCCGCGTCGCAATCCGCACGCCAAGGCCAGCAACAACCCGATACGGTACGGATTGCCGATTGGCGTCTCAGCGAGCGCGCTGTCGACTGTATCCTTGTCGGCGGGCTGCGCTTCGGGGCTGCTCCCGATGGGAAGGGCGCCGCGTAGTTTGTCGAGCGGCGAACGCGGGATCATGTCGAGCTGTTCGGCCTCCCGTAGCGCTGATGCCAGAACATTACGGACCTGACCGAGAGTCGACGGCTTCTTGCCGCGAGTCGCCATGCGCACGAACGCGGCCTTTACGATGATCGGCGTCAGCTCTTTTAACCGAACATCGCCGAGCTCGGGGATCAACCAATTGTTGATCACGCTCTTGTAATTCTGGCGCGTGACGGCGGCGGCGTCGAGGGCGGCGAGCCAGGATCGAAGCCATTCAGCGACAGTGAGTTTGTGCGGAGCATTGGCCGCCGGGGGCTCCGGCGAGCTGGCTTAGCTGACCGTAGGCATCGCGCTCGCTCTTTGCCGAAACGGTCGTCGTTTGAAGTCGCTTGGCGGCGTCACGCCACCGCAATTCCCAGCGATTTTTGCCGCGCTCGCGGACGTGCCCAATTTTCATTTCGGCTCCTCCCCCTGCAATTGTGTGTCGGCGATGGCGACCAGACGTCGTAATTCACGCTCCGCATCCCGCCGGTCGCCGCGCACCGTCGCAGCGGCGATTTCCCGCTCCCCCGTGGCTGGATTAACTCCAGCGGAATAGCTCAACTCCCATACGCCGGGCGAGGACTCCCCGAAGCTGCCGATCGTTTCCGACTCTGCCGCTGGCGGGCGGAGTTGATCCTTAAACGCCTCAACTATGCGGTCGGTATACGCGCCAAGTTGCTGTCGAATCGGGTCGGATGTTCTGTTCAGAGCGACGGCCAGCACTGGCCCTTTTACCAAACGATCCCAAATTCCTTGGTTGATCTCATCATTGGGATCCCCCGCCGGACGCAGAGCGCTGAACAATTCGTTTAATACTTTAACGGTGCGCCGGAATGTAGGGGCATCGTCTAACCAGTGTTCATAATTACCGTGATGATACGATGATTGAGTAGCCGTCTTCATTATTTCGCCGATAAGCAAAATAAGACCTGAATTTACCCGCCCATACGCCATATTGAAGGCTTCATCTAGGATTTTTTCGTTTAGGAACGACTGCTCTAAACGGAATTGCGCTTCTGTGCTGAGTGATCGATGTGATGCAGCCGCGGCCGTTTTGAGTTTCCCCTTCAGCTCGCGCGATGCCCGGAAACCCACGTAATCGCCGGAACCCTGATCCTCAGGACGGCTACGTGGCCGACCAATTCGACGCTTTTCCTCTGCCATTGGAGAGTTTGCCCTTTCCGATCTGGTGTTTAGTTTTGCGTCAGCGAAAAACTATTTGCAACTGAAATCGGATGGGTTATTTTGGTGTCGGCGCAAATACCACGTTAAAGGAGACCGAGGCATGAGTGACGAGCCAAAAATCGAGCGACTGACCATCCCGGTATGGCCCGATGCTGGGAGGCTATTAGGCTTGGGGCGCAATGCCACATACGACGCGGTGGCGCGCGGTGAGATCCCGATCCTTAGGTTCGGCCGGCGCATCGTAGTGGTGAAGAAAGCGCTTGATAGGATGCTATCCGGCGAGGCCGCTTGAACACGATGAGCGGCAGCAGCATCACGCGGTTTCCCGATGGCCGCACTGATATCTACGATGGCGGCAAATTTATCGGGTCGGTAACCGCCCGCGGCGGACGCTTCATAGCCAAGGATCGAAGCGGCGAGAGTCTCGGCGACTTCGCGGACAAGAAGCCGGCAGTCGATCGCGTTGTCGCCTACCGTAATGGCGCGGGGGGCGCTGACCAAAGATCATCTGAAAATGAGCCGGCGACAAAAGCGCGGCGGTAACGACCGCTTCGTTCGGCTGCCTCACTACATGCTGGCGGCTCCAGCATGGTTGGATATGGCGCCAACCGCGAAGGCCGTGCTCCTGCACCTATGGAAGCGGCACAACGGCTCCAACAACGGCGACATCGTCTATGCCGTGCGCGACGCCGGTGAAATTGGGGTCGGCAAGAGCAATGCGGCTGCTGCACTAGCTCTGCTGATCGAACGCGGCTTCCTACAGGTCCGCCGCAATTCTGCGTTCAACGTGAAGACCAAGGAAGCACGCACCTGGACGGTGACTGCTGAGCCAATCAACGGCAAGCCCGCGACCAGAGACTTCATGTACCGGTCGCCGCCACAGTCCGGCCCGCCGGACCGTAA
Organism: Alphaproteobacteria bacterium; assembly: GCA_038228485.1. GTDB lineage: Bacteria > Pseudomonadota > Alphaproteobacteria > ATCC43930 > CGMCC-115725 > DATARH01. The sequence goes on from JBBRPG010000013.1 coordinate 6,088, forward strand.
AACCGTCAGAAAGTCTAAAACACAGTCCGGCCCGCCGGACACACAGTCCGGCCCGCCGGACCGTAAGGCTCAAATTGAAATAATATTACCCGTTTCAGTCCGGCGGGCCGGACCGTCAGAGGCATTTTTGACGACCTCACAGTCCGGCCCGCCGGACACTTCTAATATACCATACGTACCGGTTCGGTTCGGTGATGCCGCCAAGGCAACTCGGACGCGCCGCAGCGCCCCCGCGCAGGCGGAAGCGCGGGGCGGATTGACCGCCAACGAGTCAGAAGCCGCCCCGCGCGCTGAGCGACGGATCGATGACAACTACGAAGAAGACGGCGGTCGCGGCCTAACCCGGCTCGACGATGTGATCGCACGCGTGATCGCTGGGGCGTCGGGTCGATGAAGCCGAAGTTGCGAACCATCCTGCCGGGCGCCGGGCTTAGACACGTCAATCTGTCGGCCAAGGCAAAGGCGATACCGAGCGAGCAGGAACGCGGCAGCGCGGCGCGCGCCAAGTTGTACGCCTCACGTCCGTGGCGTTCAGCGCGGCGGCACTTTCTGGCTCTGCATCCAATGTGCTGCGCGCCCGGTTGCGTCAATCAGGCGACGGTCGTCGATCATCGCGACGGACACCAGCATCACGACTGGCAGGCGCGGTTTTGGGATCAATCCCGATGGCAGCCAATGTGCGCAATGTGTCATGGCGCGAAATCTGGGCGCGAGCTTGGATCGTGGCGCCAAGTCGGCGGGTCACCACGATGAAGGCGGCGGGCGGTGACCGCAAGGGAGGGGGGGCATCGAAAAGTCTGGGGCCTTGCCCCGGTAACCGCTCCTGTGCTTCACGTGAGAGCGGCTCGATTCGGCCAACTATTTTTGCAGGTTAAATAGATGAAGGAAAATAATCATCACGCGATTACCCCGGCGCCACCTGAATATCTCAGTCCTTATGCGCGGGAGGAATGGGATCGTCTTGCACCGTTGGCCGCAAGCGCCGGAACTTTAACTGAAATTACTGTTCGATCATTTGAGTTGTTGGTTGAGGTTCTAGGCACGGAGCGGCGAGCGCGGGAGCTGATCAACTCAGCGGGGTTCACCGTCGGGGCGGGCAGAGGCGGTCGAAAGCCGCACCCCGCTTTGCGAGCTATGGAAAACGCCCGCACTCAAGCCGCGGCCTTGCTGAAACTTTTTCGGTTGGAACCCGCTGGGGCGGCGCCGCCGCGGGTCGAACCGAAGCCGAGCTCCACCTGGGATGGCATAATATGACCCTCTACCCGGCGCCGCCCGCCCTGTTTCCGTTCTTAACCGCGCCTAGCTCCCCGATCGATATGATCCCAACCGTGCGGGACCCGACAGGTCGGGGCTCTAGGGCTTGGGAAATTTTAAGTCGCCTCACGATCACCGAGGGCGAGAGCGCTGGTCAGCCGATCGGCCAAAACCCGCCGCCATGGCAGCCTCTGTTCACCAGGCTGGTGTTTGGTCATACCGACCAGGCGGGCCGACGTGTGTTGCGCGAGATTTTCGTGTCGATCGGCAAAAAAAATGGCAAAACGACCTTCGCCTCCGCGATCGCGCTCACCAAATTGTTGCTCGAGGAGGAGCAGCGCGATTATGTCGTGCTGTTGGCCGCGAACCGACCGCAAGCCAGAATCTCGTTTGACACCATGGTGTCAATGATCCGGGCAGACGCGGAACTTGCCCGCCGGTTCGAAATCGTCGACCACCGGCACACGATCCGGTACCCCAAAACATCATCGCGAGCTACGGCCATCTCCGCCGACATGGCATCTCTCGTGGGGTTTAATCCGGCGCTGGCGATCGTCGATGAGTTGCATCTTCTTGGCGCCACACCGAAGGGCGCGAAGCTGATCAACCAAATCCGCACAGGCTCGGTCGCACGCCGCGAGCCTATGCTGCTGAGCATCAGCACCGCGCCAACAGAACGCAGCGAGGGCGTGTTTGAGGCGACGATGGCCAAAGCCAAACGGGTGATCGCCGGGGAGGAAATAGATCACCGTTTCTTCGCCTGGTTGTGCTCGATTCCGGACGGCCTGGATCCCACCGACCCCGAAAATTGGGGGTGGGCGAATCCAAGTTTGGACTACACGGTGACCCTGGAGAGGCTGATCGCTAACCGCGCCAGCGCCGAGAGTGACCCTGCCGCACTCCGCGCTTTCGACAGCCAAAATTTGAACATTTTGCCCGACACGTCCGCCGGCGAAGGGCGCTGGATATCGACGGGTGAGTGGGACGAACTCGCCGATGACACGATCACATTAGAGGCACTGATCGACGAAGCCGAACAGGTTTATGTCGGAATCGACGCAGGCGGGTTAGACGATCTGAGCGCGGTTTTCGTCCTCGGCCGGGCGGGAGATACTTACCTCGGCTGGTCGCATCAATGGCTCAGCCGTCGCGGGTATGAAAAGCGCCGCCGGACCAACGATTACGACGGTTTCATCGCCGCCGGCCACCTGACGCTGTTCGATGGCGGCGCGGCCGATATCGACGGGATCGCGGAGGTGGTGCGGCTGGCCGGGGCCCAGTCCAAGCTCAAACTTATTGGGATCGATTCTTACGGCGCGACCGGGCTGGCCGAGGCGCTGAAAGATTGCGGTGCCGAGGTCGTTTCGGTTCCCCAAAGCTGGAGACTGACCCCATCGATTACATGGACGGAGCGCAAGGTAGCCGATGGCACCCTGCGACACAGCGGCAGCACGGCGCTGCGCTGGAATATGCAAAACGCTATCGTCACTAGGCATGGAAATGCTGTCTCGATCAGTAAGGCGACGGTCGTGGGGCCGGGCAAGATCGATGGCCTGGCCGCGATGCTAACGGCAATCGCCGCGCTGCTCGCGGCCCCGGATGGGGCCGGCGGTCTGGATAGCTTTTTAGCTTCCCCGGTGTTCGTCGGCGGGGCGGCGGATGACGCAGGCCCCCAGAGGCATGTGGTTACGCCGGATTGGGCGCGCAGCAGGTGAAAGAAGCGGTCGCCCGTCTTCAGCGGTTCAGGGATCACTGTGCTGCTGGCATTCTCCCTCTGCCGGAAGATTCCGATTGGATGGTGTTCGCGATCGACGCGCTGGCGACGGGTTCTGCTCGTGATCTCAACGATGCTCTGGGATTGAAGGCCGGGCCCGGTCAACCCAGCATTGGCCGGCGCCTGCAGCTCCAACGGCGCAACGCGCTGCTTCAGGATTGCGCGGCGCGCTTCCACGCGGACCAGCTGGTGGGGAGGCAGGCTGTCGACGTAGCGAAGAAATCATCGAGTTATGAGACGGACTGCTGGCCGCGCGATCGAAATCAAGTCGAAATTCCAGCAGGGCTCCGCGGTACCGAGCAGGAAATTTACTTCAAAATCCTCCGCAGCGGCCAATCGATCCCTCGGTACCGCCAGCTGATAGAAATCCTGTCACAAGACCAAAAATGCAGCCGGCTCCCTGTTTTGGCTGCATCGGATACCGGCTACATAAATGATGGTGATGCAGGGGAGCTACGAAATGCGCGGAGGAGCGGTAGTGTGGGTGGGAGATAGGCAGTATTTTCCTGGACTGAGGAGGTCAGCTGCCGTGCTGTCGATCGTCGACGAGGGCGGCGCGCCTGCCCAGCTTAACGAGCTTCAAGAAGCCGCAGCTGCGATTCAGGTCGCAAACGCCACGGCCGACTCGGCGATTGCCGAATTTGGCAATTTGCTCGTCGGAGCCGATGTAAAAATTGAGCGAGCGCGAGAGGAATTAGCTGAAGCGCAAGAGCAGAAGGGCGCTCTTCTCAGGCTGCGCAACGAGGCGCATCAGACCCGGCTCGATGCGGTTCGACCGCTGACGGCGCTGCTCCGCGCGGCCGCGCCCGACGAGTTGCTCGATTTCATCACCGAGTTGAAGTGGCTAAGACACTCCGCAGAATTTCAGCTTGGTGTTGGCCGGCCCGTACCGTCGGAAAGGCCGCAATCGGGTGTCTTTGCCCAGGAACGCCAAAGACAGATCGAGGAGGCGCAGGCCGAGATCGATGCTCAGCTTGATCTCATTGGCGCTTTTCTGAAGCGCGTTCGAAAAGTCGCGCCGCTCGCTGAGATGCTAATTTTTTCAGCGGATTTTGATGCCGAGGCGCGCGTCGCCGAGCTGCGGCGAGATATTGCCCCAATACCGGAAATCGTCGCTAAAGGCTGGGCGGCGACTGCAAAAACACAACTAGCAATCGGGCGGGCGTCGCCGTGAGTACCACGGAGGAACTGCTCGAGCTCAAGCTCGCGCTCGACGAGTTTTGCATCAACCTTCGCGAGTTCGGCGAGGCGCTAAGCCCGGCACCACCTTACCGCCTTGGAGCGCCAATCGAGGTGAAATTCGCCCGCCAGTCTGGCGAGTTTGGCGGTTTTGCGACGATTTACGGCGAAGTAGACCAACAAGATGATGTCATTTTCCGTGGCGCCTACACGGCGACGCTGCAAAAGTGCGGCGCCGTGCGGCCGCTCCTATGGCAGCACCGCCCTACTGAGCCCATCGGCGTCGTGACGCTGACTGACAACGCTGTAGGGCTGTGGGCGCAAGCGTCGTTGTCGCTTGAGGTGCGTCGTGCCAGGGAGGCCGCCGCGCTGATCGACGCCGGCGCCACCACGGGGCTTTCGATCGGGTTCCGGACGGTTGCCGCAGTGAAGGGGTCCCCCCGGCGCCTGACGGAAATCGATTTGCTCGAAGTCTCGCTTGTCACTTTCCCGGCCGCGGATAACGCGCGCGTGTCGATGGTCAAGCAAGCTGACGCGCAGCACGAGCTGATTATCGCTGACCTTCGGCGCACCTTGGCCGACTTTCGGTTGCCGCGCCTGTGAACTCGCATACCATCAGCGCCCGCGCAGGCATGGCGCAAATGACCTCCGTCGGCATGGGTCGGCTCGCCCGCGCCATGTGGCGAGACGCGGTTGCCGAGCACGCGGCCTCGCTCGCCGATGCGATGCTCGTCGGAGAGACAGAGGTGGCCGACGCTGTGGAGATGATTGCCATAACTTGGCTAAGTCGAGCCATGACGGCGCCGGCGCCGATCGCTGCCACGGCCTCACCTGGCCGGCACGGCGGCCACTAGATGCCAAATTTGCGCGAAATCATCGGGCCGAGCGCGCGCTAGTCGCGGCCAGGCAGAAAGGGAACCATATTGGCCCAAGGCACCAGCGGCGGCTTCAATGTCACGATTCGGGCGCTCGATGAAGTCACCAGCGTCGCCGACCGGATCAAGCGTGAGCTGAGGTCGCTTGGGGAAGCGCCGCAGCTGCAGGTCAAGGCGACCAACAGCCTCTTCGATAAGCTCGGCCTGGGCATCAGGGAAACCGGCCGCGGGCTGGCGGAGATCGGTCACAAGGCTCGGGAGACGGGCGAACGGCTGCACAAGGCCTTTGAACCGATCGCGGAGATCACAGGACTGGGCGGCGTAGCGGCCATCGGGTCGATCGGCGGCATCGCCCTCGCCCTCGATAAATATGCGTCGAGTGGCGCTAATCTCCTGCGCACCTCGCAAGCGATGGGGATCAATGTCGAGACGCTGCAACGTTTCCAGCATGGCGCAAAGCTGGCAGGAAGCGATGCCGGCGCTCTTACCGAAGGTCTCGATGTCCTCAACCAGAAACTTCGAGGTGCGGCCTGGGGCAGCGATGCGGGGGCTGTTGCGGTCTTCAAACAATTGAACATCGCGTTGCGTGATTCCAACGGGCAGATACGCAAGGCGCAAGACGTCCTCCCCGAGATCGCCGACGCCGTGAAGCGGAACATCGTAGATCCCTACATCGCGGGCGAAATTGCTCAGAAGACCCTGGGTGAATCGGCCCGGGTGTTGTTTCCCTACCTTCGCGATGGCGCCGAGGGGCTGGAGCGCTTCAACCGCGAGGCGGCCAAATATGGCGCAGGGATTAGCGACTTGGCTGCGCATAACAGCCACGAATTCGAGACGTCCTTGAAGGCGGTTGACATAGCCATCATCGAGGTCGGCAATTCGATCGCCGAGAAGGTGCTCCCCGTTCTGACGCCGATGGTCCAAGGCATTGCGGATTGGACTGCAAATAACCGCGAGTGGATCGCGACCGGCATCGGCGACCAGATCACTGAATTTGGCAAAACGTTACACGACGTCGATTGGAAATCCGTCGGAGCTGATCTCAAATTCGTGGGAGAGGGGTTCGTCGTAATCGGCAAATCGCTCGATGGTTTGCGGTCCGGCGTTGATATCCTCCGACAGTTTTACGAACTGCAAGCCCACGAAGGCGCGACCGTTATCGACCGTGGAAATCCGAAACTCGGGTTTGGCGCGTTCTTCGACAATCTCGTCAATAAACCCGACCCTCTCGGGCAGATTGGCGATCGGTTATTCAATAACGGCGTGCCGCGCGGTGCGCGGATGCCGCAGATTTTTGGCGTTCCGGGGGCTGGGCAAGCCGGTGCCATGCCGGGAAACGATTTCTTCAAGTCGATCGCCACGGCTGAAGGCACGCTAAAAAACGGCTTGATCAATTACGACGCCACTTATGGGGGTGCCAAGCCGCCGCCTAAACCGCTAAGCCAGATGACAATCGCCGAGGTGCGTGCTTACGCGCACTCGACGGGCGGCGATACGGCGCCAGTAGGTGCTTTTCAGATCCAGGGCCGTACCACGATGGGCGATGCGCAGCGGGGGCTCAACCTCCGTGATGACGCGCTTTTCGACGCGACGACGCAGCGAAATATGGCGGTCTGGATCGCCCGCAAACAAGGCCTCGGGGCGTGGGCGGGGTTCAACGCCAATCCGGCAGCTCGCGCCTCTGCGGACGCTGCGCTCCAGGCCGGGCCGACCGTGCAGCCAGGAGGAGGAGGCGGCGGCGGGTTCTGGCATGGTCTCGGCAAGGCCTTCGGCATAAGCGGCGCCAATGCGGCACCGATGCCGGGGTTCAGTGTGCCGTCGCCGGCCGGCACGCGGGGTGCGGTCGTCGACGACATGATAGGGATGCTCAACCTCTCGGGCGCAAACCCCAAGGTCCGGCAGTTCATCAAGGAAAACGGCGGCCGAATTGACCCGCTGACAACGGCTTGGTGTGCGGCCTTCATCGATGCAGCCTATCAGCACGAAAATCTGCCCGGTCAGCACAGCGACTGGGCGATGAGCTGGAGGAATTTCGGCAAGCCCGTAAAGCCGGGAGACGTGCAAAAAGGCGACATCGCTGTGTTCCCGCAAGGGCACGTCGGCGCCTTCACCGGGGAGACAGATCCAAAAACCGGATTGCCGCAGGTCATCTCGGGAAACCAGGGGGGCAACCACGAGGGTGGCAATCCTGGAATGGTGGGATTGCGTGGCGTCGACCCGAGCAGCGTTTGGATCCGCCGGAGTCCGGCCGGGGACGCGCCTCCTGTCAATCTCGCCACCCCAGACCAGAACGCCGGTGCCGGCGACAGCAGCCATAACGTCCAGGTCACCTTCGCCAACGCGCCCCAGGGCATGCGAACCGGCGTGCAGGCCAGCGGCAGCGCCAATTTCACGTTGCGGACGCAGCATGCGCTGGAGACCTGGTGATGCCCGGGTGGAAGTAACCGACAATGGCAAAAGAGTATTCGGTCGGCGGCGGCGGTCTGACCCTCGCCAACCAGGCGGTGACGCTGGTCTTTATCAATCCGGCGGCGGCAGTCTCGCCGATGCTGAACATCCTGCGCATGTGGGCGTCCCAGCAGGGCTCCGCCACAAGCGCGCAGCAGCGCGTGCAGGTCGAGACGCAAGTTACCGCGTTCCCAACTCTGGTTAGCGCTACGCCGCGGAATCTGAAGCGCTCCGACACCGTCGCGTCGGTGATCACCGGCGGCACCGCGGGTGCAGCGGGAACCTGCGGTATCAATGCCTCAGCCGAGGGCGCCGGGACCAAGACGGTCTTGTTCGACGATGCTTTCAACGTCCTCAACGGCTATCTGTGGGTTCCCACTCCTCACGAAGTTATCGAACTGGCGGCGGGCGATGCAGCGGGCCTTGGCCTCTTCCTGCCGGCCGCGGCCGCGTCGCTCACGAACTGGGCATGCGGGATAAATTACGGTGAGGGCAGTTAAATGAACGGCACTGTGTCGAAATGGATCGGCGAGCGCGGCTTCGGCTTTATCACGCCCGCCGCCGGTGGCCATGATGTATTCGTACATCTCAGCGAGATCGGCGAGTTGACGGAATTGCGGGAAGGTCAGCGGGTGACGTTCGAGGAAGAGCCCGACGCGCGCGGCGCTGGTCGGGTGCGCGCGGCCCGGGTCGTGGCGCTGTGACCGCCTGATAGCCTATTCGGCAGCGGACGTGCTCCGGCAGGGTCCGGCCGTTTCGCGCCTGTAGAGGCTCCGCTGGTAGTGTCTCAGTTTGAAATCTAGTTCCAATAATTAGTGGTCTCCCTTGGCCAGACGAACGATCATCGCCGCGAAAAACATGAACGAAAGGATGCCCGCCGCCAGGAACAAAATGGCGAGCGGAAGAACAATGAGCCCCGGCCAAGTCAGCAAATCACCGGTTAATATACCTAAGAACAAACCATGGATAAGTGGCCAACAAAAATATGATATTAGGAAAGACAGCACTAATCCGAACCACGCGACCCCTATTATTCGACTAAACATGCTGTGCGGTCCTTGGCTGACGCGGCCTGTAGTTACCGCGCGTCGCTGGCGCTTTCGGTTCGCACAAAGTCGCTACATCCTCCATCGACCAAAGCCGGGTTTCGATCCCCGCCGCCATCGCGGGCGACATCCGCAGCGCTTCTGGCTGAAGGCGTTGGTAAGCCGGGTGAACCGCCGCATCGACATCCGCATCGTAAGGTTCGCCCGCTCGACATAGGACGTGCTGACGTGCCTGGGATCGGGCTTGCCGGTGATCGTGTCCTTGCGCGCCCCGACGCAGTCTGACGGGCTGTATTTGCGCTCGTGGCCCTCGCCGCCCGTCTCGCCGCCGTAGAGCTTCACCAGCATGCCGTAATCGACCTCCTTTGATCGCGGGCTGCTCTAGCGGCATCACGGTTCACTCGCTAAGAGTGTAGTTACGCGGTGACCTATGCGCGGGCCAATTGGCGGCGCTGCAATTAACGACAATTTCATTCGCCCGGTGTTGACTTATATGGCAACCCTAGAGCATCTTGCCGACACAGACAAGCTGATCTGCCATGATGCGGGCCTGGAAGATGATGAATTTCCCGATAGATATGCGTATTTTGCGCCGGATTTTGACGCCTCACTTACCGCCCTGGCGGCTATTGGCCGTCTACATGGACGTAACCGAACGCCCTACGAACAGGCGGATCAAATCCTCTACGAGTTCGTGATCGGGAAATCACTTGCCTATGGATCAGAGTACCATCCGCTCGATCCGCTTGCCTCTCATGTATGGGAACTCAAAACGCCCGATATTCGGCTATTCGGATGGTTTCCAAAACGGAGACATTTTGTGATCGTGCGATGGCAGCTTAAGGACTGCCTTAAAAAGCACTCCGACTACGCCCCGTATGTTCGGGAAGTGGTCGAATTTCGAAACGCGCTAGACCTAGATGAGCCAAAAGCCGTTGTGGGAGTCACGCGAAATGAAGTCATCTAATCTCCAACTCAGTAAGCGTCGCCGAACATACATAAGGATGCTTGGCGAGATTCAGCATGTCCTCCTAGAGGCTTTGGAAGAAGAAAGCCGGGATCGGGGGCTGACTCGCGCTGAGATGGCCCGCAGCATTGGCAAAAATAAGTCGTTCGTTACACGCAAGCTGAGCGGCGACAGCAACATGACGTTGCAGAGCCTTGCAGATTTAGCGTTTTCTCTGGATAGGCCAGTGAAAGTAAATCTTCCGTCGCGTCACGCGCAGATCAGCTCAAATCGGACGGTCGCGAATCCAGCCACGTCCGAAACCCCGGCCGCAATCTCCGTTAAACCGTTCGCCACAACAGGCGACATGATAACCGCCACTGCGGCATAGCAGATACCGATGCCAGAAGCGCGCGTGGCGGCATGTCTATTTTGCGACGATATCCGGAATGAAGTAGGCAACAAGATATCGTTGATGGGTATCTATGGGGGAGATTTAATATTAGCTCTACCACTGCAGCCAGTAATGATCCCTAAGCTCGGGGCATTCGTATCTCTGATAACTGATTTAAATGATACACCCGAACGCATGACGATTATCGTTTACATGCCACCAAAGCAAACAGAACTTGTTAAGATAGAAATACCAGCGATGCCACACGCCAGCCATTTTGAGGGTGCCACAAAAACACATTACCGAGCCATGATACAATTTCCGCCCGTTACGATTGTTGAGGAAGAGGGATTTATTGAAATAATGATAGAAACCGAGCGTGAAACAATACGCGCTGGCAGACTCTATGTGCGATTTCAGCCCACTGTAGCGGATGCCTCTGCCGCTACTTCCAGCGCGCCCGAGCAGCCTTTCGAGCAACTTCAGCCCGAGCCTGGGGCGTCATTTTCGCAGCCCGAGCCTTCCCGCCCCGGCTCCCGAGTTCGGCGGCGGCGCTCTTAACGACATCTAGTTCCTCGGTTTCCTCGCCGGTAGCGATCCGCATGACGCGGACGGCGTTGCCGATCACGGCGCTGGCGCGCGATGATCGGGTCGAGCTACGTGGTTTCGGCTCATTCGCGATCAGGCATCGCGAGGCTCGCATCGGCCGTAATCCGCGCACTGGCGAGGTGGTCCAGGTGAGCGACATGGGCTATGCGTATTTCAGGGCGGGCCGGGTGCTGCGCGACCGGGTGAACTAGCAATCGCCGGCAGCGCTCTCTCAGCACTACGCGCCCGCCTGATGGCCTATTCGGCTGCGGACGTGCCGCGGCGGGGGCCGGGCCCTTTAGTTGGGGTCGGCATACGGGGGAACCTCGACGAGAGTTCCGATCAGTCGCAATAAGGCTTGGTGCTCCGGCCCCTTCGTCTCAGTGTTGAGAAACGTCCCCAGCTCGATGTGAGAGAGGTGGGCACCAGACGGTCCATTCGCTTGGTGGATCACGAACGCGCTGCCGTCCTGCGGCTCTCGCCCTAAAAACCAGCAGTCCCCGTTGGGGCTGCGATATAGCTCTCGGCGATCGGGCATAGCGATTGCTCCCAGGGCTTTCCTGCCGAGCATAACGCCTTGCACCGCAGCCCGTCTCGGCGCACCATGCGCGTAGCCCCTCGAAAGGCTGAGCACAGAGTCATGCACTACATCTCGCGTCCGGCGTCTGCTGTCGTATGTCCAGGGGGAAACCCTAAAGGGCAGCAGGGACGACTCTGTGCGTCTTTCGAGCCGCCGGGCGGCTGGCGTCCTCTCGAAAGGAACACAGAGCATGTTTACCGTCGTTACCGCGCGCAAGGCGCTTCAAGACCTACTCGCCGAAAACCGGGTGAGCTGGAAGGACGATGATCATTTCAAGCAGCTGACCGTCGCTGCAGGGATCACCAGCATTGGCGAGGAGGAGATCGCCGCCGGCATGGTGGTCGTCGACGATGGCGCGCCCGTTGTGGAGGACATCGATGGCCGGTCATGGCGCCTCGGTGGCCGGCATACCGGGCTACTCGAGACTGCCGAAAATTCGCTGCGCCTCCTTGGTTTGGCCCAACGCGACTTGGCAACAGCCCGCGGCCGGAAGGCGGTGACCGCGGCCGCAACAATACTTGGGTTCGCGATCGATGATCTCGAAAAAGGGATCGCCAACAACCAATTTGCCGCGCGTCGCGAGCTTCGTGAAACCTTCCTGGCGGCGTTGGGGCCGGCCCCAACCGAGGGCGATGTGCAGCAAACGCGCAAGGTGCTGTCGCTCCTCCTGGACTGTTTACCGGGTGACGTGACGGCGGCTGATCACAAGCTCCTCGTCCTTTTCCGTGACTGGCTCGGTGCAGCACAGCAAGCCTATAACGAGGCGCCTGGCGACGGAGACGATGCCTATCGGCGGGCGGAAGATGCCGAGGCGGAGATCATCGCAACTTCCGGCGGCGGGAGCGGCACGGCTCTCGCCATAAAGGCCTATCTGCTGCTCTGCGGCCTAATGCAAACCGATCCGTCCGCTCTGGAGCTGAACGTTCCGAGCGACGTAGCGATCCTCGACGAGCTCGTCGTCAGCCTTCTGCGCGATGCAGTGAAGATCGTTCCGGAGTTGGCGTCTTTGATTGATCCGGGGGTCTGGGCGACAGAGCGCCCGAGACGGGAGATGCGGCATGAGCGCGCCCGATCCCTTGGCCCTTGTCCCCGATCGCAAAACGAGGGCTTCACTCCGCTGGCCGCTGAATCAGTCCCCTCAACCAGCCCTGGGTTCGCTGACTACGTGGTCCAGGTCGACGACGACGCGAACGAACCACGGCTCAATAAAGGCGCTCGCGTGTGGCTTAGCTCGCGGCGGCCCGCTGATGAGGGTCGTGAGGTGTTGATCCGGCTACAGGACGGCAGGGGGTTCCTTGCCCGATTGATCCGTCGAGCCGAGGGCAAGATTGTGTATCGGCAACACAACCGGCCAGGGGAGCAGCAGATCGACGAGAGTACAATTCGATCGATCGATGTTGTCGTGCTTATGACGGGCCACAGCGCTTAGCGCTTAGCCCACCCCCGCTCGCCTTCACCGGCGGGCGGGGTTTCTCGCAACGAATTGTAATTCTCCTAGCGGATGCTGACAAGAAGCGCGACGTTCCGCGCTGCTTCCCCTCCCAGGAAGCGAGCCCGGCGCACTCCCCCCGCGCCGGGCTCTTCCTTTTCAGCCGAGGGCGTGGGGTGTATCGCTCGCCCTCACCGGCGGGCGGGTTCCATTAACAGAGGCATCATGAAATCCTCGCCCTGCTGGGCGAGCTTTTGCTACTTGCTTGCTACCAGACTAACGGGGATTGAAGCGCACAATCAGAAATTGGACGGGATGATGCGCTCGCAAAAGCCCAACAAAACAGCCCCATACCCAACTAGCGAACATTAGGCGGCACAATTCGGGTATTTCATCACGAAATAGCTGGGCCGGTTCCAGTTCGACGAGGCCCCGACCATAGCGATGGTCTTCACCCGCTCCAGGATCGAACGGATCTTCGCGTCGGAATAGGGGATCGGCTCCAGATCGGCCATGGGTTACCACTAAGGCAGTAATTCTTTCATCACATTATCCGAGAATAGCGCCCGCTGCCGACGCAAAATGGCCGGTTCTGCGCGGCACGAGAAGCGAATGCGCCGAGAAAGACGCTGACATGGTACCCATCTGGGCAACGGGATTCGCGGCATTCGCGGTGCCAATCCTCCTCATATTCTTCACATTTGCGATTGCGCCGCCGCCCGAAGATCGAAAGTACTGGAACCTCGTCCTGCTCGGTATTGTGGGATATTTGGCCGTTTTTTTAATCGCTATGGCTCTCGGCCCTCCAGGTCATTCGGCCAATCCACTCTCGCTGGAGGTCGTCAAAACCAGCCTGCTCCATGCTTCGCTCGACAACGCCATCATCGCCGGCGGTCTGGCGTTGTGGCTTGCCGGGATTCACCGCCCCAAACCGGCCGATACCATTTTTGCAACGGTGTCTATCGCGGCAACGATCTGGGCGCTGGGTAATTTCTGGCTCATCAAATATACGGATGGTGACTTTACATCCTGGGCGGCATTGGTCGCCCAATGCTCGTTGGACGCGATTTTGTACGGAGCTTTGGACGCTTGTCTGATCGGGCTGTGGACGGCGCTGGCAATTGCGCGATGGGGTGATTGCCGCCGGCTGGAAACCGTCGCGGGATTTGCGATCGCGGTTTTCGCCGATGGGCTGTGGCGCGCGCTAGAGCGCAACATCGACGGATTTCCTCCCAAGCTTATGTTGATGCTGATGCTGTGGGTTGGAATTAAAGCTGCGGCCATCGCACTCGGCCTTCGCTATCTGCGTCAAGCAGGCATCCGTCTTCGATGGCCGCCATCGCTGGCGTAGCGAAGGGGCGCGTCGGCACACCGCGCCCCTTCCCGTCGCGAAAGGCTATCAGCCCGGCAGCTTCCACCCCAGGAAATCGCACACCGCGCGGCCCATCACCAGTTCGAGGTCGCGGCCTTTGAGCCACGGCATCTCCTCGGTGAACATGGTCACGCATTCCTTCCACGAGCACGGCATGCGGGTGATGTCGGTGCCCCAGAAGCTGCGCTCGGGGCCGAACGCCTCGACGATCTGCTGGGTGTATTTGTGGATGTTCTTGTAGGGGTAAGCGTGGCTCGAATTGCCCGGCGCCCCGGTGCACTTGACCGCGACGTTCTTGTGCTTCGCCAGCGCCAGCAGCGCCGGCTGGTTGCCGTGCGCCGCGTCGTCGCTGGCGTTGCGCGTGCGGGCGTAGTGGTCGATTAGCAGCTTCAGTCCGGGATGTTTCTCGGCGATCTGGCCGACCAGCGGCAGGTAGTTCGACGCCATCAGCGCGATCGGAATACCGGCCTTCTCCGCCGCCGGCCACAGCCAATCCATCGTGCCGTCGGTCATCCAGTTGGCCTGGTGCGGCGCGGTGAACGCATAGCGCAAGCCCAGCATCCCCGGCCGCTGCTTCCAGGTGTCGATCAGGCTGCGGTTCTCCGGCTTGTCGAGCGGGAAATTGCCGAGGATGCCGAAACGGTTCGGGTATTTGGCCGCCGCCTCCTCGGAAATCTTGCCCGAGTTCGGGTCCCACCCCGGCGGATGCAGCAGGCAGGCGCTGACCCCGGCGGCGTCCATGTCGCGGATGCATTCTTCGGCGGAATACGAATTGACCTGGCGGTGCATCGCGTTGGTCGGCGGCCCGGCGGACCAGATATGAACCTGTGCGTCGACGATGAGCATAGGGGTCTCCCTTGGTAGGGGTGGGTTAGCGAAGCGTAACCCACCATTCGGCGATGAAACGGTGTGTTACGCTGCGCTCTACCCACCCTAGGGGTTCGGTTTTACCGTTCCATGCCTTCGGCGCCGGCGGGCACGTCGTAGAAGGCCAGGGTCATCGACACGCTGGTGTAAAAGCCGATCAAGCAGATGACGTCGGTGATGCCGACATGGTCCAGCGCCTCGACCGCGCGGTCGTAAAGGCCCTTTGACACCCAGCGCGACTCCGACAGGCACTTCGCCATCTCGTAGACGACCTGCTCGCGCTTGTCGTCAAACGAGGTCGGCAGGCCCGACAGCAGCGCCTCGACCTTGTCGGCGGGCAGTCCGGCGGCCTTGCCGGCGCGCTCGTGCGCGTTGGTCGGGTAGGCGGAGTGAAACTTGCTATTGATGATGACGACGGCGATCTCGCGCTCGCGCTCGCTCAGTGAATAGCCGGTGCGGAAATGCGCGCCCAGCGGCCCCATCACGTTGGCCAGCTTGGGGTTGTGCACATAGATCTTGTTCGGGCCGGGAAGCCGCCCGCGCGTCTCGATCAGGTTCTTGTAGGCTTGCTGCTGTTCCGGGGTCATCCGGTCGTAGGGGATTTCGGCATAGCGGCCAAAAGTCGGGGTGTCGGCCATCGCTTGGGTCTCCTCCTGGTTGTTGTCCGTTGGGGGTGAGGTTCGCTTCACCATAGCGGCTGGTGCGGCGCCGCGCGAGATGCCGATGCCGCATCCGGCCCCGCCGAGCAGGCGAGCGGTTCTACTTCGCCGCGGCGAGCTCGTTCTGGGGGATTTTTGGGGCGGCCAGCACCAGGGGAAACTTGATCGCGAAGACCGCGCCGCCGCCCGGCCGGTCAGCGACCGAGACGGTCGCGCCGTGACGTTCGGCGATGCGCGCGACGATCGACAGTCCCAGCCCCGCGCTCCCTTGCCGGCGGCGGTCGCGCCGCCAGAACCGCCGGAAGATGTGGTTGCGGTCGGCCGCCGGCACGCCCGCGCCTCGGTCAGAAACGGAAATCGCGCCAGCGGGGTCGATGCTGATGTCGACCGTCGTCCGCGGCGGCGTGTGCGCGAGCGCGTTCTCGACCAGGTTGCGCACCGCCCGCCCGATCATGTCGGCATTGCCGCGCACCAGCACCGGGTAGCGCCCGCCGGTCACCGCGACGCGCTTGTTGTCGGCAAGCGCGATCGGCGCGAGAAACGCGGCGACCTCCGCCGACAGCGCGTGGAGGTCGGCCGTCTCGCTGCGGTCGATCGCCACCGTGTCGAGCTCGGCCATTTCAAGCAGCTGATTGACCAGCCGGCTCATGTTCAGGACATCGTGGCGCAGCGCCGTGGCCAGCTCGCGGTCGGCGATCATGTCGATCTGCGTGCGCAAAATGGCGAGCGGCGTGCGCAATTCGTGCGCCGCATCGGCGGTGAACTCGCGCTGGCTGCGGAACCCGTCTTCGAGCCGGTCGAAGGCATGATTGACCGCGCGCACCAGCGGCTGGACCTCGCGCGGCATCGTGGCTTCCGGCAGCCGCAGATCGGTGTGCAGCGGGCCGATCCGCTCGGCCATGTTCGATGCGGCGACGATGGGGCGCAGCGTGCGGCGGAAAATGGCGACATCGATCCCCAGCAGCAGCAGCAGCAGGATCGGCGCGGTGATCCATCCCACCCGGCCGAAGAAGTCGCGGACGATGTCGTCGATCAGTACGTCGCGATGCGCGAGGTCCTGCGATACCTCGACCCACAGCTTTTCGCCGGCGATGTCGACCGGCACGCTGACGCCGAAAATCTCGGCGCCCCCATAGCGGCCGGAGAAGGTGAGCACTTCGTTCAGCGGCGGCGTGGCGCCGGTAAGTGCGCGGCGGTCCAAGAACGAGGAGAAGAGCACGTGGCCGCTGTTGTCGCCCACGGCGTAGGAGTAGCGGCCGTAATCCGTGGAATAGAGCTCGGCAAGCGGGGCTGGCAATTGCAGCCGCAGGGCGCCGTCGGGGCCTCGGTCGATCAGCCGCGCCAATTCGCCAGCCTGCTGGCGCAATGCCTGCTCATGCAGATCCTGCGCGGCGTATTTCAGCATCAGATAGAGCGCCAGCGGCATCAGGATCGACGTCGCGACGATCGCCACCAGGTGCAGCGCGATCGTGCGCCCGAGCACCGACCGGAAACGGAACACGCTAGGAACCTTCGCCGATCAGATACCCGACCCCGCGCACCGTATGCACCTGCACCGACGCACCGGTCTCGGCGAGATGGCGGCGCAGGCGGTGGACATGCACCTCAACCGCGTTCGAGCCGACTTCCGACGGGCCGTAGAGGCTGGTTTCGAGCTGTATTTTGGCGACGACCCGGCCGCTGCGGCGCAACAGATGCTCGAGCACCGCGACCTCGCGTGCCGAAAAGGCGATCGGGCGCTCGTCAACGAATACTTGGCGCGCGACGGTATCGAGCGTGAGATTGCCGAGCCGCAAGGCCAACCCAAGCAGATTGCCGGGGCGGCGCAGCAGGGCCTGCAGGCGAGCGACCAGCTCTTCGAGCGCGAACGGCTTGACGAGATAGTCGTCGGCGCCGCTCTGCAGCCCGGTCACGCGGTCGTTGAGGCTGCCGTGAGCGGTCAGGATCAAGACCGGGGTGGCGTCGCCGCGGGCGCGCATGTCGGTCAGCACCGCGAGCCCGTCGCCATCGGGCAGCCCGCGGTCGAGAACGACGATGTCCCAGCGGCTGGCGTCGAGCGCCGTCCGCGCCTCCTCTACCGTCGGCAGCACGTCGACCTCAAAGCCCGATCCGGCGAGGCCCTGTCTCAGCAGCGCGGCAAAGCGCTCGTTATCCTCGACGAGCAGCAACCTCATCGGCTGACCTCCGGGTCGATGGCCGACGGTGATTATATCTCAATGAAAAGAGTTTGGCGGAAGCCGTTTAGCGTCCGGCCGCCTTTTGCCAATCCGCAGACGGCTAGATCGCGTCGAGCTGCCAGGCGACGTCGTTGGCGATGCCCCATAGCCAGCCGATCTCGGTCTGCCCGACGAGCACCGAGGCCCGGCCCTGGTGGCGCCAGTACAACAGGTTCAAATCCTGCCGCTTGTCGAAGGTCGGCGAAATGTCGGGCTCTTTCGACGAGCCGATGATCAGCGCCAACGGCCCGATCGCCTTGTTGTCGGTGTTGTAGACCAGTTGCGCCGCGGGCTTGCCTTCGACCACGACGAACCGGGCGCCGCGGAAGCTCAACCCCCACGGCTTCAAGTCGGGCAAGCGCACTTGCTGCGGCAGGTTCTGGCTGATCTTTTGCAGCGCCTCGCCGTTGTCGCCGTTGGCCTGGATATCGACCAGCGGGGGGCCGCCGGCGTTGACGATCAGCTTGTAATTGCCGGCGGCATTGTCGAGCCAGCTATTGATCGAAGCGGTCTGGACTTGGCCCGCCGGACGACTGGATGGCACCAGCATGCCGTTGCCGTAATAGGTTAGCCCGCCGCCGATAATCAGCCCGGCAAGCCCGGCAGCGAGGGCGAAGCCCGGCTGCCAGCGGCGCCACAGCGACAGCTTAACGTCGCCGCGACGCGGCCGGAGCGGGACGATCTCGGCTTCAAACCCGTCAGCCGTCCCGTGCGTTTGGCCGCGCGCCGCCGCGATCAGGCGTTCGGGCACCGGCTCGTGGACGATCTCGTCAAACGCGCCGCGCAGCAGGGTTGCCGATTCGGCGAGCGCCAGCAGACGGTCGCGCGCCGCCGGTTCGGCGTCGAGCCATGTCTCGACATCGGCCCGCTCGCCGCTGTCGAGCTCCCCGTCGAGATAGGCCACCAGGGCCTCGTCGCTATGCTTCTGCATCCTTCGTACTCCTGCGCCCGCCGGCGCCAGCGTCAATCAGTTGCTGCAGGGCGATCCGGGCTCGGGCAAGGCGGCTCATGATCGTACCGACGGGCACCCCTGCCACGTCCGCCGCCTGCTTGTAGCTGAGCCCCTCGACGGTCACGAGCATCAGCGTCGCGCGCTGGTCGGGCGGCAGCAGGGCAATCGCCCGCCGCGCCTCTGCCAGCGCGAGCCGCGCCTCGACCCGCCGTACCGGCTCATCCGTCCCGAGTCGCTCCTCGGCAATGTCTCCGTCCTCCTTGCGTACGTCCCGTGCCCGCAACTGGTCGATCCAAATCGTTTGAACGATGCGGAACATCCAGCTGTCGAATCGCGTTCCCTCCTGAAACTGATGCTCCCTCGCCAATGCCCGCTCACATGCTGCCTGAACCAAATCGTCGGCTTCGGTTGCCGACCGGCTCAGGCCTGCCGCAAAACGCCGCAAACGCGGCAGCACCGCAATCAATTGATCGCTGAACCGCGCGCTCACCGGGTGCATGTGCACCACCGCACGATCCGGCGATTCCCTCTTATTCCAACAGGGCGACAACGTCCGCGCCTCCGGAATATTCCCGGAAGCGCCCGCCGGGCCGCGGGGGGCAGCCTTTCTCTCATTCGATCTCCGAACCGCGCGGCCTCTTGCCGCTGTGGGCGGCAATGCCCCGGCCGCACCGGGAATGCCACGGCAAACCTTATCACGGCGGCGAAATTCGGCGGAAGCATGGCACGCAGCCGGCGCGTGGGCGCAGGCGATTTCCGTTCAAGTCCGTTAGACTGCATAGCCGGCTCCGCCTGCTCGCACTTCACAATGACCCGACCCCGCGGCATTGTGCGGGCTTGTCGTCGACATCGCCGGTAGAGGACGGTTTCGCGATGAAGGTCGCCGTCGTCAAGGAAAAGCGCGCGTTCGAGCGGCGCGTCGCGGCGTCGCCCGATACGGTCAAGCAGCTTGTCGGCATGGGTCTCGACGTCGCGGTCGAGACCGGCGCCGGCGAGGGCGCCTGTTTCCTCGATGCCGCCTATCAGGCTGCCGGAGCGACGATCGCCGCCGATGCCGCCGCGGCGATCGGCGATGCCGACATCGTGCTGAAGGTCCAGCGCCCGCTCCTCGGCGACCGGGACGGCGAGCCCAACGAGCTGAATATGATGAAGCGGGGCGCCGCGCTCGTCGGCTTGCTGGCGCCGCTGCAGAACCCCCAGGATGTCGAGGCCTATGCCAAGGCGGGCATCGCGGCGATGGCGATGGAGCTGATCCCGCGCATCACCCGGGCGCAGACGATGGACGTGCTGTCGTCGCAGGCCAACCTCGCCGGCTACAAGGCGGCGCTCGATGCCGCCGGCGCGTTCGGCCGGGCCATGCCGATGATGATGACCGCGGCCGGCACGATCAAGGCGGCGCGGGTGCTGGTGATGGGGGCAGGGGTCGCCGGCTTGCAGGCGATCGCCACGGCCCGCCGGCTCGGCGGCGTGGTGTTCGCCACCGATGTGCGCGCCGCCGCCAAGGAGCAGGTCGAGAGCCTCGGCGCCACGTTCCTGATGGTCGACGAGGAAGCCGCCAAAAGCGCCGAGACCGCCGGCGGCTATGCCCGCGAGATGGGCGAGGACTATCAGCGCCGCCAGCATCAAATGATCACCGACGCGCTGAAGCGCATCGACATCGTCATCTGCACCGCGCTCGTTCCCGGCCGCAAGGCGCCGATCCTGTTGACCGCGGACATGCTCGCCGCGCTGGCGCCGGGTTCGGTCGTCGCCGACATCGCGGTGGAGGCCGGCGGCAATGTCGAGGGCAGCAAGCCCGAAGAAACCGTGACCACCGCCGGCGGGGTCAAGATCATCGGCTACGCCAATGCGCCGGCGCACATCGCGGTCGATGCGAGCCTGCTCTACGCGCGCAACCTTTCCGCGTTTCTGGCCCTCTTGATCGACAAAGAGAAAAAGCTGCACATCGACACTGCGGACGAGATCGTCAAGGCGGCGCTGTTGACCCTCGACGGCTCGGTCGTCAATCCGGCGCTGATGCCGTCGGAACCCGTTCCCACCCTTTCCAACAGCTGACGGAGACGGCATGGCGGATCCCGCCTCGCTTGCTCAACGCGCCGGCGAGCTTGCCGGCAATGCCAAGACGCTGGCGCAGAACCTCGACGCGCTGGCCCATCAAATGGCCGCGCTGCCGCAGCCGGTGCATGCCGGAACGCCGTTCGTGTTCGAGCTGACGATCTTCGCGCTCGCGGTGTTCGTCGGCTATTACGTGGTTTGGCGGGTGACCCCGGCGCTGCACTCGCCGCTGATGAGCGTGACCAACGCGGTGTCGAGCGTCATCATCGTCGGCGCCTTGGTCGCCGCCGGCCCGCACGGGTTCAGCTTTGCCAAGGTCATGGGCTTTGTCGCGGTGACATTGGCCGCGGTCAACATCTTCGGCGGCTTTATCGTCACCCAGCGCATGCTGCAGATGTTCCAGAGAAAGAAATAGAGGTGGGCGAAAGCTATTCGGCCTTTCTGTACCTGATCGCCTCGATCTGCTTCATCATGGCGTTGCGGGGCCTGTCCTCGCCGGATACAGCGCGGAACGGGAACTTCTTCGGCATCGCCGGCATGGTGATCGCCATCTTGACGACTCTGGCGACGCCGCAGGTGGTCAGCTTTTGGTGGATCGTTGCCGGTTTATTGATCGGCGGCGCGATCGGCACCTTCATCGCCCGCAAGATCCAGATGACGGCGCTGCCGCAGCTTGTCGCCGCGTTTCACAGCCTGGTCGGTCTGGCGGCGGTGTGCGTCGCGGCCGCAGCCTTCGCCGCGCCCGAGGACTACGGGATCGGCGTCCGCGGCAATATTCACGGCGCCAGTCTTGTCGAGATGGCGCTGGGCCTGACCATCGGCGCGATCACCTTCACCGGATCGATCGTCGCTTTTGCCAAGCTGCAGGGGCTGGTGTCGGGCGCACCACTGATCTTCAAGGGACAGCATGTGCTCAATGCCGTGCTCGGCGCCGCGATCATCCTGCTGATCGTGCTGTTCGCGCTGACCGAAAGCCCGGCGTTTTTCGTGCTGCTGGTGCTGTTGTCGCTGGCGTTCGGCTTTCTGTTGATCCTGCCGATCGGCGGCGCCGACATGCCGGTCGTGATCTCGATGCTGAACTCGTATTCGGGCTGGGCGGCCTGCGGCATCGGCTTCACCTTGTCGAACAGTCTGCTGATCATCACCGGAGCGCTGGTCGGCTCGTCGGGCGCCATCCTCAGCTACATCATGTGCAAGGGGATGAACCGCTCGATCTTCAATGTGATCCTCGGCGGCTTCGGCACCGAGGGCGGCGCGGCCCCGGCGGGGCGCGGGGCCGGCGACCGGATGGTCAAGTCGGGCAGCGCTCAGGACGCCGCCTTCATCCTCAAGAATGCCGGCTCGGTCATCATCGTGCCGGGATACGGCATGGCGGTGGCGCAGGCGCAGCATTCGCTCAAGGCGATGGCCGATTTGCTAAAGAAGGACGGGGTCAAGGTCAGCTACGCGATCCACCCCGTCGCGGGGCGCATGCCCGGGCACATGAACGTGCTGCTGGCCGAAGCCAACGTGTCCTACGACGAGGTCTAGGAGCTCGACGAGATCAACCGCGACTTCGCCTCGACCGATGTCGCCTTCGTCATCGGCGCCAACGACGTCACCAACCCGGCGGCCAAGACCGACCCGACCTCGGCGATCTACGGCATGCCGATCCTCGATGTCGAGAACGCCAAGACCGTGCTGTTCGTCAAGCGCTCGATGGCGTCGGGCTATGCCGGGGTCGAGAACGAGCTGTTCTTCCGCGACAACACGATGATGCTGTTCGGCGACGCCAAGAAAATGTGCGACGAGATCGTCAAGGATCTGGAGTAGGCGGCAGCCGCCCTTGCCGATTAGAAGCCGTCATCGGGTTCCTCCCCTGCGCAGCGGGGGAGGTGGCGAGCAACGCGAGCCGGAGGGGGCAACCGCCAGCTCGATACTGCGCAGGACGCCGTCCAAATTCTCGTCTTTCAGCACGTCTTTGGCGCCGATGCGCAATACCGTAATGCCTCGTTGCGCAAGCCATGTACGTCTCCGCTCATCGTGACGCGCTTGAGGTGCGGTGTCGTGCGCCGCTCCGTCGACCTCGATCGCCAGATGCGCGCTGGGACAGTAGAAATCGAGAATGTAAGGGCCGACCGGATGTTGCCGTCGAAAGCGCAGCGCTCCCAGCTGTCCTCGCCGCAGGGCTTGCCACAACACAATTTCGGGCAGGCTCATGTTCCGGCGCAGCGTGCGGGCACGAGCAAATGTTTTTGTCGGCGCCCGCATGCCCCCTCCACCATGCTTCGCATGGTCCCCCTCCCCCGCTGCGCGGAGGAGGAGCCTGCTAGATGATGCGCGACCAGATCGTCAAGGATCTGGAGCAGATCGTGACCCCAGCTACTGCGGATTCCTCCCCTGCAAGGCGGGGGAGGTGGCGAGCAACGCGAGCCGGAGGGGGCAGCCGCCGCCTCGATGCGCGCATTTCTGACAGCAAAAAGCGGAGCGAAATTGCTTCGCTCCGCTCGCAAAGCCCGCCCGTAAAACGAACTAGTACCCCTCGCGTTCCATGCGCTTGCGCAGGAGCTTGCGGTAGCGGCGCACCGCTTCGGCCTTTCCGCGTGCCGACGGCGGCCTGCTATATAAATGCCTTCACAACGAGAGAGGCAACGCCGGCAATTACAATTCCGAGCATCCATTTGACGACAGCCAAGTCGGTCTCGATCTTGGCAAAACGGCTTTCGTACCCGGCCAACTCTTCTGCAGCGGCGCGCGCTTTGTCTTCCGGCGAACCGGCTGCAACGAGCGCATCGTAGGTTCGGGACAGCATCACAGCCACCGCTTAGCCCTCCTTATCGGCTGGCATACCAAATGTCGTGCGGCGCTATCGATTATACAACTGGACCGCGGGCGTCTCGCCCGCGTGCGGCCAGGACAGCCGCGATCCTCTAGTACCCCTCGCGCTCCATGCGCTTGCGCAACAGCTTGCGGTAGCGGCGCACCGCTTCGGCCTTTTCGCGCGCCCGCCGCTCGGAGGGTTTTTCGTAATTGCGCCGCAGCTTCATTTCCCGGAACACGCCCTCGCGTTGCATTTTCTTCTTTAAGGCCCTGAGGGCCTGGTCGACGTTGTTGTCGCGAACGAGGACTTGCACGGGCGAAACTCTCCGCAGCGGGGCCGAACGAGCCCCACCGTATCACCTTCGCCCCGGCCTGTGAAGGCGACCCGCACTTTACGCGCTCTGGCAGGCGTCTCATATTGAACGCATGACGCTGCTGAAAATTGCCCGCATGGGGCATCCGGTGCTGCGCGCGGCGGCCGCGCCGGTCGATGACCCGACAGCGCCGTGGGTGCGCCGGCTGGTCGGGGACATGCTCGAGACCATGGAAGATGCCGGCGGCACCGGCATCGCCGCGCCGCAGGTGCATGCGCCGCACCGCATCGTCACCTTTTTTGTTGCCGGCGAGCGGGTCAGCGATCTTCCCGGCGACGGCGAGCAGGCGCTGACCGTGCTGATCAACCCGGTGATCGAGCCGCTCGGCGATGAGACGGCGCTCGGCTGGGAGGGTTGCCTGTCGGTCCCGGGGCTGCGCGGGGTGGTGCCGCGTCATCTGCGGGTGCGCTACCGCGGCGTCGGCCTCGACGGCGAACCGATCGAGCGCGAGGCCGCCGGCTTTCACGCCCGCGTCGTGCAGCACGAATGCGATCACCTCGACGGCATCCTCTACCTGCAGCGGATGACCGACCATCGCCTGTTGGTCTACCTCGAGGAATTGCAGCGCCACCCGATCGACCTCGCCGAATTCCTCGCGGCCGAGGCGCCAGAATGAAAAGCCCGACATGAAAAGCCCGACATGAAAAGCCCCTTGGCCGAGCGCGACCGGGACCGGCTGATCGAAGCGATGCTGCCCGATATCGCGTTCGACGGCTGGTCGCACGCGGCGGTGCGCCTGGCCGCCCGCCAGACGGGGATCGACCCGCAGGAAGCCGCGGCGTTGTTTCCTCGCGGCGCGCCTGACCTCGTCGCCGGGTTCAGCCGCTGGGCCGACCGCCGCATGCTCGACTGGTTCGAGGCAGCGCCGCCGGAAGAACACAGCCTCTCGGCGCGGGTCAGGCTGGCACTGGGCTTGCGCTTCGAGGTGGTGGCGCCGTGGCGCGAGGCGGTGCGCCGGGGCGTGTCGGTGCTGGCCTTGCCGCCGCATGCGGCGCTCGGCGCGCGCCTCGTCTACGAGACGGTCGACAGCATCTGGTACGCCGCCGGCGACAGCGCGACCGATTTCAGCTTTTACACCAAGCGCGCGACGTTGGCCGGGATTTACGGTGCGGCTTTGCTCTATTGGCTCGACGACCGCTCGTTGGATTTTGCCGAAACGGGCGCCTTCATCGACCGCCGGCTCGACGATCTGAAGCGCTTCGGCGAGGCACGGCAGCGGCTCGACGCGGCGCTCCAGCGGCTGCCCAACCCGCTCCGCCTGTTGCGGCCGGCGCGATAATCAGACGCCGGGCGGGCGCGTCACCTGTACGCTCTGGCGCGCCTCCATGCGGCCTAGCCAGGCGCGCAATTTGGCGTGCGGCTCGAGCAGGCCAGGGCCCTCCGGCGTCCTGCCGAGACAGGCCAGGATCGGCGTGGCGAGCAGGTCGGCGAGGCTGACCCGCTCGCCGGCAAGGAACTCGTCGTCGCCGGCGATGCGCTCGATCTCGGCGAGGCATATCCGGGCCCTCGGGATCGACTTGGCGACCTTGTCCTCGTTGACTGGGAAGCCGAACCGCGGCGCCACAAGCCGCTGGAAGGCGATGCCGAAAGCCATGCAGTCCCAGCCATAGGAATCGATGATGCCCATGATCTGGTTCATGCGGGAAAATTGGTGCAGGTCGATCGGCTGCAGCGGCGCCGAGGGGAACGCCTCGTCGACATAGCGCATGATCGCCTGGGTCTCGTAGAGCGTGAACCCATCATGCTCGAAGGCCGGCACCTTGCCGAACGGATTCCGGGCGAGGTGCTCCGGCGCCTTCATCGCCTGGAAATCGAGTTCGACCAATTCGTGTGCGATGCCCTTTTCGGCAAGCGCCAGGCGCGCGCTCCACACGTACGTGCTCATTGCCGGGCCATAAACGATCGGCCGCGCCATGTTTTAGTCTCCCTGCGGCAAAAGCCGCGGGAAGATGTCAGCACTTGCCGAGAATGGTCAAGGAGAGCCGGATGCTCCGGCTCTCCTTGCGTCGGTGCGGCTCAGCTCAGTTGACGACGCGCCACTGGCCGTCGGTTGCCTGACAGGCGGTGCCGTAGACATCGATCGGATGCGGGTTGGTGCGGTCCGTCGCCTTGTACTCGCGGCAGGTCTGCCCGGCCGAGTTGGTGAAGGCCGGCTTGCTGGTGTAGGTAATCGGCGGGGTCGCGTTGGTCGCCGGACGCGCGGCCGGTGCCGCCGGCGGGGTGTAGGCCGTCGGCGCCGGCCTTGGCGTCGCTGGCGATGGTGCGGCCGCGGCAGGCGGATAAGGGTCCGGCGGATAATAGGAATAGGTCGGCGGCGGCGCGTAGTAGCTCGGCGGAGCATAGGAATACGGATAGGAATAGGCGCCGGGATAGCCGTACCCGTATCCATACCCGTACCCGTAAGACGGTCCGGGTCCGTAATAGCCGAACGGGACGCCGGCCCCGACAAAAATGCGGGCCTGCGCCGGCGCCGCACCGATTGCGGCGATGGCCGCCATCGCGGCAACGCCGGCGAAAACGAAACGAGCACAGCTTCTGGTCTTGGTCGGGGCGGTCATCCTCTTGCCTCAGCGAGCGGGGGGCGGGGGGCCGCGACTATACGCGGTCGCCGGCAATATATCGCCGGGCCAGTGTCCTCGCCAGCGGAATGAAACGCTACCGTTCCGCTACGGCGCCTGCGGCAGGCTGTCCGGGGCGGTTGCGGTGCTCGTTCTCAAGGTCTAAGACCTTCGGCCAACAAGATCGCCCAAAAGGATTGTAAATCCGAGGAGGACCGACGTGGCGCGCGGAGCCGATCAGCATCAACATCCCCAATCCGATATCGAGATCGCCCAGGCCGCGACGATGCGTCCGATCGGCGACATCGCCACCAGGCTCGGCATTCCCGACGAGGCCCTATCGCCCTATGGCCGCTACAAGGCCAAAGTCGCCCTCGACTATATCGACTCGCTGAAGGACCGGCCGAACGGCAAGCTGATCCTCGTCACCGCGATCACCCCGACCCCGGCGGGCGAGGGCAAGACCACGACGACGGTCGGCCTCGGCGATGCGCTCAACCATATCGGCAAGAAGGCGATCATCTGCCTGCGCGAGCCCAGCCTCGGTCCGAGCTTCGGCCAGAAGGGCGGGGCGGCCGGCGGCGGCTACGCCCAGGTCGTGCCGATGGAGGACATCAACCTCCATTTCACCGGTGATTTCCACGCGATCGGCGCCGCCAACAACCTGCTCGCGGCGATGGTCGACAACCACATCTACTGGGGCAACGACCTCGGCATCGACTCGCGCCGGGTTACCTGGCGCCGCGGCCTCGACATGAACGATCGGGCGCTGCGTTCGATCAACTCGTCGCTGGGCGGGATTGCCAACGGCTTCCCACGCGAGGACGGGTTCGACATCGTCGTCGCTTCCGAGGTGATGGCGATCTTCTGCCTCTCCACCGATCTCAACGATCTAAAGCGCCGCCTCGCCAACATCATCGTCGCCCAGACCCGGGCGCGCGAGCCGGTGCGGGCGGGCGACTTGAAGGCGGCCGGCGCGATGGCCGTGCTGCTCAAGGACGCCGTCGCGCCCAACCTGGTGCAGACGCTCGAAAACAACCCGGCCTTTATCCACGGCGGGCCGTTCGCCAACATCGCGCATGGCTGCAACTCGGTGATCGCCACCAAGACGGCGCTAAAGCTCGCCGATTATGTGGTCACGGAAGCGGGTTTCGGGGCCGACCTCGGCGCCGAGAAGTTCATGGACATCAAGTGCCGCAAGGCCGGGCTGGCCCCCGATGCGGCGGTGGTCGTCGCGACCGTGCGGGCGCTGAAGATGCACGGCGGCGTCGCCCGCGACCAGCTCCGCGCCGAAAACGTCGCGGCGGTCGAGGCGGGGTATGCCAACCTCGCGCGTCATCTGGAGAATTTGCGCGGGTTCGGGATACCGGTGGTGGTGTCGGTCAACCGCTTCAGCGCCGACACCCCGGCCGAGCTCGCCAAGTTGAAGGAATTGTGCGCTGCGCATGGGGTCGAGGCGGTCGTCGCCGACCATTGGGCCAATGGCGGCGAGGGCGCCGCCCCGCTGGCCGAAGCCGTGGTCAAGGTCATCGACAAGGGCGAGGCGAAGTTCAAGGTCCTTTACCCGGACGAGATGCCGCTGCGCGACAAGATCAAGACGATCGCGCAGAAGATCTATCGCGCCAAAGACATCGCCTGCGAGGGCGCGGTCGAAACCCGGCTCGCCGAGTTGCAAAAGGGCGGATTCGGGCATTTCCCGATCTGCATCGCCAAGACGCAGTACAGCTTTTCGACCGACGCCAACGCCAAGGGCGCGCCGGACGACCACATCCTGCCGGTGCGCGAATTGCGGCTGTCGGCGGGGGCGGAGTTCGTCGTCGCGATCTGCGGCGAGATCATGACCATGCCGGGCCTGCCGCGCGTCCCCGCCGCGAACAGCATCGACCTGACCGAGGACGGCCGGATCACCGGGCTGTTTTAGGGCCGGCGTCTCCAATGGACGCCGCCGAGGTCAAAGCCTGGCGCCGTGCCGAGCGCGAGCGGCTATTGGCCGAGCGCATGGCCTTGTCGCCGGCGATGCGGCGTGCGGCAGGCGAGAAGATTGCCGCGGGCATCCAGGAAATACTCGCCGGGCGGCCAGGCGCGCTCGGCGTCTACTGGCCGTTCCGTGGGGAGTTCGACCCGCGCCCGCTGATCGATATGGCGGCGGCGCAGGGGCGGGTGATTGCGCTCCCGGTCGTCGTCGACAAGAAAGGTCCGCTCGAATACCGCGCCTGGAAACCGGGCGAGACCCTTATCGCCGGGGTTTGGGACATCCCGATTCCGGAACGGCGCGACATTGTGGTCCCGGCGACGGTGCTAGCGCCGCTCGTCGGGTTCGACCGCGCGTGCTACCGGCTCGGTTATGGCGGCGGCTATTTCGACCGGACGCTGGCGGCGCTGCAGCCGCGGCCGATGGCGATCGGGGTCGGCTTTGCGTTTCAGGAAATCGCGACGATCCACCCGCAGGATTTCGATATCCCGATGGATGCGCTGGTCACCGAAGCCGGGCTGCGCCGGCGTCAATCTCCCTAGTCTAGCTTGCAGAAGTGCTAGCTTGCAGAAGTTCGGGCGCCCCGCCGCCGGCGCGACGCGGCGCTGTCGGCGCGGCTGCCGCGGCCAAGACCCAGCGCCTTCGCCAGGCTCGAACGCTGGGCCGAATAGTTTGGCGCGGTCAGGGGGTGGTCGCCCGGCAAGTTCCAGCGCTTCAGATAGTCCTCACCGCTCAAACCGTGCTGCGTCGTCAGGTGCCGGCGCAGCATTTTGCCCTTCCAGCCGCAATCGAGGCAGGTGACGGCATCGCGCTGTACCGAGCGCCGTACCGACACCGCCGGAATCAGCAAGGCCGCCTGTTCCGCTGGCTGGCCGAGCCCATTGATTGAACGATGCACCGAGGCGATCAGCTCGGGTATCTGTTCCGGCGCCACGTTGTGATGCGAGACATAGCTGGCGATGATCTTGGCGATAAGGCGCGGAGAAACGCCTTGATTTCTTGTCTCTGCAGCCATGGCTCCCTCCCTGTTTTGCCATGACTATACAAGGCCCGCGCACGGCTGCCTAGGCGCGGTATTACCCAAGGTTGTATCCTCGGTATTCTAATGTTCGCTAGAAAAAATGATGAAGTAGTACGGGTTGCCGGCGTACTGCATAGAATTACGCCGGCCGTTTCCCGGTCTTCGCTACCCGGCGGCGATACCGCCGACCGCGCTATTTCTCATGCATCTCCCAGATGCCGTGCCAGTCGTCGGGAGGCGGGTTCTCGATCAAGAACCGGCAGCGGTCGATATAGGTATGGGACAGCTTGTCGCCCGGGTGGCGGCGCAACGTCTCCTCGAATTGCTGAATCGATTTCTCGAAATTGCGCTTGCGGTAATACGCGATGCCCTCGTTGAAATAGTTCACGACATCCATCATATGAGGAAACGTCTCCTCGGTATGGTAGTCGAGTACTTCATAGACGCCGACCGGTTCGGTCTTGCCTTTAACGATCACCTGGTCGACATCGCGGATGCGATACGTCCCGCGCAACAGCTTGTAAGTATTGTCGCTGATGAGAATGCGCGCGGAATAGGCCTTGCAGGCGCTTTCGAGGCGCGAGGCGACATTCACCCCGTCGCCGATTAGCGTGTAGTTCATCTGCTTTGCCGAGCCGATGTTGCCCGACACGATCATGTCGGTGTTGAGCCCGATCCCCATGTCGACGGGCAGTTGGTTCGCTCGTACTCGTTCGGCGCTCCATTTGCGGCATGCGCGGATCATGTCTATCGCGGCACGGACCGCGCGGTCTTCGTCGTCCTCGTGCGAAATCGGCAGACCGAACGCCCCCATGATCGCGTCGCCGATGAATTTGTCGAGCATTCCTTCGTATTGTTTGATGACGTCGACCATAAGGCCGAAGTATTCGTTGAGGAACGCCACCGTTCCCGTTGCACCTAGGTGCTCGGTCAGGGTGGTGAAACCCCGAATGTCGGAAAACAAAATCGTCGCGCGGCGGCTCACCCCACCTAAGACATCGGTATCCGAGTTCTCGAACAATTGCGCCGCAATAGTCGGGTCCATATAGCGCGCCATCGTCGCCTTGACGCGCTTCTCGATGCTGATGTCCTCGATCATCATCATGGTGCCGAGCTGCTGCTCGGCCTCGGTCTTCAGCGGCAGGATCGAGAGGTTGACCGCGGTCGGCTTGCCGTCCACCTCGATCTCGACATCCATCTCCACGTCGGAGTGCTGTTCGCTTTCCACCTTGGCGAGCCGCTCGACGATCCAGGAATTCTTGCCGATAAAGAACTCGTCGATCTTCTTGTCGATGATGTCGGCGGCCGTGCATTGAAAAATTCTGTAGCCGGCACTGTTGCAGGTGACGATGACCCGATCGTTGTTAAGCGTGATCACGCCGTCCGCCATGCTGAG
Organism: Alphaproteobacteria bacterium; assembly: GCA_038228485.1. Classification (GTDB taxonomy): domain Bacteria; phylum Pseudomonadota; class Alphaproteobacteria; order ATCC43930; family CGMCC-115725; genus DATARH01. The sequence goes on from JBBRPG010000013.1 coordinate 36,842, forward strand.
CAGCATGCTGTCGTTGTAGTTCTTCATCTTCTGGACGTCGTTGAACAGCTTGGCGTTTTCGAGCGCAATGGCGACCTCGGCGGTGAAGGCCTTGAGACGCGACTCGTCGTCTTGCGTGAATGGGCCGCCGACCTTGTTGAGCGCCTGGGTAACGCCGATCACCTTGCCGGACTTGTTGGTCAGCGGTGTCGATAGAATGGAGCGGGTAAAGAACCCGGTGACCCTGTCAAAGGCCGGGTTGAACCGCAGATCGGCGTAGGCATGCGGGATGTTGACTGTCTTGCCGGAGCTGAAGACCGCTCCCGCGATCCCGACATTGTTGGGCAGGCGGATTTCGTTGACCTTTTCGCCCGGTGCGGCTTCGCCTTGAGCGACCCGCGAGAAGAGCTCGTTGGTCTTCTCGTCGTTGAGAAATAGCGTGGAGCGTTCGGCCCCCAATATCCGCGTCACCTCGACCATGATGCGGTGCAGCAGGACGTCGAGGTCGATCTCCGAGGTGATGTCGGTCACCACGTTGAGGAATTGCATCTCCTGTTCGCGGGCGAGGGCCATGCGCTCGATGTAATGCGAGCTGCGCAATGCCGGCACCGCCACCTGACCGACTTCGCTGAGCAGGTTGATGTCGCGCTCGGTGAACTGGCCGCTTTCCTTGTTGAGGCATTGGGCCACGCCGACGATCTCGCCGCCGACGGTGGTCAGCGGAACGCACACCAAATTCCGCGTGGTGTAGCCGGTCTGTTTGTCGACGATGGAGTCGAAGCGCGGGTCCTGGAGCGCGTCGTCGACGATGATGATCGGCTCGCCGGACCGGTAGACCGCGCCGGCGATGCCTTCATTCGCCGATATCCTGATTTCGCGCGACCGCAGGCCTTGGGCGATGCGCGAGAACAGATCGTTGGTGTTCGAGTCGTAGAGAAAGAAGGTGCTGCGGTCGCAGCCGACCTCGTTCGAGGTCATTTCGACCAGCGCATAGAGAACTTGATCGAGCGATTCGGTCCCTGAGATCCGCCGGGCGACATCGAGCAGGATGTCGAAATGGCGCGACCGGCCCGACTTCCCCGTCCGCCGGCGCCGGCTCTTCGCGAGTGTAGGTTCCGCCGCCGCGGCAATCGCGTCACCGTCTGCCATGCGCACCCTCCAATTCCGTTCTCAGGGTCCGGACCGTCTCCTGCAGCTGCGAGACTTCGGCGCGCTTGGCATATTCGAGCGCCGCGATCTGCTCGCCATGAAGCGCCTTTTCTTCGTCGAGCGCATCGCGCAACTGGCGCACGGTGTCGTGGAGCTGCTGGATTTCTGATCGGCTCGCCTGCTGCTGATCCAGCAATTGGTGGTGATGGGTTTGGCCTTGATTGTCGGAGGCCTCGCGCATCGACTGGATCGTCTCGCGCAATTGCCTGGTTTCGGCAAGCCCCGCCGACACGGCGCGCTCGATCTCTTCAGTCGATTGTTGTCGAAGCGTTTCAAGCGCCGTGCGGCCCGATGCGATTGCCTGCTTTAATTGCCTGATCTCGGCGTCGTAGGCGCTGCGTACCGTCTGTAAATCGGTTTGCGCGGTCACCTTGGCCTGTTCGAGGGCATCGCGCATCGACGCAACCAGCGCCCTGAACTCGGCGAGTTGGCGTTCGTACTCGGCTTCGATGTTGTCGAGTTCCGGCTCCGCCCGGCGGTCGCGCAAGACCGTGGCAAAATCCCCGCCGCCCGGTTCCCCGAGCGCCGTTCCTTCGCGCGCTTCCCGGTTTAACATGCTCATTCAGTGTTCCCTGCAGCCCCCCGACAACACTAATCTTCCGGTTGTTGCCCGGCCACGGCAACTAATTTCGCCACCTGCGCTCTGCCGAGCTCCGAAGCGACCCGTCCGGGTCAGGCCGCCAGCCGTTGCTTTTGGATTAGCGACAGGATTTCCGCCGCGGCGCGCGGAATATTGGTGCCGGGGCCGTAGATCGCCGCGACCCCGGCTGTTTTGAGAAACTCATAGTCGGCCGGCGGGATGACGCCGCCGCAAACCACGAGGATGTCGCCGCCGCCTTCCCCTTTCAGCGCTGTGATCAGCGCCGGGACCAGGGTCTTGTGCGCCGCTGCTTGGCTCGACACGCCGACGATATGCACGTCGTTCTCGATCGCTTGGCGGGCGGCCTCTTCCGGGGTCTGAAACAGCGGCCCGATATCGACGTCGAAGCCGATATCGGCGAAAGCGGTGGCGATAACCTTGGCGCCGCGGTCGTGCCCGTCCTGGCCGAGCTTGACCACCAGCATGCGCGGGCGGCGGCCCTCGTCGCGGGCAAACGCGTCGATCTCGCGCTGGATGCGGTGAAAGGCTTCGTCGTCGCGGTATTGCCCGCCATAAACGCCGGCGACCGATTGGCTCACCGCGTGATGACGGGTGAAGGCGGTTTCGAGCGCATCCGAAATCTCGCCGACCGAGGCGCGTGCCCGGCTCGCGGCGATCGCCAGTTCGAGCAAATTGCCCTTGCCGCTCTTCGCCGCCGCGGTCAGCGCCGCGAGAGCCGCCGCGCATTTCTCCGGGTCGCGGATTTTCTTGGTGCGGTTGAGCCGGGCGATCTGCGATTTGCGCACCGCGTCGTTGTCGACATCGAGCAGGTTGACCTCGGCGGTGTCGTCGGCGCGGTACTTGTTGACCCCGACGATGACTTCCTCGCCGCGGTCGATGGCCGCCTGGCGCCGCGCCGCCGCGGCCTCGATGCGCAGCTTGGGCATGCCGCTCTCGACCGCGTTGGTCATCCCGCCCAGCGCCTCGACCTCGTCGATCAGCGCCATCGCGGCGGTGGCGATCGAATGGGTCAGGCTCTCGACGTAATAGCTGCCGCCGAGCGGGTCGATCACATGCGGGATGCCGCTTTCCTCGGCGAGGATCAGCTGGGTGTTGCGCGCGATCCCCATCGAGAACGGGGTCGGCAGCGCCAGTGCCTCGTCGAACGAGTTGGTGTGCAGCGATTGTGTGCCGCCGAGCACCGCGGCCAGCGCCTCGATCGTGGTGCGGACGATGTTGTTGTGCGGCCCCTGCGCGGTGAGGCTCACCCCCGAGGTCTGGCAGTGCGTGCGCAGCGCCAGGCTCGCCTTGTTCTTCGGGCCGAACGGCTCGATCAGCTGCGCCCACAACAGCCGCGCGGCGCGCAGCTTGGCGATCTCCATGAAGAAGTTCATGCCGATGCCGAAGAAGAACGACAGCCGCGGCGCGAATTCGTCGATGTCCAGCCCGCGCGACAGTGCCGCGCGCACGTATTCGAGCCCGTCGGCCAGCGTAAACGCCAACTCCTGCACCGAGGTCGCCCCGGCCTCCTCCATGTGGTAGCCGGAGATCGAGATCGAGTTGAACTTCGGCATGTGCCGGGCGGTGTACTCGATGATGTCGGCGACGATCCGCATCGAAGGGCCGGGCGGGTAGATGTAGGTGTTGCGGACCATGAACTCCTTGAGGATGTCGTTCTGGATCGTCCCCTGGAGCTGTTCCTGAGCGACCCCTTGTTCCTCGGCAGCGACGATGAACCCGGCCAGCACCGGCAGCACCGCGCCGTTCATCGTCATCGACACGCTCATCTTGTCGAGCGGGATGCCGTCGAACAGGATCTTCATGTCCTCGACCGAGTCGATCGCCACCCCGGCCTTGCCGACATCGCCGACGACGCGCGGATGGTCGCTGTCGTATCCGCGATGGGTGGCGAGGTCGAAAGCGATGGA
>JBBRPG010000014.1:0-36404 GCA_038228485.1 Alphaproteobacteria bacterium
ACCGCGATTGCTCGCGGTGTGCTGAGCTGCTGCGAGGTCGATGTCGGCGGCGGCGAGGGTCGCACCCTCGTTTGCCAGAGCCAGCGCGATGGCGCGGCCGATCCCGGCGCCGGCGCCGGTCACGAGTGCGACTTTATCCTGCAAGATTGGCATGACGTTTCTCTCCCTCAGCGCCGTCATTACGAGCGTAGCGAAGCAATCTTGCGCAGAGGAGTCCTCTTTCCAACGAGATTGCTTAGTCGTTACGCTCCTCGCAATGACAGCCAAATTGAAAGGCCCCGCCAATGCTCGCCAATATCCCCGCAACCCAGACCGTGATCGAAATCAGAGAGCCCGGCGGGCCGGAGGTTCTTGTACCCGGAACCCGGCCGGTGCCGGAGCCGAAAGCCGGCGAGGTGCTGATCCGGATCGCCGGGGCCGGGATCAACCGCGCCGATACGCTGCAGCGCATGGGGCGCTATCCGATGCCGGCAGGGGCGAGCGACATTCCTGGCCTCGAATGCTCGGGCACAGTGGTCAAAATCGGCGAGGGGGTGAGCGGCTGGGCAGCGGGCGATGCGGTCTGTGCGCTGCTGGTCGCGGACGGCTATGGCGAATACGCGGCGGTGCCGGCCGTACAATGCCTGCCGGTGCCGCCAGGGGTTAGCCTCGTCGACGCCGGCGGGCTGATGGAGACGTTCTGCACGGTGTGGACCAATGTCTTCGACCGCATCCATCTGAAGGCCGGCGAGGTGTTTCTGCAGCAGGGCGGGTCGAGCGGCATCGGCATCACCGCGATCCAGCTCGCCAAGGCGTTTGGCGCCAAGGTGCTGGCGACCGCCGGCTCTGAGGAGAAATGCCAGGCCTGCCGAGACTTCGGCGCCGATGTCGCGATCAACTACAAGACCGAGGACTTCGTGAAGGTGGGCAAGGAGTTCACCCAGGGCCGGGGGGTCGACGCGATCTTCGACATGGTGGGCGGCGACTACATCCCGCGCGAGCTCGACCTGTTGGCGCGCGACGGGCGGCTGTGTTTTGTCGCGCTGATGGGCGGCGCCAAGGTCGAGGCCGATTTCGGCGCGATCCAGCGCAAGCACCTGACGGTCACCGGCTCGACCTTGCGCGGCCGGCCGGTCGAGCAGAAGGCGCAGATCGTCTCGGCGCTGAAGGACAAGGTTTGGCCGCTGTGGGGGCAGGGGAAATTGCGCACCTGCACCTACAAGACCTTCCCGCTGGCCGAGGCGTCGAAGGCGCATGCGCTGATGGAGTCGAGCCAGCACATCGGCAAGATCATCCTCGTGCCCTGAGCGGGTTGTCATTGCGAGCGCAGCGACGCAATCTCTCGCTGAGGAGTCCCCTTCCTACCGAGATTGCTTCGTCGCTTCGCTCCTCGCAATGACAGCGTCAGTTAATGGAGCCCGCCATGACCGTTTCCGCCCATCCCATTGGCGAGACTTTCGGCACCGAGATCAGCGGTGTCGATCTAGCGAAGCTCAGCGACGCGGATTTCGCCGCGATCGAGGAGGTGTTCCGCGACCATCCGGTGCTGGTGTTCCGCGACCAGACGCTCGACGCGCACCAGCTCGCGACGTTCGGCGCTCGGTTCGGGCATCTGCGGCCGCATATTCTAGAAAATTACCGGCATCCGGAAGACGCGCGGGTGTCGTTCATCACCAACGTCGCCAAGGACGGCAGCGTCGACCGCTTTGGCGTGACCCGCGCGTCGAGCTGGCACGCCGACGAGACCTACGATCCGCCGGAGAAGCTGCCGCGGCTGGCGATCCTGCACGCGGTCGAGGTGCCCAGGGACAAGGGCGGCACGATCTTTGCCGACATGTACGCCGCCTACGACACGCTGCCGGCGGCGACAAAAGAGAAGCTCGCCGGCCTGACCGGGCGGCACGGCTATACGGACGGCCCGGACGCCCGCAAGATCTATACGGAGGCGCATATCCGGCAGCGCAACGAGGGCCGGCCGGAGTGCTTGCACCCGGCGATCAAGGCGCACCCGGTGACGGGCCGCAGCGTCCTCTTCGTCAACCCGACGCATTGCCACGGGTTTGTCGGGATGGACGACGACGAGGCCGAAGCGCTGATCCTCGAGTTGCGCGACCACTCGGTGCGGCCCGACAACACGTACTACCATTCGTGGCGGGTCGGCGACGTGGTGATCTGGGACGAGATCGCGACGATGCACCGCGGCGCTGCCGACTCGGCGCCCGAAGAGCGCCGCGTCATGCTGCGCACGATCGTGCACCCGAACTGAGAACTTCGGCTGTCATTCCGGGGCGGCTGCAGGCCGAACCCGGAACCCATGCACACGAACACTCATAAGGAGGCTCTGCGCCGTAGCTCTAGGTTGAAAAGCCGGCGTGCATGGGTTCCGGGTTCACCGCTTCGCGGCGCCCCGGAATGACAACGTTACAATGCCTGCCGCACCGCCGGCATGACCTCTTTGGCCAGGATGTCGAGCTGTTCGAGCGCCAGGCTGTTGGGCATGCCGGGCCAATGCACCGAGGCGACGATGTGGTTGACGCCGAGGCGGCGGTTCAGTCGCACCATCTGATCGGCGACCTCGGCGGGCGAGCCCATCAGAAAGCGGTCTTCCAGCAGCTCGGCGAATTCGTGGTCGAAATCGTCGCCCTCGGGCATGACCTTGTCCTGGCCCCAGGCGCGGTAGGCCCGGTATTTCTCTTCGAGATAGGGTTGGGCGAGACGGATCGCCTCGGCGCGCGAGCTGGCGACGAAGACCTCGCGGCGCAGCGGCACCTCGGCTGGAAAGGGCTTGCCGCATTCGTCGAGCGCGCGCTTGTAGATGTCCATCTGACGCTCGATGGTCGCCAAGGTGTTGTGCGGGTTGATGTACCAGCAATCGCCGATCCGCGCGGCGCGGCGCACCGCGATATCGGCATTGGCGCCGATCCAGATCGGCGGGGTCGGCTTTTGCAGCGGTTTGATCGGGCAAGTGGCGTGATCGAGCTCCCAGTCGGAGCCCTTCATGTCGACGAAATCCTCGGTCCACAGCCGTTTGACCGCGAGCATCACCTCCTCGAACCGCGCGCCGAGCTTGCCACGCGGCACACCGAATGCCTTGAATTCGACATCGCGGTAGCCGATGCCGGCCCCGAAGACGAGCCGACCGCCGGACAGCAGGTCGAGCGTCGCCAGCTGCTCGGCAAGGTCGAGCGGCTTGTGCAACGGGGCCAAGACCAGTCCACAGATTATGCGCAGGTTTGGTGCGATCGACGCGCAATAGGAGAGGAAGGGGATCTGCTGCGCCGACTGGAACGGGTGGGCGCTGAAATGCGAGCCTTTGACGACCCCGTCAAAGCCAAGCCGGTCGGCGGCGCGAACCAGGTCGAGATCGTCATTCAGATGCCGGACGACGTCGCCCTGCGGGTGTTGGCCGCGGACGATCAGGCTCAGCTTGAACCCGTCACTCATCGGCCATGTCTTTCTCGGCCAGTTCGCGGCGGGCGCTGGCGTTCTTGTCGAGGGTCAACTTCATGCCGCGCATGACGTTTTTAGCTTTAGTGAATTGAATATTCGAATATTCGACGATTTCCAAACGGTTGCCCCAGGGGTCGAGAAAATCCAGGAACGCACCTTCGACCATCCGTGCCCCGGCCGCTTTGGCGAGCTCGATGATGCTGGACCGGTCGTCGACGACAAAGCCGATGTGACGCTTCTCGACGCCATTGACCGCGTAGTCGGGGACCACCGTCATGTTGATGAACTGGTCGCCCATGTCGATGAAGGCGTTGCGCTCGCCCTTGCCGCGCAGGGTGAAATCGAAAGATCCGTCCATACCAGGCCAGCGCCTCGTCGATATTGCCGACCTCGATCGCGACATGGTTGATGCCGACCAGCCGCGGCTTCTTTGCTTCGCTCATGGCGTGCCTCGTTCCCAGAAAGACTGCTTCGCCATACTCTGCGGTAAGATCGGGCTCGGCTCCAGGGGTATCGGCGAATGGCAATCATCACGACCGCGGTCGGCACCGGCGAAAAAGGATTTGCGGGGGATGGCGGTCCGGCGGCAAAGGCCCTGCTCAACGGCCCGTTCGACATCTGCTTCGACCGTGCCGGAAACCTCTATTTCTCGGATACGTTCAACAACCGCATCCGCCGCGTCGATGCGGCGAGCGGCGTCATCACCACGGTCGCCGGAAACGGCGAGAAGGGGTTTTCGGGCGATGGCGGGCCGGCGGTGAACGCCGCGCTGAACGAACCCTATGGGGTCGTCGTCGATCGGGCCGGCAATCTCTACGTCGCCGACCGGCTCAACCGGCGAGTGCGGCGGGTCGGTGCCGGCTCCGGAGCGATCACCACGCTGGCCGGCACCGGAGAGGCAGCCTATGGCGGAGACGGCGGCCCGGCCGCGCGCGCCGGCCTGGCGGAGCCCAACGGGCTGGCTTTCGGCCCCGGAGAGACGGCCCTCTACATCACCGACGTCGCCGACAACCGGGTGCGGATCGTCAACATGGCGGCAAGGACGATCGCGACGTTTGCTGGAACCGGCGCGGCCGAGCATTCGGGCGACGGCGGCAAGGCGCTTGCGGCGGGAACCTTTGGAGCCCGCGCGGTGAAGGTCGGGGCCGACGGCACGGTCTATATCCTCGAGCGCCAGGGCAGCAGCTTGCGCGCGGTCGATCCGCGGACCGGAACCATCACGACGATCGCCGGAACCACCGCGCGCGGGTATGCGGGCGATGGCGGGCCGGCGCTTGCAGCCGTGTTCGATGCGCCGAAGGAAATGGCGATAGACCGTGACGGGAGCCTGCTGATCGTCGATACCGAAAACCATGCAATCCGCCGCATCGGCCGCGGCACCGGCGTCGTCACCAATTTCGCCGGCGGGCGGCAAGGGGCGGGCGGCGACGGCGGCCCGCCCGAAGAAGCCGGGCTCGACCGCCCCCATGGCGCGGTCGTCGGGCCGGACGGCGCTGTCTATATCGGCGACACCAACAATCACCGCATCCGCAAGGTGGTGCGCGCTTAGACATCGAAAGATGGCTAACTGAGGTGGATCGCGCTGGCCAGAAAATCCTCGATCGTGCTGCGCGGCAGGTAGGCCGCGCGATCGCGCAGCAGCCACGTCCAGAAATTGTCGTGCAGTAGCATCGCCATGCAGTTTTCCAAGAAATATCCGTTCAAGAGCCTGCGCTCGCGGCCGAAGCGCGCGCCCAACCCGGGATCGTTGGGTATCCCGCGCTGGATCAACCGCGCCGTCCTTTCGGCGCCGTCATAGAGGTCGAAGACCAGATCGACCGTGCTGGCACCGGGCTGTTCCGTGGTCGAAATGAACCCCGCGCGCCAATTGGTCCGGGAAGGCCGAGTAGTTTCCCGCCCGCATGCCGGCGGGAAACCGGCCGCTGCTTCTGGCGATATCGGCAATTCGCTCGAAATAGCTGGCCGCGGGATTCTGTACGAAATAAGAGCACATGCAGCCTTCGTCGGCGCCCACCGAGATAGGGGCGGACAGCGGGTTGGCGGCGACCGGGACACGCGGCCGCATCCATAGATCGACCTGCTTGCCGGCATCGAGTGCGATCGGGCGCTGGATTTCGGTTATCACCTCAGGGGAATGGAAGACGCGCGCGACGAGGGCGGGAAGCGCCCCATTGATGCCGAGCACGAACGAGAAAACCGCCACGGCCGCGCAACGCATCCACAGGACCGCGGTGACGGCGAGAGCGCACCAAGCAGCCAGGAGCAGGTTGATCGCGCTCGGGATCGCCCAGCCGGTCGCCATGAAGACCAGCCCGCCCAGGATACCCGTCGCCGGATAAAGGGAAACTAGGTAAACGGCGGCAAGGATCGCCGCGCAGATGGGTAGGCAAAAACCCAGCCTGCGCGAGCTACCGGGGAGGGCGATGCTCCATTTGATTTAGTTGGTCCTTGTCAAAAACCGGCGCAGCTCGGCGACAAGGTCTTTCGGGTTGTCGCCCTGCACGGTGTGGCCGGCGCGCGGGATGGTGACGAATTTGCCGTCGGGCAGGCGTTGCGCCAGCTTGATGCCGTCTTCCTCGGCGAACACGTCGCTTTCGCCGCCGCGCACGATCAGCGTCGGGCAGGTGATGCGGGAGAGGCCGTCGGCGAGGGCGGCGCGCTCGGCACGGTGCGTTTCCTGATCGAGCACCTGAAAGCGGCGGCGGTCGTATTTCCACTTCCAGGTCCCGTCGGGTTGCTGCCGCAACGCGTGCATCAGGCTGCGGCGCAAAATTTTGGGGTCGCGCCGCGGGTTGAACTCCAACGCCTTTTCGATGATCGCCTCGATCGTGACGGTGTCGGCCACGCCGTTGACGAAATCGCGGATGCGGCTCGACCCGGGCCGGCGCATCTCCGGTCCGGCGTCGATGATCACCAGATTGTTGAGCCGCTCGGGATGGTTGATCGCGAAGGCCAGCGAGTTGATCGCGCCCAACGACATGCCGACGAGGATGAATTTGTCGAGGCCGAGGTGGTCGGCAAACCCCTTGGTGTCGGCGAGCTGGGCGCCCATCGTGTAGTCGGCATCGTGCGACCAGTCGGTGTCGCCGTGGCCGCGCTGGTCGAGCGCGAGGCAGTGGTATTCGTCGCGCAGCGCCAGACAGACCAGGTCCCAGGTGTGGGCGTTCAACGCGCCGCCATGCAGGAATACGATCGTCGGCAAGTGCTTGTTGCCCCAGTCGAGATAGTGAAACCGCATCCGACCCAGATGAAATTCATGGCTTTGCGGCAGCACGACGCCATCGAAGCTGAACCCGGCGCGAAGGGAGGTAGCTTCAAGATGCTCGCGGTATTCTTCGGGCGACAGGCTCATGGCGAAAACAGGCTCCTCAAGGGCTTAACCGCCGCATATTGGCGCGCCAGGGTTGCGGGCTGAAATGTTTTCCGCACCCCCGAACTCCGCTAACCTTGCATGGCTTATGATCAGCGAGGCTGGGTAATGACCGAGATCAATCTCCGCCACGGGGTTTTCCTGCCGCCGTTCCATCCGAACGAGGAAGACCCGACGCAATGCCTCGAACGCGACCTCGAGCTGATGACCTGGTTGGACAAGCTCGGTTTTCATGAGGCGTGGATCGGCGAGCACCATTCAGCGGGGTACGAGATCATCTCCTCGCCCGAGATCTTCATCGCCTTTGCCGCCGAGCGCACCCGGCACATCCGCTTCGGCACCGGGGTCATCTCGCTGCCCTACCATCACCCGATGATGGTCGCCGACCGCATCGTCCAGCTCGACCACATGACCCGTGGGCGGATCATGTTCGGGTGCGGGCCGGGGCTGCTGGCGTCGGACGCGATCATGATGGGGATCGACCCGCTGACCCAGCGCGACCGGATGGCCGAGGCGATCGACGTGATCCTGCGCCTGTTCAACGGCGAGATCGTCACTCAGAAGACCGAATGGTACACGATGGAGGGGTGCCGGCTGCACCTGCTGCCCTATACCAAGCCGCATCCGGAGATGGCGGTGGTCAGCGCCATCACGCCGTCGGGCGGCCGGCTCGCGGGCAAATACGATCTCGGGATGATCTGCGTCGCCGCGACCAATCCGTTCGGCTATGACGCGCTCGCCTCGAACTGGCAGATCGCCAACGACACCGCGGCGCAGCAAGGGCGCACGATGGACCCGAACCGGCTGCGCCTGGTCGGGCCGATGCACATCGCCGAGACGCGCGAGCAGGCGTTCAAGAACGCCAAATTCGGGTTCGAGAACTATCTTGGCTATCTCAACAACAACCAGCCGCGCTTTATCGTGCCTGCCGGGAAAGACCCGCTCGAATGGTTTGTCGAGAACCGCTTTGGCGTCTGCGGCACGCCGGACGATGCGATCGCGCTGATCGAACGGCTGCAGGACAAGCAAGGGGCGTTCGGCGCCTTTTTGCAGCAGGCGCACAACTGGGCCGATTTCGAAGCGACCAAGCGGTCGTACGAGCTCTATTCGCGCTACGTGATGCCGCATTTTTCGAAGCTCAATCAGACCCGTGCCGCGTCGTACCAATGGTGCGGCGACAACCGCGACGAGTTCAGCGCCAAGCGCAACGCCGCGGCCAAGGCGATGTTCGACAAGCACGAGGCCGAGCAAAAGGCGAAGCGCGAACTGGTTGGCGCTGGGGCCGAGCCGGCACGCCCCATACGGGGTCGAGAGGCCTGGTAGGCCAACTGGCAGGCCTTGCAAGACACCGCTTACCGGCGACAGCGGGTATCCACTCGTCTGCCGCGCGAGCAGTTGAAAAGTGGGTCCCGGCTTGCGCCGGGATGCGGTGCTAAGTTAACGCCCTGGCGTCACAAAGCGGTCGAGGTGGGCGCGCGCCTCGGGCCCGTCGTTCTGCGTGGCGGCTTCTTTGTCGAGGATGCGCTTGATGCGGTCGGCGGGGAAGCCGAGTTGCGCCATGGCGATGCCGGTGTCGAAGGTCTCGCGATATTCCGCGATCAGACCGTCGTCTAGGCGAAAACAGGAAATGCCGGTGATCAGGACGGGCTTGCCCTCGTGGCCAGGCATCTTCGAGGCGAAGCTGAAGCGGAACCAGGCATAACCGAGGGTGCCGTCGCAGATCGGGTCGTTGAACTCCCAGCGGTAATTCTCGCCGGTGTCGTGAAAGCGCTGCAGCATCGCGGCGATCTCGGCGCGGCCGCGGTAGAGGCCGAAGAAATCGTCCGTGTAGGTGCCGGTCTCGGTAAACAGCGCGGTGAAACGGGCGCCGTCGTTGGCGATACCGGCGGCGGCGAAGTCCTCGAGCAGGGCGGTGAAGGCTTGGCGGTCAAGCATCGTGCATCGTTGGCTCGTCCGGACGGAAGGACAGATCGGTATGGCGGATAAGCGCAGCGTCATCCGCCATCATCGTTCGCGGCAGCTTTTGGCGGATGACGCTTCGCTTATCCGCCCTACAATGCATCTCAGGTCAAATAGTCGAGCTTGAAGCCGTTGTCCCAGCGTTTGATGTGGCCGACCGACGGCGAGGGGAAGTGCATCGTGCAGCACAGCGTGTCGGTATCGCAGTAGCGCTCGAGGAAGGCGCGGCGCGAGGCGACGCCCTGGTCGCGGTCGGTATCGACCCGCATTACCAACTCCGGGTAGCGCGCCTGAATCGGCGAGTGGATCAGGTCGCCGGTGAACACCGCCTCGTCGCCGCTCTTGCCGGCGCAGACCGCAAAATGGTCGGGGGTGTGACCCGGGGTCGGGGTCAGGCGGATATGGTCATTGAGCGCGTGGCTGCTGGTGACGAGATCGGCCTGCTTGGCGTCGATGATCGGCAGGACGCTGTCTTTCATCGGGTCGAGCGGCGTCTCGCGATGGATGCCGTCCCAGTACTCGTATTCCTTTTTCGAGAACAGATAGCGCGCCTTGGGGAAGGTCGGGACCCAGCGGCCGTTCTCCATCTTGGTGTTCCAGCCGACATGGTCGCCGTGCAGATGCGTGCACATGACGAAGTCGATGTCGTCGACACCGAGGCCGGCGGCCTTGAGGGCGTTCATCCAGTTTGAATCGTTCTTGCGGTGCCAGGTCGGCCGGTGCGGATGCGACTTGTCGTTGCCGATGCAGGCGTCGACCAGGATGTTGTGGTCCGGCGTCTTGACGACATAGGACTGGAAGCACAGGACGACATTGCCGGTGTTGCGGTCATAGCCGCCGGGGGCGAGCCAGGAGAGGTTTTCCTCCAGGCTCTCCTTGGACAAGGTCGGCAGGAATTCGAGCATCGGGGTGAACCCCTGCTCCTGCTCGACGATCCGGTGGATGGTCATGTCGTTGACGCTGTAGGTCGTGCGCATCGCTTCGCTCCCCAGATTTTGTCGAGATCGTAGCGCCCCGGTAGGGCGATGACAAACGCCGTAGGCGCGGTTCAGCCGTCCGCAAAATAGCGGCTAGGAGTTACTCCGAGCGTACGCCGGAACATCGCGGTGAAGGCGCTCGGGCTGTCGTAGCCGAGATCGAGCGCCACCGTCGTTACAGCTTCCCCGGCGGCAAGCCGAGATAGGCTGGCCAGCAACAGCGCCTGCCGCCGCCACGCGCCAAAGCTCATCCCGGTTTCGCGCGAGAACAGCCGCGCGAGGTTGCGCGGGCTGGCCCCGACCACCGCCGACCAGTCGGCCAGATCGCGAGTGCTAGACGGCTCCGCAGCGAGCTTGTCGCAGAGCCTCACCAGGCGGACATCGCGCGGCCGAGGCAAATGTAGCGGCAACGCCGAGAGAGCCCGCACTTCGTCGAGGATCAGCGCCATGACCCGCCCGTCGCGGCCGGCCTCGTCGTAGAGCACCGGCAAGCTCGCTGCCTCCAGGATCAGCTCGCGCAGCAGCCGCGACACCGCGATGACGCAGGCCGTCTGCGGCAAATGGGGCGCTGTGTGTGGCTCGACGTAGACACCGACCATCTCGACCGGCGAGGTCATCGCGATCGAATGCTCTGTCCCGGCCGGGATCCATACCGCGCGTTGCGGCGGGACGACCCAGATGCCGGATACGGTCGTGATCGTCATCGTGCCCGAGCGGGCATAGGTCAACTGCGCGCGCGGATGATGGTGGGGCAGCAGCGTATAGCCGGCGGGATAGTGCTTTGGCATGGCCGCGATCGGGCGCAGCACATTCTGGTAATCGTCAGCATTCGTGCTACGCGAAGTCATTTGGCCGGATCGCGATATTTTCTGTCTTTCTGTAGATAGCGTGACAGAAGGCGCCTGCCTACGATCAATGCAATCGTGGAGGCAAAATGAACCGTCCTCGGTATTTGACCGGCTTTCTCAATCTCGGCCACACGGTCGATCACATGCTGATGCTGATCTTCCCGACCGTCTTGCTGGCAATGAGTCCCGCGTTCGGTTGGAGCTACGACGACATGCTCAAGCTGTCTCTGGGAGGCTTTATCGCCTTTGGCGCCGGGTCGATCCCGGCCGGCTGGCTCGGCGACCGCTGGAGCCGGCGCGGCATGATGATCGTGTTCTTTTTCGGGATCGGCGCAGCGGCGATCCTCGCCGGCCTTGTGCAAACGCCATGGCAGCTTGCGGCGGCGCTGACCCTGGTCGGGCTGTTTGGCGCGATCTATCACCCGGTTGGCATTGCCATGCTGGTCAAGGACGAGACGCGGGTCGGCCGCGCGCTCGGCATCAACGGCATCTGGGGCAATCTCGGGGTTGCCTTCGCCGCGTTGGCGGCCGGCGGACTGGCGGAGTTCGCCGGGTGGCGGGCTGCGTTCATCGTGCCCGGCTTGGCGGTGATGATGCTGGGCGCCGTCTTTGCTTGGATCATACCACCGCTCCACGCGGGCGGCAGACGCACGGCGGTCGCGCGGGCGGCGCTCGACAACGCGACGATCGTGCGGGTGTTCGCCGTGCTGCTGGTTGCGACAGCCTGCGGCGGCGTCATCTTCAATGCGACGACAATCGCCATGCCCAAGGTGTTCGAGGAGCGGCTATCGGCATTGGCGCAGTCGACCTTCGGCATCGGCGCGCTCGTCTGCGCGGTCTATGTCATTGCTGCGTTCTCGCAGTACTGCGTGGGCCGTTTGATCGACAAGGTATCGGTGCGCGCGGTGTTCGTGCCGATTGCGTTAATGCAGGTGCCGCTCCTGCTGCTGGCGGCGAGCCTGGAAAACTGGGCGATGCTGATCGTCGCGGTGGCGATGATGTTTTTTGTTTTCGGCCAGATCCCGATCAACGATGCGATGGTGGCGCGCTATACCGATGAGCATTGGCGCGCCCGGATCTATGCGGTGCGCTATGCGGTGCGCTATGTGGTGTCGTTTGGCGGCAGCAGCCTTTCCGTGCCGCTGATCGCGCGGCTGCACGGCGCGTCGGGCAATTTTGCGTCCGTGTTTATGGTCTTGAGCGGGATTGCCGTGCTGATCGGCCTAGCGGCGCTGTGCTTCCCGCGTTCCCGCCCGACGGCGGAACTGGCTGCGGCCGAATAATCACCCCTCCTGGTCGACGCCGACGACGAGGTGGCATTCGGCGACCTCGTCGCGCGGGATGCGCAGCGTCGCTTCGGGGTTGAGCTGACGCAGCACCAGCACGTCGTCGCTCCAGCCGATAAACTGCTTGATCAGCACCGCTTGGCCCTTTTTGTAGACGACGACGTCGCGGCCGCGGGTCGGCGGCTTGAACGGGTTGACGTGGAGCAGCCAGCCTTGCTCGTATCGCGGCTCCATGCTGTCGCCGACCATGTAGATCGCGTAAGCGCTGCGCACTCCCGCGAGGTTGGCGGGGCGCGGGGTGTAGCCGATCGGCCCGTCTTCGGTGAACATCTGCTGCTCACCGCCGCCACGGGCAGCGCTGCGGATCGGCATCGCATCGTGTCGGGGCACCGGCAAAAGCGGTGAGGACTGGCGTGGCGGCCGGCCACGCCGCGGCGGCAAGTCCGAAGGAGGCGCAGGGGAACCGTCGCCGGCATGACGCAATAGCTCATCCTGCGTCACGCCGAGAAAGGCGGCGGTCTGAACCGCTTCGAGCAGTTTCATCTGCCGGGCGCCGCTGAGCATGCGCGAGATCGCCGAGGGCGGCAGCCCAAGATAGCGGGCGAGGTCGGCCTGCGATTTGCCGGCGCGGTCGAGAGCCTCGTGGAACCAGATCGTATCCATGACAATATTGCCACATTGACAATGACTGCACCGATGATATATCGGCCGTGCGATAATGGCAATAGGGAAGGGGAGGGCGGGTCGTGGATGGCGGGATATGGGGAGAAGCGGTCGGCTCGACTATGCGGGTCGAGGCCGCGCGAACCGCTGTGTGGCGCGCGGTCGGAGCGGTGGGCGGGATGGCGTCGCCGGCGGGCTCATGCCTGTGGCACGTCGTCGGATGGGAGCGGTCGGTAAAGGAATGGGCGCAGGAACAGGGCTGGGCCGGGCGGTGGGTCAGCCAGGAAGCGGCCTCGGGGATCCTGATCGCGGCGCTGGGTGCGCTGGAAGCTCACTTCCGCTAAGTATTGTTACCGATATAGCAATTTTTCCGTTGACAAATCCGGATCGATCTGGTACAAACTGGTCACGCTGACGGAAGTGGACGAGGCGGACGCCTCAGCCCTCCCGGGCGCATCTCAGCCAGAGCATCGCCATTGGCAACCCGGTCACCGCGGCGGGGGCGTCCCCGATCGATATCGGGCGCCGCTTGCCGGCGCTCCAAGCGCCTCGCCGCGAAAGATAATGCGGCCGCGCCGGCGGATTTTGAAGAGGTCACGGCGCGCGCGGCCCGCCTCGGCATCACGGTCGAGCGGGTGTTGCAGGAATACGCCCGCATCGCCTTTGCCGATTTGCGCCACATCGTGAAATGGGGCCCCAAAGGTCTCGAACTCGTAAAACCCGAAGCGCTGAGCGCGGCGGACGTCGCGCCGATTCACGAAATAAGCGCCGACGGCGAAGACAGCGGTCGCTACCGCGTCAAGCTCTACGACAAGAAGGCTGCGCTCGACGCGATTGCGCGCCATCTCGGCATGTTCCTGCCGGCGTTGCACCGACTCGATGACGAGCAACCGGCAGACGCGGCGGAGGATGCGCGTGAGGAGCTTGCACGCCGCGTGGCTCGCCTCGTTGCCGGACGCGCTGCGCGGCAGGGTGATCCGGTCGCTGACCCTGAAATCGGCGGCAACACTGAATCGTGACTGGCCGTTCTGGGCGAGAGACAGCCAGCTGCCGCCGAAGGGCGAATGGCGGGTGTGGCTGCTGCTCGCTGGGCGCGGCTTTGGCAAGACGCGCACCGGCGCTGAATTTGTACGAGCCAGGGTCGGCGCGCACACTGCGCGGCGGATCGCGCTGGTGGCGCCGACCGCGGCCGATGTCCGCGACGTCATGGTCGAGGGCGAGAGCGGCATCCTCGCCATCTCGCGAGGCGGGGACCGGCCCGATTACGAGCCGTCGAAGCGGCGGTTGACCTGGCCCAACGGCGCGGTGGCGACCTTATTTTCCGCCGACGAACCGCAGCGGCTGCGCGGGCCGCAACACGATTTGGCCTGGTGCGACGAACTCGCCGCGTGGCGCTATCCGGAGGCGTGGGACATGCTGATGTTCGGCCTGCGGCTCGGCGCCGATCCGCGTGCGGTAGTGACGACGACGCCGCGGCCGACCAAATTGATCAAGGCGCTGATCGCCGATCCCAAGGTCGTCGTGACACGCGGTAGGACAGAGGAAAACCGGGAGAACCTGGCGCCGGCGTTCCTCGACCAGATTGTGCGGCGCTATCAGGGGACGCGGCTGGGACGGCAAGAGCTCGATGCGGAAATCCTCGAAGACGTGCCCGGCGCCTTGTGGAGCCGCGCGCTGATCGAGGCGGTGCGAATTGTCGATGTGCCCGAACTGACGCGCATCGTCGTCGCTATCGATCCGGCCGCCGGTTCCGGCGAAAATTCGGACGAGACCGGCATCGTGGTTGCCGGGAAAGACGCTGACGGTCACGGCTATGTCCTGGCCGACCTGTCCGGCCGTTACACGCCGACCGAATGGGCCAGGGCCGCGATTGCCGCCTGGCGCAGCCACGCGGCTGACCGCATCGTCGCCGAGGTCAACAACGGCGGCGAGATGGTCGAGGCGACTGTCCGCATGATCGATCCGAACGTGTCGTTTACCGCAGTGCGGGCAACGCGTGGCAAGGTCGCCCGCGCCGAGCCGGTCGCCGCGCTTTATGAACAGGGCCGGGTGCACCACCTCGGTGCTTTGCCGCTGCTCGAAGACCAGATGTGCGGGTTCGCCGGCGATTTCGACCGCGCCCAGGCCGGATATTCGCCCGACCGGGTCGATGCGCTGGTCTGGGCGCTTAGCGAGCTGCTGGTCACGCCGCTGGCCGGCGAAGGGATTTTCGAGGCGTATCGCCGCCTCGCACGAAAGGAGGGTGAGGCGCCATGACGCTTCTCGTCAAAGACGCGAATACCACCGTGGAGGCGCTGTCGACCCAAGTCGACAGCAACGGCAATCTCGTGCCGCTGCATGCGGCAGCCTCGGTTGCCCAAGGCATCGCGACGCCGGTCGGGCCGCAAAACCCGCTGCCGGTGATCAACACCGCCGGCGCCGCGGCGAGCGATGGTAGCGGTACGGTCGCCACCGGCGGCAGCGCCCAGACCCTGTTCGGCGGCGCGGTGCCGGCAAATGGCTTTCTCGTGCAGAACAATTCGACCGCTGTTGTATGGATCTGCGATACCGGCACCGCCGCTGCCGGCGGCGCAAGCATCCAGATCGCCGCGAATGGTGGGCTTTTCGCGACGCCGTCCGGTTATAAGCCGGCGAATGCGGTGAGCCTCTTCGGCGCGACGACCGGTCAGGCTTTCGCCGCGCGCCGGTGGTGAGCGGCATGACAATGCGCTGGCTCGATCGCGCTTTGGCGCTGGCGGCGCTAGGCGTTTGCGCGCTGGCCGCGACGGCGGCGTCGGCGCAATCGCCGGGCAGCTTTTCGACCCTGTCGACGACCGGCACCGCGATCTTGGGCGGCGATGTGCTGGCGTGCTCCGGGCGGCCGTGGATCGATGTACGCTGTCCAAGCATGGCCGGGGGCGCGCTTGGCGACGACAGCCATGACGACACGAGCGCGATCCAGACGACGATCAACACCGCCGTCGCCAATAACTGGCCCGTGCACATCCCGGCCGGGACCTACAAGGTGACGAGCGGGCTGACGATCGACTATGCCGGTCAGGCCGCGAAAGGTTTCCGCCTCATCTCGGAAGGTGCGCGCCTCGATGGGCGCACGGTCGCCTCCGGCCCGGTGCTGCAGGTCAAATGCTCGGATGGAACGGCGCCGAGCCCAACTGGATGCTTCTATTTCAAGGAGGAGGGTGCGCTCTTTGTCGATGCCGATACGCCCGTTTATGCGGCGGTGATCGGCAAGACCGATTTCTCCGATGCGCACAATTCGATCAAGATCGACCATCTGATCGTCAACAACACCAGCACCGCGTCGACGGCCGGCGCGCTGCAGCTCAACTATGTGCTCGACGCCGATATTTATGCGGTTGCCGATAGCGCCGGAGGGGCGGTGGGTCTCGCGCTCGAACAGACCCAGTTCTCGCGCATCTCCGGCGCCGGCACGGCGGCGGGGACGGGCGGCGCGGCGATGCTGCTGGAGAACGGGTTCAACTTCGCCAACACGATCTTCGCGTTTGATTTCGAGGAATCGCCGACCTGCCTGTCGATCACCTTTAGCCACGACGGCCAGAACACCTTCGTCTCGCCCTATTTCTCCTGTACCACCGCGGTCAACGCGACGGCGAGCACGCGGAACGTCCTGATCAATCCGACCTATGCCGGATCGGTCGTCAATCGCGGGCCGCAATCGACCGGCATTCAGGTCATCGGCACGGGCAGCTGGACGGCGTGGCAGTTTCCGGCCGCCGCGACCTATACCGCGAGCGGCGTCGACGACCGCACCGCGATCTCGGCGTTCAACGCGCCGGGCGCCTCGATGGCCGTCACCTTGCCCGATCCCGCGGCGGTCGGAGCGGGATGCGCATGGGCTTCGCCACCGATAACGGCAAGGGCATGAGCGTGACGGCGCCGACGGGATCCATCCTGTCGGGCGGCAAGGCGCTGTCGGTGGTGACGCTGGGTCCGGGGAACTACGAGTTCCTCGAATTGCAGTCGGACGGCAACAATTTCCGGGTCGTCGCCGGCACTCGCAACACGCTGGCCACCAACGGGCTGCAAAGCCGTGATTGGCCGGGCAATTGGCTGTATCCATCGACCGCCGGCTATCTGTTGAGCCGCTTCAGCGAGCCGTCGAGCTATGCCGGACTGGGCGCCGTGTTGGCGCTGGCCGGTTTGCATTTCTCCGACACCGATCTCGGCCAGGCGGCTCAGTTCCTCGCTGCCGGCTGCGGGCTTGCCGCGCTCCTGCTCAAGGAGCGCGGGTTGATCCAGGCCCTTCTCGGCGGTGTGTTATTGAGCGGTACGCTCAACGCCTGCGCGCCGCTCGTCGCCGCCGGTGCGGCGGCCGGAGCGGCCGGCGGCGGGCTGGCGATCGCCAATCAGGTCGCCGGCGCGGTCGACACCACGATCCAGGTTGCCTGCAAGGAATACCAAAAGGGCCGGATTGCAGCGAACGCCGTGGTCGGCGCCGGGCTGCCCTCCGGTATTACCGCGAAGAGGAATATGGCGACGCCGCTTGTGCTAGCCCGCCGCAAGGCGACGCCGTGTCGACCGCAATCTGGCTCGGCGAACTGGTCGGCCAGATCGGCACCCTGACCACCGCCGAGGCGGTGCATCCCTAGGTTGCTACCCGAAGCCGCACCGGGCCGATCGCGCTTGATTGCCGCACCGGCGCCCGGCATCGTGCGGCGAGGAACAGCGGGGAAGTCATGCGATTCCAGGCGGTAATGGCGCTCGCTCTCGCGGCGTTGCTGGCCGGTTGCGGCGGCGGGGGCTGGCTCGGCCCGAAGAGCAAGCCGCCCGACACCGCCGACGGCGAGCTGATCACCAAGCCGATTGGCCCTGGGCTCGTGACCCGGTGCCCGGTCCCGGTCGCTTATGACGACGCGACGACCAAGCACATCCAGGAGGCGCTTGACGGGCTTCCCAAGGACAACGTCCTGCGCAAAGTCATGCAGGATTACGAGGTCGAGCGCGATAACCTGCGGATGTGCCAGTAGGCGCTGTCCTGTAGGGTCATAGGGCGGCTTGACAGCGCCGGTGGCGAGTCTATGACCAAGGCGATGGACGCAAGGGGGATGCGCCTCGCATGAAACGTGCCTTTGTCTTTCCCGGCCAAGGCTCGCAGCAGCCCGGGATGGGGCGGGATCTCGCCGAGGCATTCACGCCGGCACGGCTTCTGTTCCAAGAAGTCGACGACGCGCTGTCGCAGAACCTGTCGCGGCTGATGTTCGAAGGGGCTGAAGGCGACCTTACCCTCACCGAAAACGCCCAGCCGGCCCTGCTGGCGGCGAGCCTTGCGGTCATCCGCGTGCTCGAAGCCGAGGGCGGGTTCGATATTGCCGAGCAGGTCGCTTATGTGGCCGGACATTCGCTCGGCGAGTATTCGGCCCATGCCGCGGCCGGCACCGTGTCGGTCGCCGATGCGGTGCGTCTCGTGAAGCGGCGCGGACAGGCGATGCAAAAGGCGGTGCCGGTCGGCGAGGGCGCGATGGCGGCGCTGCTCGGCCTCGATATTGAGGCCGCTCGCGAAATCGCCGCCGGCACGACCGGCCATGGCGTCTGCGTCGTCGCCAATGACAATTGCCCCGGACAGATCGTCGTCAGCGGCCACCGTGCCGCGGTCGAGCGCGCGGTCGAGCTCGCCGCCGAGCGCGGCGCCCGCCGCTCGATCATGCTGCCGGTCAGCGCGCCCTTCCATTGCCCGCTGATGGCTCCAGCCGCCGAGGTCATGGAGGGGGCCCTCGCCGAGATTTTGCTTCAGCCGCCGCGCGTGCCTGTGGTCGCCAACGTCACCGCCGCGCCGACCAGCGATCCCAAAGAGATCCGGGAGCTTCTGGTCGAGCAGGTGATCCGCATGGTGCGCTGGCGCGAAACCGTGCTGCTGTTCAAGGAACGCGAGGTCGAGGAGATCGTCGAGATCGGCGCCGGCCGCATTCTCGCCGGGCTGGTCAAGCGCATCGACCGCGAGCTGCCGGCATCCTCGGTCGGCACCGCCGCCGAGGTCGAAGCGCTGATGAAGCGGCTCTAGCAAATGTTCGACCTCACCGGCCAAAAATCCCTCGTCACCGGCGCCTCGGGCGGGATCGGCGGCGCCATCGCCCGCGCCCTTCACGCCCAAGGCGCGACGGTACTGCTCGCCGGCACGCGGCGCGAGGCGCTCGACGCGCTGGCCGGACAGCTCGGCGACCGCGCCCACGTGCTCACCGCCGATCTTTCCCGCCCCGACGAGCCCGACCGCCTCGTCAAAGAGGCCGAAACGGCGCTCGGCCAGATCGACATCCTCGTCAACAATGCCGGCATCACCCGCGACGGCCTAGCGATGCGCCTGCGCGACGAGGACTGGCAGGCGGTGCTCGATGTCAACCTGACCGCCGGGTTCAAGCTGATCCGCGCCGCCTTGCGCGGCATGCTGCGCCGCCGCCACGGGCGCATCGTCTCCATCGCCTCGGTGGTCGGCGTCGCCGGCAATCCCGGCCAGGCCAACTACGCCGCCTCGAAGGCGGCGATGATCGGCATGTCGAAGTCGATCGCCGCCGAGGTCGCGGCCCGCGGCATCACCGTCAATTGCGTCGCCCCGGGGATGATCACGACGGCGATGACCGACAAGCTGACCGACGAGCAGCGCGCCCGGATGGCGGCGGCGATCCCGGCCGACCGCTTCGGCGCGCCGGACGATGTCGCGGCGGGTGTCGTCTATCTCGCCAGCGCCGAGGCCGCTTACGTCACCGGCCAAACCCTGCATGTCAATGGCGGGATGGTGATGATATGATCGTGCCGGTGGCGCGGTTCCCCGGATTGGCACACCTGTCGAATTCATGTTATGTGAGCCATCACCCTTCAACGCGGCCGCGATGACACCGCACGACGGCTGAACCCACAGCCGGGACACGACCGCGCTGGAGCGAAAGCAATTTGCCACCATTGAGGAAGATAACGGATGAGCGACGTCGCCGAGCGAGTTAAGAAGATCGTCGTCGAGCATCTCGGTGTGGACGAGGCGAAAGTCACCGAGAATGCCAGCTTTATCGACGATCTGGGGGCTGACAGCCTCGATACGGTCGAGCTCGTCATGGCGTTCGAGGAGGAGTTCGGCTGCGAGATACCGGACGATGCCGCGGAAAAGATCATAACCGTCAAGGACGCGGTGAGCTTTATCGAGACGCACGGCTGAGCGTGCGCCAAACCTTCCCAGCGGGAGCGCCGGGATGAGGCGCGTCGTCGTCACCGGCATGGGTCTGGTCACGCCGCTTGGCCTGGGTGTCGAGCAGGTGTGGGAAAAGCTGATCGCCGGCGAATCCGGCGTCGGCGCGATCCAATCCTTCGACGTGTCCGACCTGCCGGCGCGGATTGCCGCGCAGGTCCCGCTCGGCGACCGCGAGTCGGGGCTGTTCAACGCCGACGACTGGGTTCCGCCCAAGGACCAGCGGCGGATGGACCAGTTCATCATCTTCGCGATGGCTGCGGCCACGATGGCGGTCGAGGATTCGGGCTGGGCACCGGAGGATGAGGAAGAGTTCGAGCGCACCGGATGCATGATCGGCTCCGGCATCGGCGGGCTTCCCGGCATCACCGAGGGTGCGATTACCCTTCAGGATAAAGGGCCGCGGCGAATCAGCCCGTTCTTCATCCCGTCGAACCTGATCAACCTCGCCTCGGGCAATGTTTCGATCAAATACGGCTTCAAGGGGCCGAACCACGCAGTGGTGACGGCTTGTTCGACCGGCGCGCACGCGATCGGCGACGCGGCGCGGCTGATCATGCTCGACGACGCCGACGTCATGGTCTGCGGCGGCGCCGAGGCGGCGGTGTGCCGGCTCGGTCTTGCCGGGTTCGCCGCGGCGCGTGCCCTGTCGACCGCCTTCAACGACGATCCGCCGCGCGCCTCGCGTCCGTGGGACCGGGATCGCGACGGGTTTGTCATGGGCGAGGGCGCCGGCATCATGGTGCTCGAGGAGTACGAGCACGCCAAAAAGCGCGGCGCCAAGGTCTATGGAGAGGTCATCGGCTACGGCATGTCGGGCGACGCCTTTCACCTGACCGCGCCGGCCGAGGACGGCAACGGCGCCTTCCGCTCGATGCGCAACGCGCTGCGCCGGGCGCAGATACCGCTCGAGAAGATCGACTACATCAACGCACACGGCACCTCGACGCCGCTCGGCGACGAGATCGAACTCGGCGCGGTCAAGCGGCTGTTCGGCGACCACTCCTATAAATTGTCGATGTCGTCGACCAAATCGGCGATCGGCCATCTGCTCGGCGCCGCCGGCACGGTAGAGGCGATCTTTGCGGTGCTGGCGATGCGCGACGGGATCGTGCCGCCGACCCTCAACCTCGACAACCCGTCGCCGGCTTGCGACATCGACCTGGTTCCCAAGACGGCCAAGGAACGCAAGGTCGATTATGTGCTGTCGAACTCGTTCGGCTTTGGCGGCACCAACGCCTCGCTGATCTTCAGTCACCCCGACCGCACCGGATAGGCGCGGCACAGCCGGCGGAAGCAGCGATGCTGGCGTTTATTCGCATGCTGATTGGGTGCTTCGTCACCGCCGTGTTGATCGTCGCGGCCGCGGGCGGATTCGGCTACTGGGCCTATCGCGACGTCAACAGCCCGGGACCCCTCGCCGAGGCGCACACCGTCGTCATCCCGCCGCATACCGGCATCTCGGGGATCTCCGATCTGCTGGCCGAGGAACGGGTGATCCGCTATCCGCTGGTCTTCAAGCTCACCGCCGAGCTCACCGGCCGCGGCGGCGCGCTGAAGGCGGGCGAGTACGAATTTCCCGCCGGCGCGAGCGCGGTCCAGGTGATGGACGCGATCGCCGCGGGCAAGACGATCAAGCACCGTCTTACGATCCGCGAAGGATTGACCAGCGCCGAGGTGGTGGCGCTGGTGCGCGATGCGCCGCTCTTGAGCGGCGATGCCGGCCCGGTCCCGCCCGACGGCGAGTTGCTGCCCGAAACCTATGTCTACAGCCGTGGCGACACCCGCGAGGCGCAAATCGAGCGGATGCGGGACGCGATGAGCGACGCGCTCCAGACAGCCTGGGCGGCGCGCCGCTCCGATCTCACCCTCGCCAGCCCGCAGGAGGCGCTGATCCTCGCCTCGATCGTCGAAAAAGAGTCGGCGAAAGAGGAGGAGCGCCCGCGTATCGCCGCCGTCTTCGAGAACCGGCTGCGCCT
The DNA here is from genome assembly GCA_038228485.1 of Alphaproteobacteria bacterium. Lineage (GTDB taxonomy): Bacteria > Pseudomonadota > Alphaproteobacteria > ATCC43930 > CGMCC-115725 > DATARH01. The sequence goes on from JBBRPG010000014.1 coordinate 21,704, forward strand.
CGGCATGCGGCTGCAGGCCGACCCAACCGTTCTTTATGCGCTGAGTCAGGGCGGCGCTAAGCTCGACCGGTCGTTGTCCCATGCCGACCTCGCGGTCAATTCTCCCTACAACACCTATGTCGCCAAAGGGCTGCCGCCCGGTCCGATCTGCAATCCGGGCAAGGCCGCCTTGCGCGCCGCCATGCACCCGGATCGCAGCGACGATCTTTATTTTGTCGCCGACGGCACCAGCGGGCACGTCTTTGCCAAGACGCTGGCGGAGCACAACAAGAACGTCGCCCAGTATCTGAAGGGCGCCGCACCGGCCGAAGCCGAGCCGGCGCCGCCGAACCCGCCGCCGGTCGTGGCCGTGACGCCGCTGCAAGCGGCCCAGAACGCGGCGCGCGCGCAGCAGCATTGCCGGGCGACGCCGACGCATCGCTGCGCCGTGAGCCGATGAGCGTCACCAGCATGACCGGATTTGCCCGCGCCGAGGGCGAGGCGGTCGGCATCTCGTGGGTCTGGGAGCTGAAGAGCGTCAACGGCAAGTCGCTCGATCTGCGGCTGCGCCTGCCGCCCGGCTATGACGTGCTGGAAGCGCCGCTACGCGCCGCACTCGGCCGCCATCTGCGCCGCGGCAATGTTTCGGCGAATCTGACCGTCAACCGGGTATCGCCGCCGACGATCCGCATCAACCGCGACATGCTCGGCCGTGTGCTGGCGCTGATCGGCGAGTTGACGAACGAGGTCGAGGCGGCGCCGCCGCGGCTCGACGGGCTTATCGGCCTGCGCGGCATCATCGAGACGGTCGAGGACGAGCCGGACGACGTCAGCGCCGCCCGCCGCACCGCGATTGTCGAGGCATGGAGTGTGGCGCTGGATCGGCTGGCGACCGCGCGGAATGAGGAAGGCGCCCGGCTCGGCGCGGTGCTCGGCGGGCAGCTTGCCGAATTGGCCGAGTTGGTCGCCGCCGCGTCGGCGTCTGCCGCGGCGCAGCCCGAGGCGCTGCGCGCCCGCCTGCAGCAATCGCTTGCCGCGGTCGTCGAGCTCGCCCCGAGCATGCCGCCGGAGCGGGTCGCGCAGGAGCTCGCCTTGCTGGTCTCGCGCGGCGACATCCGCGAGGAACTGGATCGGCTGCGCGCGCACATCGCGCAGGCCGGCGATCTCTTGGCAAAAGGCGAGGGGGTCGGGCGCCAGCTCGACTTCTTGTGCCAGGAGCTCAACCGGGAAGCCAACACGCTGTGCTCGAAATCGGCGGATATCGAGCTGACCCGTATCGGGATGGCGCTCAAGGTCGCGGTCGAGCAGTTCCGCGAGCAGGTGCAGAACCTCGAATGAGCGCGCCGCCCGGCCACGCCGCGATCGCCCGCCGCGGTTTCCTCCTGGTGCTGTCGTCGCCATCGGGGGCGGGCAAGACGACGATCACCCGACGCCTGCTCGCGGGCGATCCGACCCTGTCGCTCTCGGTCTCGGTGACCACCCGTCCGCGCCGCGCGAGCGAGACCGACGGCAGGGATTATCGCTTTATCGATCAGGCGACGTTCGACCGAATGGTGACGGACGGCGACCTGCTTGAGCACGCGACGGTGTTCGGCAATTCCTACGGCACGCCGCGCCAGCCGATTGAGGCGGCGATTGCGGCCGGCCGCGATATCGTCACCGATATCGACTGGCAGGGGACACAGCAGATCAGCGGCAAGGTGGGCGGCGACATCGTCACTATCTTTGTCTTGCCGCCGAGTAGGGGCGCGCTGGAGTCGCGGTTGCGTACTCGCGCGCAGGACAGCGACGCGGTGGTCGCAGCCCGGATGGCTAAATCTTCGGAAGAGCTGAGCCACTACCCGGAATATGCCTATGTGATCGTCAACGACGACCTCGAAAAAAGCGTCGCCGACGCGCAGGCGATCGTCAGGGCTGAACGCCTCAAGCGCGAACGCCAGATCGGTCTCGCCGATTTCGTAACGCGTCTGCGCGGCGGGTGAGAGAAAAAGGGGCCGGCTGATGGCGCTTCCGACCGACGCAAATGTCGATCTTCTGATCTGCGATTCCGCCCAGCACGAGCCAAGCGGCAAGATCAACCTGACCGGGCTTTACCCGACCCCCGAAATCAAGATCGATCCGAATGCGCGGCTTCCAGCGCACCTAAATCTCGCCTTTGTGTTCATCCTCAAGGATGGCGATGGCGATTTTCCGATATCCGTCCGGATCGTCGATCCGCTCGGCAAGGAGCTATTCAGCCAGGCTTTGCCGAATATAAACAAGGTCGCGGGCCAGGGTTATGCGCAGTCGCTCAATCTCCAGGCGATCCCCATCCTAAAATTCGGCATCTACGCGGTGGAGCTCGGCGTCGGCGATCGGTCGTTTTCCCGAACGATGCGGGTTTTTCAGTAGAGACACGACTCGACGATGCACATCAGCCGGCGGCGAGCCGCCTGGCCAGCGCGCAAAACGCCGTCACCGACAATTCCTCCGCTCGTGCGGTGGGGGCGATTCCGGTGCCGGCGAGCAGCGCTTCAACCGGCACGCCGAGCGATTTGAGGCTCGACCGCAGCATCTTGCGGCGCTGGCCGAAGGCGGCGGCGGTTACGCGCTCGAGCGTCGCTTTGTCGGCTGGGGCCAGTGGTATGGGGCGCGGGGCGAAACGCACCACGCTTGAAATCACTTTTGGTTGCGGGGTAAAGGCGCGGGGCGGGATGTCGAATAGGATTTTCGCCTCGCACAGCCATTGCACCACTACCGACAGCCGCCCGTAGGCTGGGCTGCGAGGTGTGGCGACGAGGCGTTCGGCGACCTCGCGCTGGAACATCAGGGTAAGGCTTTCGTATTCCTCGATTCGGTCGAGCCAGCGCAGCAGCAACGCCGTAGCGATGTTGTAGGGCAGGTTGGCAATGATCCGACGCGGCCGCTCGGTCAGTTCCACAGGATCGAGCGTAAGGGCGTCGCCGTCGACGATTGTGAGACGGCCAAGGTGGCCGGCCGCCAGCTCCTCAAGCGCGGCCAGGCAGCGCCGATCGCGCTCGATGGCGACGACATGGCCGGCGCCCTCGGCGAGCAGCGCGCGGGTCAAGCCGCCCGGTCCCGGCCCAATCTCGATCGTCGTGCCCTCGGCGAGCGGCCCGGCGGCGCGGGCGATCCGTCCGGTCAGGTTGAGGTCGAGGATGAAATTCTGGCCAAGGCTCCTGCGCGCCGCGATGCCGTGGCGGGCGATGACCTCTCGCAGCGGCGGCAGCGCGGTGGCGCCGGGTTCGCTCAGCGTGCTCGCTCAGTGCTTGGCGCGCCGCGCCGCCATCTCGGCGGCCAGCCGCAGCGCCGCGATCAGGCTGTCCGGCCGCGCCACGCCTTTCCCGGCGATATCGAACCCAGTGCCGTGATCGGGGGAGGTGCGGATGAACGGCAACCCCAGCGTGACATTGACCCCGCCGTCGAAATCGATCGTCTTGATCGGGATCAGCGCCTGGTCGTGGTACATGCACAGCGCCGCGTCGTAGCCGCGCCGCGCCGCAGGGTGGAACATCGTGTCGGCGGCCAGCGGCCCGCGCGCGTCGATCCCGGCGGCGCGCAACGCGGCGACTGCCGGAACGATGATGTCGATGTCCTCGCGGCCGAGCCCGCCGGATTCGCCGGCATGCGGGTTGAGGCCGGCCACAGCGATGACCGGCGCGGAAATCGCGAAATCGCGGCGCAGCGCAGCGTCGGCCACCCGCCCGGCGTGGACGATGGCTGCGGTCGACAGCGTTTCGACCGCCGCGCGCAACGGCAGGTGGATCGTCACCGGCACGACCCGCAATTCGGGGCAGGCCAGCATCATCACCGCCGGCTGGTCCGATCCCGCCAGCTCAGCCAGGTATTCGGTATGGCCCGGATGGTGAAAGCCGGCGCGGTAGAGCGCGTCCTTGTTGATCGGGTTGGTGACGAGGGCGGCGGCCCGCCCCGCCCGCACATCCGCGACGGCGGTATCGATCGCGCCGACGACCAGCTTGGCGTCGGCCGGATTAGGTTTGCCGGCGAGGGCGGCAGGCATGGCGCCCAGCGGCGCCACCGGAAGCGCATCAGCAAACAGCGGCACGGCCCGCTCGCGCTTGTCGATTTCCTGGATTTTGACATCCCAACCGAGGCCGCGCGCCAACCGGGCCAGCCGGCCCGGGTCGTCGATCAGATAGAACGGCGGCACACCCTCGTCGCGCCGCAGCCATGCCTTGAGGGCGATTTCCCCGCCGATCCCGGCCGGCTCGCCCATCGTCAGGGCGAGCGGAAGCGCCATGCGCTAGACCCGCACATCGACATAGGCGGAGCGCCGCAAATCTCGCAAATAGCGGCGCGAGACGGTGTCGAGCTTTTGCCGGAGCAGCGAATCGAACACGTCTTCGCGGCTGGGCTCGCCGGCGCTCTTCGTGCTGCTGGGGGCGTCCTTGGAGCAGACCATGATGACGCCGACGCCGTTGCGCTGCAGGATCGGCGGCGACTGTTGGCCGACCGGTATCTTAGTCACTATCTCGCGAAGCTGCGGGGGCAACGCCGCCGGATCGACCTGCCCTTCGCTTGACAGCTGCGGCGCCTTTTCCTTGCCCATCTTGAGCATGTCCGCGCAGGTTTTGGCCGAGCGGAGGTTTTCGACCTCGGCCAACGCAGCCCTTTTCGCGGCTTCGGTTGGTTTCGGCGGCAGCGGGAACACCACCTGCACGACGTCGTAGACCGGTGTTTTCTGTCCACCGCCGGAATTTCCGGTGCGTCGATCGAGCACCAGCAGCAGGTAATAGCCGGCCCCCGTCCGGATTGGCGCCGACAATTCGCCGGGCTTGAGAGGCGACACCGCCTTCGCGAGTTCGGCGGGCAGCTGGTCCGGCCGGATCCAGCCGATATCGCCGCCAACTGCCGCCGTCGCCGATTGCGAGAATTGCTGCGCGATCGCCGAGAACCGCGCGCCGCGTTTCATTTGGTCGATCAGTTTTTCCATCAGGCTGCGGATTTCCGCATCCTGGCTCGGATTGTCGACCGCGAGAAAGATCTCGGCGACTCGGCTTTGCGGCTCTCCAGCATGTTCCTTTAGCCGCTTGAGCGCATCGTCGACTTCTTCGTCCGAAATCTCGGTGTTCTGCGCCGCTTGGCGCCGCACCAGTTTGGCCCAGACGATCGAGGCGGTTACCTGGGTGATCAGCGAGCTCCGGTCGATCCCACGCGCTTTGAGAAACGCATTGAGGCCGTCGCCCTGCATGTTGTTCTGCTTTTCGATCTGGCTGAGCGCGGCGTTGGTCTCGCTGTCGGTGGCGACGATGTTCTGCTTTTTCGCCTCTTGCAGCTGCAATTTTTCGTCGACGAGGCCGCGCAACACCTGCGCGCTGATGCGCTTGCGGCTCTCCTCCGATTCCGGAAGGTTGGACGAGAGCAGCACCATGCGCATGCGCGAGATCAGGTCAAAGACGGAGATCACCTCGTCATTGACCACCGCGGCGATGCGCATCTCCGGCGCTGGGGTTGGAGTCCCGGACGGCGGGGGCTCGTGGCGCACCTGCCGCGCCGGCGCCGGGCTCGACAGCATCGCCCAGCCCGCAACCGCCCAAAGCAACGCACACAGGCACCGCAACACGACCATCCCTTACCCACCTTGCCGTTCGAGGGAAGGGCGCAACTCTACACCCGGCAGTTCCGCCTGTCGCTGCGTCGCTATGCCCGCGATCAGCCGCCCGGGCTGACCGAGAGGACGTTGCCGCCGATCTCCCCGAGATTCTTGAAGACGACGCTGAACATCACCGAATAGCCCGGCTTCACATCGGCGTTGCGGATGCCCGATTGCGTAAGCGAGGCGATGAACGCCATGCATTCGTCCTGATAGGTCGCGGAAAGCGTCGCCGCCAGACTGGTGCTGTCCGACTGCGGGGTGGCGATGCCGTTGACGATATCGGTCGCATTCGAAAGGTTGATCGTCTCCGTTCCGGCCACCGTCCAGTATTGGGTCAACCGGGCTGTTGCTCCGACGCTGAGCTGCTCGCGCTTGCCGTAGAGGATGGTCTGGCCGGTGCCCGGCACCGTGATCGTCTGGCTGACTTGCTCGGCCGGGATGAGCAAGAGGTTGCCGCTGACGCGGAAACTGCCCGGACCGACGGCAAGCCCTATCTCTGTCGAGCGGTTGCTCAGCGTGCTCTTGTCGAGCCGGAAGCGATAGATCAGGTCGAGATACGAAGACGGCGACAGCACGAACCGGCCGACCACATCCGACAGACGCTGATCGGCGCCGCTGCCGGGGGGAATGAAGGGGTTCGCCTCGGCTCGGTAGCTTTGCCCGATCAGTGCCCGGTAGCTGCCGCCATCCTTGTCGTAGGCTCCGAACTTCATCCCGTAATCGACGCGCTGTCCGGTGTCGAGCAGGTCGTATCCCTGCATGCGGTCGGGCCGAAACAGATCGGAATCACGGAACTGAAAGCCGAGGCTGTCCTCGTTGGGGATCGTGTGGCGGTTGCCGCCGGTGGGGCCGATAAAGGTCGCTGCCGCGGGCTGGATCAGGTAGGTGAAATCGTCGCCGCGGTGGACGATCGGATAGTCCCAGGTCAGGCCGATCTGCGGAAAGACGCGGCCGGCGAGGAAATTGCTCGACACCGGATCGAGCGGCGGTTGGCCGTTCACCGGAAAATAGCCGCTCGGCAGATCGGGGTTAGACACGTTGCTGAGGTTGTTGACCGAGTAACCGTCGCCGCGGACGCTGGCGATAAATTTGTATTCGCTGCCGATACCGTCGCGGAACGTCCTGTCCCATTCGGTGCTGGTCGAGATGCGGCGGGTCTGGGTGCCCTGCTCGCGAACGATATTGAGCAGGTTGGCGTTGAATTTCAGCGTGCCGCCGAGCTTATCGGGATCAAGCTGCCAGTTGCGGTTGGCGACGGGCAGAACGATCGGCTGCGTCTGGTCGTGGAGGCCGGGGGTCAGCGGCTGGAAGATATATCCGTTGACGTCGGTCGAGCCGTTCGAGTTGAACCCCTCGAAATAGGCCCGGCTGATCATGCTGTTGAGGATCGGGGTCGTGAAGCCGAAGCGCTGCAGATAGGTCTGGTCCGACACCCGCTGGAGCGCGAAGCCGGTGCGGTAGGTATCGTCGAGATCCCACACGCCGTGCGCGTCGATGTGCCCGCGCCACTGGTCTGGCAGGTCCGCGGTGTTGCTAGGGGTGCTGTTGACGTTGCTGCGGTTGATGCTGCCGAGGCCCGCCAGCTCGCCGTTCGAGAGGCGCTGCCGGTATTCGCCGGCCAGCACCGTCCCCGCCGCTGAGGTAAAGCGGGGGGTCAGGGTGATGTCGGCGTCCGGTCCCAGCACCTGGTAGTAGGGCAGCGCGAAATGAAAGCCGACATTGTTGGAGCTGCCGAAGGACGGTATCAGAAATCCGCTCGCCCGCTTTACTGACGGGTCGGGCGCGGACATGTAGGGGGTATAGAAGACCGGCCAACCGTCGATCTCGAGGATGGCATCGCGGAATTCGAGCTGCTTCAGCTCCTTATCGTCGGTGACCTGGCGCGCCTTGAGCTGCCAGGCGGGCGGCTGGGTCGGATCGCTCTTGCACAGATCGCACGGCGAATAGACCGCGCGGCGCATGTCCGTGCGGTTGCCGTTGGTGCGCCGGGCTCCGTTGGCAACCAGGCGCGAGCGGTCCGAGAGCAGCATCCGCACATCGGTGGCGAATGCGTTGTTCATCTGGTCCCGCAATTCCATGTACTCGGCGAAGATGACTTCGCCGGTCGGCGTCATCAGGCTGACATGGCCCGATGCAGTGACCGTGTCGCTGCGCTGGTTATAGGTGACGACGTCGGCGAGCAGGACCTCGGCCCCTTGCGATATCTCGACATGGCCCTTGGCGACGGTCAGCGAGAGCTGCTGGTCGTACTCGACCTCGTCGGCCTGGAAGGCCATCGGACCATTGGATTTGCTGCCGCTCGATTTCAGTACGTCCCCCGACGCCCCGCCTGCACTCCCCACGCCAAGCAACGCCGTCAGCACGAGATAGCTCGCGCGCCGGGCCATCGGCCTGCGTCCTGGGTGGGGGGAGCCAGTCATCGTGCGTATTACCGGTTCCAGCAATCCGTGGTTAGTCTCGCGCACCAGCAATAGCAGCAATATCGCTTGCGATCGTTCTCGTCACCCGTCTTCGAGATGCAGCAGCATCGAAACGCCGAATATCAAGCTGATTCCGGCTGGCGTCCAGGCGGCCAGCAGCACCGGTAACTTGGCCGATAACCCCAAGGCGAAGACGATGTTGGAGATGAAATAAAGCAGGAAGCCGCTGGCGACCCCGCCGATGATCATCAGCGTCGCGCCGCCGCCTCGCTGCATCCGCAGGCTGAACGTCGCCGCCACCAATACCATCGCGCACAGCAGCAAGGGGCGCGACAGCAGGATGTTGAGCTGCAGGCGGTGGCGTTGCGCCGAAAAACCCGATTGCTCGAGCAGGGCGATGAACCCCGGCAGCGCCCAGAACGACATCGTGTCCGGCGACGCCAGACTTTCTTCGATCCGGCGGGTGGTGAACTTGGTGGGCAGCCGCATTTCCGGCACCGGCACGAACTGGTCGCTCGTTTCCCAGCGCTTGCCGTCTTCGATGACCCATGACCCATCATCGAGCCGGGCGTCGCGCGCCTCGATACGCCAGACGTAATCGCTCTTGCTGTTGAACGAGAACAGCGAGACCCGGCCAAGCAGGAGCTCGGGAGCGACGAGTTTGTCGCCGTGGATCACGATTTGCCCGCCGCCCGGTTCGCTCTGTCTCAGCCACAGGCCGGAATTGGACAGCTGCAGCTGGTCGGCGCTTTGCTTGAAAAACCGGCCCTCCAGGGCCTCGTACCGCGCCTCCAGCGTCGCGGCGATCGGGTTGAACGCGGTTACCGAGACGATCCCGACGACGCCTGCGACGACCATCGCCGGGGCCAGGAACTGCCACACGGAGACCCCGGCCGCCCGCGCGATGACAAGCTCGTTGTTGCGGGTCAGCCGCCAGACCGTAAGCATTGTGCTGAACAGCACGGCAAACGGCATCACTTCCTGCGCCGTATGGGGCAGTTTCAGCGCCGCCATCTCCAGCAACAGCCCCAGCGTGACCCCGCTCTTCGCTGCGCCACGGCGCAGAAGTTCAATATAGTCAAGTAAAAAACTTATACTGAGCATGGCGCCATAGACGCCACAAAACCATACGAAGAATTGGCGCGCGATGTAGAGCGAAAGCGTCTTCGCGAGATGCAACGGCCTCAAGCTCTTCTTGCTCCTTTACCGTCAGCGCGCCGGCGCACCGGCGAACTGCAATCGCCGAAAGTTGAAGCTTATTCCACGGTGCAAAAAAACGCCAAACCCGAACATGAGCGGCAGCAGGTCGATGACATAGCTAAGCGCGATCGCCAGCCCATAACGTCCGGCCAGATTTTTTACCGCGAGATCGGCGGTTTGAAAGGCAAGCGCGCCGCCGATCGCGGCCAGCACGCGCTTTAGCTGGCCACGGCGATTGAATTCGCCCGGCAGCAGGCAGATCAGCGGGATCACGGCAAAGCTGAAGGTGCTGAGCGGCGTGGTGATCCGCTGATTGCCCTCGACGAAAAAACCGTAGCGTATCGATGGGTCGATGTCTTCCGACGGAAAAAACAGCTCGCCGAGAAATCGCTCCTGCGCCTCGCGGAAGCGGACGACGGGCGCATCGCGGAGCATGTCGAGGTCGAGCACGTACCGGGCAAAGGTCAGCACGGTCAGCTTGCCGGTTTCGCGGTCGTATTGCTGGCGGCTGCCGTTGACCATGATGATGCGCGAGCTGCTGCCGGAATCGGCGAAGGCGCCGCGCTCGGCCAGTATCGTCATCGGCCGCCGCGGGTCGCGCTCGTCGTTGACGAGCAGGCCGACGACCTCACCGCGCTCGTCGCGGCTGCCGATATAGATCGTCAGCTTGTCCGAAATGGTCGTGAAGCTGCCTTCCTGCAGCAGGCTCGAGACGAAACGGTTGCGAATCTCGAACTGCAGATCCTTGAACTCCCGGTTCGAGGACGGCAGGAAATAGGCCGACAGGCTCATCAGCACGGCAAACGAGATGGTGCCCAGTATCAGCACCGGCTTGGCCAGCGCCAACGGCCCCACCCCCGCGGCCCGCATCACCACCAGCTCGCTCTCGGTGATCAGGCGGTTGAAGACGAACAGCACGGCGATAAAGCCGCCGATCGGCAAGACGATATCGAGAAACCGCGGCAGGATCAGCGTCGCGAGGTAAAGGAACATCTCGACCGACAGGCCGCGGTTGACGATCAGGTCGACCAGCCGCAGCGACTGGGCCAGCCAAACCGCGGCGGTCAGCGCGCCGGTCACCAACATCATAACGCTAAAGCATTGCCGCAGGATGTATCGGTCGAGCGCGCTCATCGGCGCCGATCATAGGCGGCGGCCGCTGGCTCGGCCACAGGCTTGGGGAAATCACCGGCGTTGACTCGCGGCGGCGCGGCGTCTATCGCGCCTTGAGCAGACAACCCCAGCCCCAAGAGTCCCCGATGAAGATCAGTTTTGCCGAGTTCGAGCTGCCCGGCTCCGGCGCCGTCGTCGTCGGCGTATGGGAGGAGGGGGTGCTGACCGCGCCCGCCCGGCGACTCGACGAGACCACGGGCGGCGCCGTTACTCGCGCGCTCGCCGCCTCGCCGCGGTTTCGCGGCAAGCGCAACGAGCTGGTGCCGATCGTCGCGCCGCCGAATCTATCCGTCAGCCGCATCGTCCTCGCCGGGCTCGGCAAGCCCGACGCGGCCGATGCAAGGGGCCTCGAGGATCTTGGCGGCACGCTTGTCGCCCATCTCAACGGCGTGGGCGAGACCCGGGCGACGCTGGCGGTCGATCTCGGCGATAGCGCGCTGAGCCCAGGCGAAACCGCGGCGCGGCTTGCCTTCGGCGCTGCGCTGCGCGCCTACCGCTTTGACAAATACCGCACCACCGAGCGCCCGGAGCGCAAGCCGAGTCTGTCGGCGTTGACGGTGACGGGCCCGGCCGCCGAAGCGCGGCTTGCTTATCGCGATCTCGCCGCGGCCGCTGAAGCCGTTGCCTTCACCCGCGACCTCGTCTCCGAGCCGGCCAACGTGATCTACCCCGAGACCTTGGCCGATCAGGCGGTGGGGTTGTCGTCTTTTGGTCTCGAAGTCGAGGTGCTGGACGAAACCCGCATGACCGAGCGTGGCATGCACGCGATCCTCGGCGTCTCCCAGGGCAGCGTGCGGCCGCCGCGGCTCGTCGTGATGCGCTGGAACGGTGGGGCCAAGGATGCTGCGCCGCTCGCCTTTGTCGGCAAGGGCGTGACCTTCGACACCGGCGGCATCTCGATCAAGCCGGCCGCCGGCATGGGCGAGATGAAATGGGACATGGCCGGCGCCGGCGTGGTGATCGGGCTGATGCGCCTGCTCGCGGCACGCAACGCCAAGGTCAATGCGGTAGGCGTCGTCGGTCTTGTCGAGAACATGCCGTCGGGCTCGGCGCAACGCCCCGGCGACATCGTGAAGTCGATGTCCGGGCAGACCATCGAGGTGCTGAACACCGACGCCGAGGGCCGGCTCGTCCTCGCCGACGCGCTCTGGTACTGCCAGGACCGGTTCAAGCCGGCGCTGATGATCGATCTGGCGACCCTGACCGGCGCAATCATCGTCGCGCTCGGCCACGATCACGCCGGGCTGTTCGCCAACAACGACGAGCTCGCCGAGCGGCTGGCCGCCGCCGGCAAGGCGGTCGGCGAGAAATTGTGGCGCCTGCCGCTCGACGACGCCTACAACCGCGCGATCGACAGCGACGCCGCCGACGTCAAGAACATCGCCGGCGACCGCGCCGCCGGCAGCATCATCGGCGCCGAGTTCGTGCAGCGCTTTGTCAACAAGGTGCCGTGGGCGCATCTCGACATCGCCGGGGTCGCCTGGTCGAAAAAAGACGCGCCGACCGTGCCGAAAGGCGCCACCGCGTTCGGGGTGCGCCTGCTCGACCGCTTTGTCAGCGACTATTACGAGAAGGGCTGAGCCGGGCGCCCCGCATGGCCGAGATCGGTTTTTATCACCTGCTGACGACGCCGCTCGAGCGCGCCCTGCCGCGCCTGTTGGAGCGCGCGGTCGGGCAGGGGCACCGCGTCGTCGTCTGCGCCGGTTCGCCCGAGCGGGTCGAGCACCTCAACGCGCTGCTGTGGACTTATGACGAGGCCGGCTTTCTGCCGCATGGCTCGGCCCGCGACGGCAATGCCTCGGCGCAACCGATCTGGCTGACCCACCAGCCCGAAAACCCGAACAATGCCTCGATCTTGTTCGTCGTGGACGGCGTCGCGGCCGACGACCTCGCCGGCTATGCCCGCTGCATCGACATGTTCGACGGCAACAACCCCGACGCCGTCGCGGGCGCTCGCAACCGCTGGCGCGCCGCCACCGCCGCCGGGCACACGCTGACCTACTGGCAGCAGACCGAAAAAGGCTGGGAGAAGAAGGCCTGAATCGCCTTAGCCGGTGCAGCGCCCGGCATAGACGATATCGCCGCCATTGCTGAATTGCGGGCCGGATTCGGTGGGCGGGCCGGGGACAAAGCGCCTTGTGTCGATGACAAACCCATTGGCGCACATCGTATGCTGCCTCAGCGCGGAGACCAGCCAGCTGCGACGGATGCGCTCGGCTTCGCCGTCGTCGTTCTCGGTCATCAGCGTGCTGGTCTGGGCGCTATAGAGAAACGACGCGGGCCCCGTTGCGGTAAAGCCCTCATTCCGGTCGGCGCCGACGCACGCGGCGAGCGGGATGATGCAAAGCAGGGCGAGGGCACGCATCGCTGGTCTCCGGATTTGGTCAGCTTCTAATCCTCCATTCCGCGCCGTGGAGCAAGCGCCCGCGATGGCGGTGCCGGTCGCGGGGGGCTATAACCCCCGCCATCCATGACATCGCTGCGAGGATCGGATGCCGGGCGAGCGTTCAAGAGGCGCTGGGCGCCGCAGACCTGCGGGGCTCGCCGTCGCGGCGATTCTGCTTTTGGCGATGCCGGTGCGGGCCGCCGAGAGCGACCCCAAGCCGCCATCCTCTTCGACGCCGCCATCCGCCGAAGCCGCAAGGTTGCCGCCGGCGGTCGAGACCAAGCATACGATCGGTCTCGGCTCACGCAGCCTCGACTACCGCGCCATCGCCGAGCCCATCGTCCTCAACGACGCCAAAGGCGCGCGCACCGCCTCGATTTTCACGGTCACCTATCTGGTCGAGCCGAAGCCGGGGCAGCCGCGCCCGGTCGCGTTTCTGTTCAATGGCGGGCCCGGCGCCGCGTCGGCGTACCTGCATCTCGGCGCGGTCGGCCCGCGCGTCATGGAGCCGCAGGCGAACGGGACCGTGCCGGGTCCGCCGGTACGGCTCGTCGACAATCCGTCGACCTGGCTCGACTTCACCGACCTCGTCTTTGTCGACCCGGTCGGCACCGGGTTTAGCCGCGGCGAAGGCAAGGACGACAACCCAAGCAAGCCGTTTTTCAATGTCCATGCCGATCTCGAATCGCTCGATACGGTGGTGCGGCTATGGCTGACCAGACATCAGCGCTGGGCCAGCCCGGTCTACCTGGTCGGCGAGAGCTATGGCGGCTTCCGCGTCGCGGCAATGGCCAAGAGCCTGGCGCATGACGAGGGCATCGTCGCCAGCGGGCTGGTGATGGTGTCGCCGGCGCTCAACACCGCGCTGCTCAATCCCGATGTCCTTGCGCTGGTCGGCGCCTCGGTGGAGCTGCCGAGCTACGCCGCCGCTGCCGCGGTGCTCGCGGGCAAGACCGATTTCGACCTGAAGGCCGTCGAGCAATTCGCGCTCGGCGACTATCTCGTCGGCCTGGCAAATATGAAGGGCGTGCCGCCGCCCGGCGATCCGTTTATCGCCAAAGTGGCAGCGATGATCGGGCTGCCGGAAGACATCGTCCGCCGCGAGCGCGGCTGGGTCGGGACGAGCGTCTTCAGCCGCGAGCTGCGCCGGCCCCAGAGCGAGGCGCTGAGCCTTTACGACGCCACGGTCTTGCGGCCGTCGCCCGCCAACCCTTGGGACAATACCGCCGGCGATCCGGTCCTGGACAACGCGACCGAGGCCTATACCGCGGCGTTCAACGCTTACGCGCCCTCGGAGCTTGGCTACCACACCGAACTGCCGTATCGGGTGTTGTCGCGCGATGTGTCGCGGCAGTGGAGCTGGGATGGCGCGCGCCACGGCGACGATGGGCTCGGGCTCGCCCTGTCGGGGTTGCAGACCGCTTTGCTCGAACATGCCGCCACTAAGGTATTGATCGCGAATGGCCGCTACGACCTGGTGACCCCGTATTTGTCGTCGCGTTGGCTGATCGATCAGCTGGCGGTGCCGGCGGCGGTGCGCGAAGGGATCCGTCTCAAGGTCTATGACGGCGGGCACATGATGTATCTGCGCCCGCAGTCGCGCGATGCGCTTGCCGCCGACGCCCGCGAGCTGTTTACCGCCGGTCAGCGCTAGCCGGCCGCCGCGCGGCGGCGATCATCTCGTCGAGCGCGGTGAGCAGCGCATCGGCCGGTTGAGGCGCCGGCTCGAGGTGCCGCAGCGCCAGAGCTGCCGCCTCGATTGTCGACAGCGCGTCGCGCCGCGGCTCGCGCCGCAGTTCGCCGAGCCGAGCCGGCAGCGGCGGGTCGAGCACGATCCGGTGCAGCTTTAGCAGCCAGGGGTTGCGCCACCACAGCGTCTTGGCCTGGCTCCAGGTGCCGTCGAGCAGCACGATCCCGTGCAGCCCG
>JBBRPG010000015.1:0-35717 GCA_038228485.1 Alphaproteobacteria bacterium
CCCCGCCAGACTCCGCCAAAACCTTCGTGATCGCCGCCGTCAACGTCGTCTTGCCATGGTCCACGTGACCAATCGTCCCGATGTTGCAGTGCGGCTTGTTCCGCTCAAACCTCGCCTTACCCATCGCGGATTCCTATCAAAAAGAGGAACGTTTCTCTCGCCCGAAACCCTGGAGCGGGTGATGGGAATCGAACCCACATAGCCAGCTTGGAAGGCTGGTGCTCTACCACTGAGCTACACCCGCCGCCGATCTGCAAACTCTCGTCCCACGGGCTCGTCCCACCGGGCTCGTCCCACCGGGCTCGCCCATCGGGCCATTCCGCTGGTTCGCGACCCCACCCAGGGCATGCCCGGCCGAATGGCAATCCGTTGCGGCGCTCCCCGGCCCAGATCCGCAACCCCTTTCCGGCAAAGGAATAGGCGGTGGTGGAGGGGGTAGGATTCGAACCTACGTAGACATACGTCAACAGATTTACAGTCTGCCGCCTTTAACCACTCGGCCACCCCTCCGCGATCGCCAACCGACCGGAATACCGACAAGACAACACCATAGCAGGATCGCCTTGGCCGGGCTACCAAAGTCCCGATCAAGGCGATCCTGCCCGGCCGCCCCGCGGCGGAGCCGGTGATGTATGGTTTTCGCCCCGTGTTGTCAACAGGATCGGGTCGTGCCGCGGCCGGCGCGACATCGCCCTTGTGGCCCAATGCGCGAAGGCAATTTGATGCGTTGCCCTTGAGGAGGTCCCGATGAAGATCACCGATGTGACCCTGACCCTGTTCGCCTGGGACTCCGTGCCGGCGACGACCTATGGCCACCATTCGGCGCGGCCGACCGGCAAGAGCGACCTCGGCCTCCTGCGCCTCGTCACCGACGAGGGCATCGAGGGTCACGCCTTTCTCGGCACCTCGTCGAACCCGGCGAGCCTCGACGGGCCGGGTCTCATCCATTTCCTCAAGCCCATCGTCATCGGCCAGAACCCGCTCGACCGCGAGCGGCTCAACCGCCTCTTATGGGCGCGGGCGCGGGTGGCGAGCATCCGCTCGATCGGTGCGGTCGACATCGCGCTGTGGGACATTGCCGGCAAGGTCGCCAACCTGCCGATCCACCGCCTGATCGGCACCTGCCGCGACAGCATCGGCGCCTATGCCAGCTCCGAAATCCACAACTCGATCGAGGCCTATGCCGAGCAGGCCAGGCACTACCAATCGACCGGCTGGCAGGCCTACAAAATCCACCCGCCGCAGCGCTGGCGGGAGGACATCAAGGTGTGCGAAGCCGTGCGCAAGGCGGCCGGCGATGACTATACAATCATGCTCGATTCAACCTGGAGCTACCGCTACGAGGAGGCGCTGCGGGTCGGTAAGGCCGCCGAGGAGATGGGCTTCTACTGGTACGAAGACCCGCTCGCCGAGCAGGACCTCTACAACTACATCAAGCTGAAGCAGCAGCTGTCGATCCCGATCCTCGCCACCGAATACCCGATCGGCGGGCTCGACCAGTACGCGCCGTGGATCATCAACCAGGCGACCGACATGCTGCGCGGCGACGTCGCGGTCAAGGGTGGCATCACCACCCTGATCAAGACCGCGCACCTCGCCGAAGCCTTCCGGATGAACTTCGAAGTCCATCACGGCGGCAACTCGCTCAACAACTTCGCCAACCTGCACGTCATCATGGCCATCCGGAACACCGAGTTCTTCGAGGTGCTGCTGCCCGACGCGATGCAGAAATACGGGCTCGCCGAGGACATCGCCCCCGACAAGGACGGCATGGTGCACGCCCCCACCGGGCCGGGGCTCGGCGCCAGCATCGACTTCGAGCTGATCGAACGGAAGAAGGTCGGGGTGCTGAGCTGACGGCACCGTCGTCATTGCGAGGAGCGGAGCGACGAAGCAATATCGATGGAGCTTTACTTGGGCCGAGATTGCTTCGCTACGCTCGCAATGACGTTTGTTTTTTTAATTCCCCGCCGAGGAAGCGGACGATCGCGGTCATTGCCGAGCGGCCGGCGCGGGCCTCGGCGTCGGGGTTGTAGTTGGTGTTGGTGTTGACGTCGTAGGTATGTACCGCGCCGTTCTCGTCGCGGATGAACTCGATCCCGGCAATTTCGATGCCGTTGGCGGCGAGGAACGCCTCGTAGCGGGCTTTTAGCGCCGCGTCGATGTCGTCGACGATGGTGAATTTCTGACGCGGTTCCCCCACGGGACAGAAGGCGTCGCCGACGGCGCAAACATCGGCGGGGCACAACTCGAACCCCTCGCTGGTGTCGACCTCGACCGCGTAGAAAAACCGGCCACCGACGAATTCGGCGCGGGTGATCAGTGGGTCGGGCGAGCGAACGTATTGCTGCAGCAGGTGGAGGCCGTCGACCGGCGGCTCGTACTCGGCGCCCGCGATATAGCTGCCGAGCGCCGCGGCGGTATGAAACAGGCGCACCCCCAGCCCCTTGCCACCGCGGTTGGGCTTGAGGATCACCGGGGCGCCGGGGAAATGCCGGTCCGCCGTGGCGGCCAGCAGCTGGCGCCGGCGACCAGCACGGTCTTCGGCGTCCGCACGCCGGCGGCTTCGAGCGCGGCGTATTGCCGGGCCTTGCTGATCTCGAGGTCGAGCGCGCGCGGGCCGTTGACGACGCGCCGCCCGTGGCCCGCGAGCCACGCCAGCACCGCGGCGGTCAGCTCGGCGGCGTAGCGATGGTCGCGGGTGTGCGACGAGGCGCTCATCCGGTTGTAGAAGACGCCCTCGGGCGGCGGCTGCGACAGGTCGAAGGCGCCGCGGTCGAGGAACCAGTCGCGCCATGGCAACGCCTCGGCGTCGAGCGCCTTCGCCAGCGGCTCCAGCCAGGCCGCGTTTTCATGGATGACATGGATGTGCATGCGAAACTCATCTGGGGGGTCGCGACTCATATAATATACAATCGCGATTGTCCTATCATCGCGTTACCCGCGAAAAATTTGTAGAACTGTCGCGTAGCGCCACCCCTGCCGGCGGCTATAGTGGCGCCCAGGATTTGTCGCCGAGGGTGTCACGATGCAGACGCAATCCGCGCCGACGCGGCAATTGGCCGAGTTCATCGCCGCCTCGCGCTGGCAGGACATCCCGCCGGCGGTGCGGCGCGAGGGCGTTCGCGGTCTCTTGAGCTATATCGGCTGTGCGCTCGGCGGCTGCGGCGACGAGGCGATCGGGCTGGCGATCCGGGTGCTGGGCCCCTCGTTCGGGCCGGCGGCGGCCGGGGTTATCGGCCGCAGCGAGCGGGCGGACGTGCTCAACGCTGCGTTTCTCAACGGCGCCAGCGCCAATGTGCTCGAATACGACGACACCCATCTGCCGACGGTGATGCACCCGGCGGCGCCGGTGGCGCCGGGGCTGTTCGCGCTCGCCGAGGCGCGCGGCGCCAGCGGGGCCGAGCTGCTGCACGCCTTTATCCTGGGGGTCGAGGCATCGTGCCGGGTCGGCAATGCGGTGATGCCGCACCATTACCGGCGCGGCGCCCACATCACCGCGACCTGCGGCATCTTCGGCGCCGCCGCGGCGGCGGCGAAGCTGATGGGGCTCGACGCGGTACGGACGAACTGGGCGCTGGGCCACGCGGCGACGCAATCGGCCGGGCTGGTCGAAAGCCTCGGCAGCATGTCGAAGAGCGTCGGGGTCGGGAACGCGGCCCGCAACGGGCTCGCCGGCGCCCTCTTCGCCGAGGCCGGGTTCACCGCCGCCGAAAGCGCGATCGAGGGCAAATTCGGGTTCGCCGCCGTCGCCAGCGACACGGTCGACCTCGCCAAGATCGGCGACCGGCTCGGCCAGAAATGGGAAATCCTGGCCAACGCCTATAAGCCCTACCCGTGCGGGGTGGTGCTGTTCCCGGTGATCGACGCCTGTCTCGAACTGCGCAAGCGCATCGAGGTGCCGGCCGGCGAGATCAAGCGCATCCTGGTGCGCGGCCACCCGTTGCTGCGCGAGCGCACCGACCGGCCGATCGTCGACAATGGCCGCGAGGCCAAGGTCAGCCTGCAGCACAGCGTCGCGGTGGCGCTGCTGCAGGGTGCGGCGGGTTTGGTGCAATACACCGATGCGGTCGTGCGCGACCCCAACGTGCAGGCGCTGCGCGCTAAGGTGACGGCCGAGGATGATGCCTCGATCCCGGTCGAGAGCGCCTATGTCGCAATCGAGATGCCCGACGGGTCGCGGATCGAGGAGACCGTGCGCCACGGCCGCGGCACCCCCGGCCGGCCGATGAGCGACATCGAGCTCGACGCCAAGGTCGGCGAGCTGATCGATTTCGGCGCGCCGTTTGTCGATGCGCCGGCGCTGATCGCCGCGGTGCGCGACCTCGAAAGCCAGGGCGACGCCGCGCATATCATGCGGATGACCGTGCCTTCTTGAGTGTCGAAGCGAACCTCAATCACCCTCCCGCGGGCTTGACCCGCGGGTCTACGTCTTCCGCTTCGAACGTCATCGGGGTAAGGCGTGGATGGCCGGGTCAAGCCCGGCCAGGGGCAGTAAAGTTCGCTTTTAAAGGTAGGAAGAGATGCCTAACCTATTGAAAGACAAATTAGCCTCGGGCCGGCTCCTCACCTTGATGTCGGCGCATAACCCGTTGTCGGCGCGGCTCGCCGAGGAGGCCGGGTTCGACGGAATCTGGGCTAGCGGGTTCGAGCTGTCGGCCGCTTATGGCATGCCCGACGCCAGCCTGCTGTCGTTCACCCAGCACCTCGACATGACCCGGGCGATCGTCGAGCAGACCGCGATCCCGATGGTCGCGGACATCGACACCGGCTACGGCAACGCGATCAATGTGGCGCATGTCGTTGCCGCCTATGCCAAGGCGGGCTCGGCCGCGGTGGTGATGGAGGACAAGCTGTTTCCCAAGGACACCAGCCTGTTGGCCGGCGGGCGGCAGGAGCTGGTGCGGATCGAGGAGTTCCAGGGCAAGATCGAGGCGGCGCGGGCGGCAGGCCGAGGGGCTGAAAAACAGCCGCACGACCTCATCGTCATTGCCCGCACCGAGGCGCTGATCGCCGATCTCGGGCTCGACGAGGCGCTGAAGCGCGGCATGGCCTATGCCGAGGCCGGCGCCGACCTGCTGCTGGTGCATTCGAAGCGCAAGACGCCAGACGAGATCGTCGCGTTCACCGAGCGCTGGCAGGGACCGATCCCGCTCACCATCGTGCCGACCGCCTATCCCGACCTGACCGAGGACAAGGTGCGGGCGCTGGGCAAGATCAGGATCGTGATCTACGCCAACCACGCGATCCGCGCCGCGGTTGGTGCGATGCGTCAGGTCTTCGCGCAAATCCGCCGCGACGGCGGCATCCACAATGTCGACAAGGAGATCGCCTCGGTCGAGGACATCTTCGACCTCCAACGCGTGCCGGCGATGAAAGCGGCGGAGAAGAAATATCTGCGGTGAACTGGGAGGGGGCACCCGCGCTTGGTCCGCATCGCTTATCGAAAGGGGCCGTGGTATTTTGTCAGCGGAGAATCAGCGAGGGCGCCATGATCCATCATCTCTCGATTGCCGCACGCGACCCGAAGCAGGCAGCCGGCGTGCTCGCCGAACTGATGGGCGGAACCGCGGTTCCGTTCCCGCCCAATCCGGGGAGCTTTTTCGCGCTACAGCTCGACGAGCACGGGTCGGGGGTCGAAGTCTATCCCGCCGGCACGACCCTTGAACCTGCGGGGGACGTGGGCGGCACCTTCGTCAAGCAGGAAGCGCGCGGCTACGGGTCGACCCATTTCGCGCTGAGCGTCGCCACCGACGCGGATACCGTGAAGCGGATCGCCAAGAGCGCCGGGTGGCAATGTTTCGACTGCAATCGCGGGCCGTTCCACGTCATCGAAGTGTGGGTCGAGAACCAGACGATGGTCGAGGTCCTGCCGCCCGAGTATGCGCGCGAGTACCTCGCGTTCACCCGGCCTGACAAATTCGAGGCGGCGCTGGCGGCAGCGCGCACCCCCCCGGGCCGCCACCAGCGCTAGCGTAGATCACCGTCAGATAAACAGCTTCTCGCCCTTGAGCCCGTTATACATCGAGGCGACGAACTCGCCGTAGCCGTTGTAGAGCTGGGTCGGCTTGCGCTCATCGGTGCCGATGACGCGCTCGGTGGCCTGGCTCCAGCGCGGGTGCGGCACTTCCGGGTTCACATTGGCCCAGAACCCGTATTCGCTCGATTGCAGCGCCTCCCAATAGGTTTTCGGGCGCTGGTCGGTGAACTCGAAATGGTTGACCGACTTGACCGACTTGAACCCGTATTTCCACGGCACGGTGAGGCGCAGCGGCGCGCCGTCCTGCTTTGGCATCACATGGCCGTACATGCCGGTCGAGATGAACGACAGCTCGTTGCTCGCCTCCGCCATCGTCAGCCCTTCGGTGTAGGGCCACGGGTAAAAGAATTTCTTCTGCTCCGGCGCCATGCTCGGGTCCATAAAGGTCACCATCTTCAGGTACTTGGCCGACCCGAGCGGCTTCGCCATCGCGACCAGCGCGGCGAGCGGGAAGCCGCTCCACGGCACCGCCATCGACCATGCCTCGACGCAGCGGTGGCGGTAGAGCCGCTCCTCGAGCGGCATTTTCTTCAACAAATCGTCGATGTCGACGGTGATCGGCTTTTCGACCATGCCGTCGATCTTGATTGTCCACGGCCGAGTCTTGAGCTGCTGGGCGTCGCGCCAGATCGACTTGTCGGTGCCGTATTCGTAGAAATTATTGTAGGTCGTCGACGCCTTCTCGTCGGTCACCGGCCGGTCGAGCGTGTATTTCGGGTTTTTCTTGGCCGGGTAGAGACCCGCCGACGGGTCCGGTGCGTCGGCGGCGAGCGCGAGGCCCCCGCGCAGCAGCCCCGGCGCGAGGATCGAGCCGGCCGCAATCCCCTGGATCAGCCGGCGGCGGCCATGAAACACCGCCTCGTCGGTGGCCGCGCTCTCGGGAAGCTCCCAGCCGCGCCTGCGTCGTATCAGCATTACCGTGCCCCGCTATAATCGTGTGATCGCGCCCCACGATTTGGGAGCGGCGAGGAGAGAAGCCAACTCACGCTTTTGCGAGGCGAGCAGAGTGCGGGTAGTGGCTCAGTTTGAAATTGAGGCCGGCAATTTCGGCTGGCGCGGTTCCTGACCTTGGGCCGCGCGGCATTTAAAGTACCTTTCCCAGAGTGCTGACAAATTCGATCGTCGCCTCTATCCGGGCAATCTCTTGCTCAATCTGACTAACGCGTTCGGCCGTGACTTCGCGCAGCCCGTCAACCGTTCGGCCAGTCCAAAGTCGCGTGATGCCAGAGCGGTAGGAATGAAGCTCCGCGAGAAGCTGAGATTGCTCGGCCCGGGATCGCTTCACGAAGGCGGTAACAAGGTCGTCGTCCATCGCTCACGCGCCATGCTTTCCGATAAGCATAACATACCCGGAACGTAGGCGGCGCGATCCTGGCTCCAAGGGAGGGAACAATTTCAAACTGAGACACTACCCGAGTGCGGCGTATTGCGCGGCACGTGGGGGCGAAAGGCGCTGCGCCCTTCCGCCAAATCTTCGTCTCCGTCTCGGCGGATTACGCTGCGCTCATCCGCCTTACTGCGCCGCCTCCTGCGCCCGGCTGGCGATGACCTTTTCGGCCGGCTTGCCGGTCAGCTCCTGCATATGGTCGAACTTGTGCGCGAAGCTGCCGACGCCGAGGGTCAGCGAGCGCAGCTCGACGATGAGGTCATGCAGCTCGCTCTGCGGCAGGTAGGCGCGAACCACGTCCCAGTTCGGCCAATCCTCCTTGCCGTCGAAGCCGAGGATCTGCCCCCGCCGCCCGGAGACCAGCCGCTGCACCCGCGCAGTGAAGGCGTTGGGCACCGAAATCTCGACCGCGTCGATCGGCTCCAGCAGGAACGGCTCGCATTTCGCCAGCGATTCCTGCATCGCCTGGCGCCCGGCGGTCTTAAACGCCATGTCCGAGCTGTCGACCGCGTGGAACTGGCCGGTGATCAGGTTGACCGAGAGGTCGACTACCGGGAAACCGAGCGGCCCGGTCTTCAGCGATTCCTCGATGCCTTCCTCGACCGCCGGGATGTAGTTGCGCGGGATCGCGCCGCCCACGACGCTGTCCTTAAAGGTAAAGCCCGAACCACGGGCCTCCGGCTTGATCTGGACGGTGATGTCGGCGAACTGGCCGTGGCCGCCCGACTGCCGCTTGAAGCGCGAGTGCTGCTCCATGCCGCGGCGGATCGTCTCGCGGTAGGGCACCACGGAAGCATGGCCGACGACCGCGAGGTTGTGGCGGTTGCGCAGCCGGTCGATGGCGATCTGGATGTGGACGTCGCCCTGGCCCCACAGCACCATCTCGCGGGTGTCCTGGTTGTGCTCCAGCTCGAGCGCGGGGTCCTCGTCGATCAGCTTGGCGATGGCGCCCGACAGCTTGACGTCGTCGCCGCGCTTTTCGGCATGGACCGCGAGGCCGAACACCGGCTGCGGCTTTTCCGGCTGGGCCAGCGGCTGCGCCTTGCCCGAGGGGGTGAGCACCGTGCCGGTGGCGATCTCCTCCATGCGGGTGAAGCCGACGACCTCGCCCGCGCCGGCGGACGGCACCTTCTCATGCTGCGCGCCGGTGACGCGGACGACGCCGGCGACCCGCACGCCGTTGAGCACCGCGCCCTCGGCGATCGTGCCGCGCCAGATCCGGGCCAAGGTCAGCTTGCCGGTATGCGGCAGGTGATAGGTTTTGATGACCTGGGCCATCGGCTCGCCCGAGGCAGCGATACCGAGCCGCTCGGCCGCGGCGCTCGACCCCGGAGTGTCGTGGCGCAGCGACTTCCACAGCCGCCGCACGCCGAAATCCTGCAGGCCCGAGCCCACCAGCACCGGTACGATCTGCCCGGCGCCGATTTCCTTTCGCAGGCGGTCGTAGATTTCTTCCTTCGACGGCTGCACGTCTTCGAGCAGCTTTTCCAACAGCTCGTCGTCGAAATCGGCAAGCTTTTCGACGAGGTTGGTGCGGGTATCGGCCTCGTTGTCCCAGAAACCGGACGGCAGCGGGATCAGATCGGAAGCCTGGCCCGGCTTGTATTTGTAGGCGCGCTCGCTGACCAGATCGACATAGCCGGTGATGTTCTCGCCGTCGCGCAGCGGCACCTGGCGCAGCACCAGCGGGCGTTCGGAATAGGATTGCAGCGCCCCCAGCACGTCGGCCACCCGCTCGCTGGAGGTGTCGAGCTTGTTGATGAAGACCATGTGCGGGACGTTGTGGCGGTCCAAAAAGCGCAACAGCGCGCTAACCGTCACCGCGCGCTCGACCTCGGGCTCGCAGACGACGACCGCGACGTCGGCGGCCAGCATCGCCTGCTGCGCCTCGTAGGAAAGCTCGACCGAGCCGGGGCAATCGAGGATCGTCCACTTGTCGCCGAGATAGGTCGCCTCGGCGACGTTCATCTCTGTCGACATCTGCCGCGCCCGCGCCTCGGCGACATGGTCGCCGACCGAGCTGCCGTCGCGCACGCTGCCGCGCCGGGTGGTGGTGCCGCTCGAATGCAGCATCGCCTCGAGCAGCGTCGTCTTGCCGGAGAGATAGGGGCCGACCAGAACCGCGCAGCGATGGCCCACGGAAGCCTCAGCCATAAGCGTCTCCCTTGCCGTTCTGGCGCCGGTGACCCGTCACGCGGCCCCGCATCTTGTGACGGGATCGTGACGCGGCGAGCGGTTCGATGGCAACCGGAATCTCGCGACGGCGCCGATCCGCTGCGCCAGACCACCGCACCCTATCAACCCCACGCGGGAAAGGAGCTCTCCCGCCGCCGGTGCGACGCAGTCGAGAGAGGCCCGCGGGTGGCCGGCCGGCCTACGGAGGCAAAAAGCGGCCGAGACGGCCGCGGTCCGCTTATGTCAGCGCGTGGCAGGCGCGCTCGATGCGGCGGCAGGCTTCCTGCAACACCTCGGTCGCGCAGGCGTAAGAGATGCGGAAATGCGGCGCGAGGCCGAACGCGTCGCCGTGGACAACCGCGACCCCCTCGGCCTCCAGCAGATATTTGGCGACATCGGCGTCGGTGTTGATGACCTCGCCCGCGGGCGTCTTCTTGCCGAGCAGTCCGGCGCAGGAGGGATAGACGTAGAATGCGCCCTCCGGCCGCGGGCAATGCAGCCCCGGGATCTTGTTCAGCCAATCGACGACGATATCCCGCCGCTGCTTGAACACCGCCGCGTTGGGGGCGATGAAATCCTGCGGCCCGTTGAGCGCCTCGATCGCCGCGGCCTGGCTGATCGAGCACGGGTTGGCGGTCGAGTTCGACTGGATCGCGCCCATCGCCTTGATCAGCTGCTTCGGTCCGGCGCCGTAGCCGATGCGCCAGCCGGTCATGCAATAAGCCTTCGACACCCCGTTGACCGTGAGGGTGCGTTCGTAGAGCCGCGGCTCGACCTGGGCGATCGTCTTGTAGACGAAATCGTCGTAGATCAGGTGCTCGTACATGTCGTCGGTCATCACCCAGACATGCGGGTGCTGCAACAGCACGTCGGCGACCGCGCGCAGATCGGCCTCGGTATAGGCCGCCCCGGTCGGGTTCGACGGCGAATTGAGGATCAGCCACTTGGTCCTTGGCGTGATCGCGGCGTCGAGATCCTCGGGCCGCAGCTTAAAGCCGTAATTCTGCGGGCAGGCCACCGGCACCGGATTGCCGTCGGCGAGCAGCACCATCTCCGGGTACGACACCCAATACGGCGCCGGGATCACCACCTCGTCGCCCGGGCTCAAGGTCGCGACCATCGCGTTGTAGAGCACCTGCTTGCCGCCGCTCGACACCGAGACCTGGCCGGGCTCGTAATCGAGCCCGTTCTCGCGCTTGAACTTGGCCGCGATTGCTTGTTTCAGCTCCATCCGGCCGTCGAACACCGTGTATTTGGTGTCGCCGCGGCGGATCGCGGCGATCCCCGCTTCCTTGATGTTCTCGGGCGTGTCGAAATCGGGCTCGCCGACCGACAGGCTGATGATGTCGCGCCCCGCCGCTTTCAATTCGGTGGCAAGAGCGGTGATGGCCATCGTGGGCGAGGCTTTGACCCGCGCAAGGCGGTCGGCAAGAAAAGCCATGGTCTCTCTTTCCCGGGAATTACCGACCGATCTTACTGCTCGCGCCCGCGCGTGTGAAGATGCTGCTGCGATGCGGGAGGCGGTACGACGCATCCACCTTCGCTCACGCAGCTAGCGGTCGGACGCATGTTGTCCTATCTCTGGGCCATGCTTTCGCCCGTCGATGCTGCGCTTGTCTGCGCGCGTGCTTGATAAGACACCTCATCTGCACGAGCTGATCCGCGGGTCTGCCGTGGGCGACCGTGCGGCCTTCACCGCGCTTTATACGCAAACCTCCGCGAAACTATTTGGCGTCGCGCTGCGAATCTGTGGACGCAGAGAGCTCGCGGAGGAAGTCTTGCAAGAGAGCTTCGTCACGATCTGGACGCGGGCGAAGGATTACAATCCGGTGCGGGGTTCGGTGCCGACCTGGCTTGCCACTATCGTGCGGCATTGCGCGATCGACCAGCTGCGCCGTCAACAGAGCCGCCCCGAAGGCCATGCCGCGCCGGAGGAATTGCTGCAGAGCTTTGCCGCCACCGGCCGATCCGACAGCGGCGCCGAATTGCGCGCCTTGCAGCGCTGTCTCGACGAGATCGACCCGCAGCCGCGGCAAATCGTGCTGCTGGCCTATCTTTACGGATTGACCCGGGACGAGATCGCCACCCGCCTGGCGATGCCGATCGGCACCGTCAAGAGTTTGATCTGGCGCAGCCTCGACCGGTTGCAACGGTGCCTCGACCCATGAAATATGAGAGCCCCGAGCTGCGCGAACGCCTCGCCCGCGAATACGTCCTCGGCACGCTGCCACGCCTGGCGCGGCGGCGCTTCGAGCGGCTGATCGCCGCTGACGCCACTCTGGCGGCTTTGGTGGCGGACTGGGCCGAGCGGTTCGCGCCGCTCGACGACGCCACCCCGGACGAGACGCCGCCGGACCGTGTCTGGCAGGCGATCGAGCAGCGCATCGGCCCCGCTCCGCCGCCGCCGGCGTCGGCACGCTCGCGGCTCGGCGCCCTCGCCTTCTGGCGCGGCCCCGCCATTGCCGCGGGGGCCGTTTGCGCGGCGCTGGTGCTCTACGTAGCGACGTTGACAGCGCCGAGTACGCCGCGCGTGCTGGCGGTTCTGGCGGACACTAGCGGACAGCCGGCTTGGATCGCCCTGTCGGCACGGCCGCAGGAGGTCAGCGTCTCGGCTATCGGCCCGGTCGACGCAGATGCCGGCCATTCCTTCCAGCTCTGGGGCATTGCGGGCGGCGCGCCCAAGCCGCTGGGGCTGCTGCGGCCGAAAGCGAACGAGCTGCTGCTCCTCGACGCCGCGGTTGTGCCCGGCGCAGGCAGCACGCTGGCGGTCAGCCGAGAACCGCCTGGGGGGTCGCCGACCGGGTTGCCGACCGGGCCGGTGTTGTACCAGGGCAAAGTGCTGATCACGCTCGCCGAAAAATAATTCGCCACCACCGCATCCGTAATTCCCTCGCCTCCGTATCGAGAGATGACGGGATTGAAGCCGCCGCACTCGCGCGCCGGCGCGTTCCGCATTAGGAGGAATTTGGAATGAAGATCAGGCTGATGGCGGCCGCGGCCGCATTGACCATGGCGCTGGGAGCCGGCGCGATGGCGCAAACCGACCCGATGGTTGGCGGCGCCGCGATGTATCCGTCGAAGAACATCATCGAGAACGCGGTCAACTCGAAGGACCACACCACGCTGGTCGCGGCGGTCAAGGCGGCCGGATTGGTCGAGACGCTACAAGGGCCGGGACCGTTTACGGTGTTCGCGCCGACCAACGAGGCCTTCGCGGCGCTGCCCCCCGGCACCGTCGACAACCTGCTGAAGCCCGAGAACAAGGCGATGCTGACCAAGGTGCTGACCTATCACGTCGTCGCTGGCAAGTACGATTCGATGGCGCTGGCAACGGCTGCGAAGAGCGCCCCCGGCGGCAAGGTTGCGCTGAAGACCGTCGAAGGCGAGCCGCTGACCGTATCGCAGAGCGGCGGCGGTTGGATGGTGACCGACACCAAGGGCGGCAGCGCCAGGATCACCATCCCCAACGTCTATCAGAGCAATGGCGTGATCATGGTGGTCGACAAGGTGCTGATGCCGTAACCGTTCGGCTCACGCGTTTCGGGAGCCCGCCGGCACGCGATGCCGGCGGGCTCTTTTTTGGGATGAGCGGCGCTGGCGCACCGGCTCCCGCGGGCTTATCTTTAAGTCATGCTCCAGCCGCTCTTTGTCGCCGAGCGCCCGACGGGCGATATCGGCAAGCCGTTTCAGCTGCACTCCGAGTTCCAGCCGGCCGGCGACCAGCCGCAGGCGATCGATGAATTGTGCGAGGGCTTGGCGCGCGGCGAGAAGGACCAGGTGCTGCTCGGGGTCACCGGCTCGGGCAAGACCTTTACGATGGCGCACGTCATCCAGCGGCTGCAGCGGCCGGCGATCGTGCTGGCGCCGAACAAGACGCTGGCCGCCCAGCTCTATGGCGAGATGAAGTCCTTCTTCCCGGACAACGCGGTGGAGTATTTCGTCAGCTACTACGACTACTACCAGCCGGAAGCCTACGTCCCGCGCTCCGACACCTATGTCGAGAAGGAATCGTCGCTCAACGAGCAAATCGACCGGATGCGCCATTCGGCGACGCGGGCGATCCTCGAGCGGCGCGACGTGGTTGTCGTGGCTTCGGTGTCGTGCATCTACGGCATCGGCTCGGTCGAAACCTACTCGCAGATGACCGAATCGGTGCAGGTCGGCGAGCGGATCAACCGCAACCGCATGCTCGCCCATTTCGTCGAGATGCAGTACCGGCGCAACGACCACAGTTTCGTGCGCGGCACTTTTCGCGTGCGCGGCGACACGATCGAGATCTTTCCGGCGCATTACGAAGACCGCGCCTGGCGCATCTCGCTGTTCGGCGACGAGGTCGAGGGCATCCACGAGATCGACCCGCTGACCGGCGAGAAGATCACCGCGCTGCAATCGATCAAGGTCTACGCCAACAGCCATTACGTGACGCCGCGACCGACGCTGTTGCAGGCGATCGAGCAGATCAAGCGCGACCTGAAGATCCGCCTCATCGAACTCAACGGCGCGGGCCGGCTGCTGGAGGCGCAGCGGCTGGAGCAGCGCACCACCTTCGATGTCGAGATGATCGAGGCCAC
The DNA here is from genome assembly GCA_038228485.1 of Alphaproteobacteria bacterium. GTDB lineage: Bacteria > Pseudomonadota > Alphaproteobacteria > ATCC43930 > CGMCC-115725 > DATARH01. The sequence continues at coordinate 14,174 of JBBRPG010000015.1, forward strand.
CGGCAGCTGCGCCGGGATCGAGAACTATTCGCGCTACCTGACCGGGCGCGCGCCGGGGGAGCCGCCGCCGACCTTTTTCGAATATATGTCGCGGGACTCCTTGGTCATCGTCGATGAGTGCCACGTCACCGTGCCGCAGCTCGGCGGCATGTTCGGCGGCGACTGGACGCGCAAGACGACGCTGGCCGAATACGGGTTCCGGCTGCCGTCATGCACCGACAACCGGCCGCTCAAGTTCGAGGAATGGGACGCCTATCGCGGCCAGACGATCTTTGTCTCCGCGACCCCGGGGCGGTGGGAGATGGAGCGCGTCGGCGGCGTCTTCGTCGAGCAGATCGTGCGCCCCACGGGCCTCATCGACCCGCCCTGCATCATCCGCCCGATCGAAAACCAGGTCGACGATCTGATGGCCGAGTGTCGCGAGGTCGCCGCCAAGGGTCAGCGCGCCCTGGTCACGACGCTGACCAAGCGCATGGCCGAGGCGCTGACCGAGTACCTGCACGAGGCCGGGTTGCGGGTGCGCTACCTGCACTCCGACGTCGACACGATCGAGCGCATCGAGATCATCCGCGACCTGCGGCTGGGCATCTTCGACGTGCTGATCGGCATTAACCTGCTGCGCGAAGGGCTTGATATCCCTGAATGCGCGCTGGTCGCGATCCTCGACGCCGACAAGGAAGGCTATTTGCGTTCGCGCACCTCGCTGATCCAGACCATCGGCCGCGCCGCGCGCCACATCGACGGCCGCGCCATCCTCTACGCCGACCACATGACCGAGAGCCTCAAGGCGGCGCTCGCCGAGACCGGAAGGCGGCGCGAGAAGCAGCAGGAATACAACGCCGCGCACGGCATCACCCCGGAAAGTATCCGGCGCGGCATCGCCGACATCCTCGACAGCGCCTACGAGCGCGACCACGTCACTGTCGGCCTGTCGGAGCACGAGGCCAACCACTACCAGGGCAAGGACCGCAAAGCGGTCATCGCCGACCTCGAAAAGCGCATGCGCGCCGCCGCCGGCGACCTCGAATTCGAGGAAGCCGCCCGGCTGCGCGACGAGATCAAGCGACTGGAAATGGCCGAGCTCGGCGTCCAGGAGGCGGCCGAGATCGCCGCCGGAACGCGCGGACGCTCGATCGCCGGCCGCGCCGGGGTCTCGGCGCGCGACGTGATGCGCGCCAAGATGCGGGCTAAGAAGGATCGCCGTGCCCGGCGGTAGGCCCGATCCGGACGGCGTGCCGAGCGGCGCCTTCCCGACTGCGGCGGTGCCGCAGGCGGCGCTGGTCACCGGCGGCGGCCAGCGCATCGGCCGCGCCTGCGCGCTGGCGCTGGCCGAGGCGGGGTTCGCTGTGGCGGTGCATTATTTGCGCTCCGCCGAGGCGGCGGAGGATATCGTCGCGACGATAAACGGCAACGGCGGCAAGGCGATAGCGCTGGCGGCTGATCTGCGCGGCGAGGATGCGGTGACCAAGCTGCTGCCGCAGGCCGCGGCGGCGCTGGGGCCGATCGGGGTGCTGGTCAACAATGCCTCGGTGTTCGAGAACGACACCGCCGACACGGTCACCAGAGACGGCTGGGACGCGCATTTGTCGGTCAATCTGCGCGCGCCGTTCGTGCTGATGCAGGAATTCGCCCGGCACCTGCCGGTGGATAAAGGCGGTGTCATCGTCAATTTGCTCGACGAGCGGGTATGGAGCCTCACCCCCTATTTCGTCTCCTACACGGTCAGCAAGGCCGGGCTGTGGACCTTGACCCAGACAATGGCGTTGGCGCTGGCGCCGCGCATCCGGGTCAACGGCATCGGCCCCGGCCCGACGCTGCCGAGCCCGCGGCAGAGCCACGAGCAGTTCATCCGCCAATGCCAGATGATGCCGCTACAGCGCGGAACCGGGCCGGAAGAGATCGCCGCGGCACTGCGCTTTATCCTCGACGCGCCGGCGATGACCGGGCAGATGATCGCGCTCGACGGCGGCCAGCATCTGGGCTGGGCGCAGCCGCGCCAGCCCGGCGTGGTAGAATAGGCAATGGGCTGGCGCAACGTGCCAAGGGTGGCAAAATGTCCCGCCTAAGCCCTGGATTTGTCTCGACTATGACGCCGGGCTTAAAGTTGTTCACAGCTTACATGACCTGCGTGTGACAGCGGCCGATTCTCGCATTAAAAGGCAAATGTTACAGTCTGTTTACCATTGACTTCGAAATACAGAAGTAGAATCAATCTCTTATGTTTTTGCCTACTTTTTAGGCAGCAGGTTCGAAACCTTGGCTACGGCTGCGTTCGGGTCTCCCGGAGCATTGTTTGTCGACAGAGTTATCCCCAGGTTCGGTGGATATGCCGGAAAGCGCACAAGACCCCACGGTAATCGCTCCGGCCGACGCGGTCCGGCCGACGCGTGCCGTGCGCAGCCGCCGCCAGCCTGGGCCTGAATCCTTCGATCCGCGCCGCGGCCCGGGCGGCATCGACATCGCTACCGCCGAGGCCGCGCCCCCGCCGCTTCGAGGAGGCAGCATCGCCAACGGCATCGCGGTGCTGCGCGCGGCGCTGAAGCATGTGCCGGCGAGCCCCGGCGTCTATCGGATGCTCGACCGCAAGGGCGACGCGGTCTATGTCGGCAAGGCGCGCAACCTAAAAGCGCGGGTGCAGAACTACACCCACCCGATGGGGCTTTCGAACAGACTGCGCCGCATGGTTTCGGAGACGACGGCGCTGGAAATCGTCGTCACCGCGACCGAGGCCGAGGCGCTGCTGCTCGAATGCAATCTTATCAAGCGCTTGATGCCGCGATTTAACGTGTTGCTGCGCGACGACAAGTCGTTCCCGCTAATCCATATCGCCGCCGGCCACGAATTCCCGCAGCTCACCAAGCACCGCGGCGCCCGCGACAAGGGCGGGGTATTTTTCGGGCCGTTCGCCTCGGCCGGCGCGGTCAACCGAACTTTGATCACGCTGCAGAAGGCGTTCCTGTTGCGCTCGTGCAGCGACAGCGTCTTCGCCAACCGCACCCGCCCCTGCCTGCTGTTTCAGATCAAGCGGTGCAGCGCGCCGTGCGTCGGCCGCATCGAAAGCGATGACTACGCCGCACTGATCGACGAGGCGAAGGGCTTCCTGTCGGGCCGCAGCGCCGACGTGCAGCGGCAACTCGCGGTCGAGATGCAGGCGGCGTCGGCCTCGCTCGATTTCGAGGCTGCGGCGATGCTGCGCGACCGCATCCGCGCGCTGTCGATGGTCCAGGGGCATCAGGACATCTACACCCCCGGCATCGAGGATGCCGATGTTATCGCCGCGCATCAGGAAGGCGGGCATACCTGCGTGCAGGTGTTCTTTTTTCGTGGCGGCCAGAATTGGGGCAACCGCGCGTATTTCCCGAGCCATGACCGGCAGCTGCCGGTCGAGGAGGTGCTGACCAGCTTTGTCGGCCAGTTCTACGACAACCGGCCAAAGCCCCCTTGCGTCCTGCTGAGCCACACGCTGGTCGAGCAAGGGCTAGTCGCCGAGGCGCTGTCGCTCGGCGGGCACAAGGTCAGCCTCGCGGTGCCGCAGCGCGGCGACAAGCGCAAACTGATCGAGCGGATCGCCGGGACGGCGCGCGAGGCGCTCGGACGCCGCCTCGCGGAAAGCAGCTCGCAGCGGCAATTGCTCGACGGGGTCGCCGCGGCGCTGAACATGACCGGCCCGCTGAACCGGATCGAGGTCTACGACAACAGCCACATCCAGGGCTCGAACGCGGTCGGCGCGATGATCGTCGCCGGCTCCGAAGGGTTGATGAAGAACCAGTACCGCAAGTTCACCATCCGCGGCGAACGCACGCGCGAGGCCGGGGACCCCGATGCCCTCTCCACCCTTCAGGGGGAAGAGGGAGCGGGCGGTGCTCCTTCCGCTGCTCGCGGCGTTTCATCGAAGCCGGACAGGGAACCGCCCAGGTTCGGCGGCGATGACTATGCGATGATGCGAGAAGTGCTGCGCCGCCGCTTAGGACGCGCCCTCAAGGAAGACCCCGACCGCACCGCCGGGGCCTGGCCCGACCTCGTGCTGATCGATGGCGGTCTGGGGCAGCTCAGCGCGGCGCAAGGCGTGCTCGACGAGCTCGGCATCGACGATGTCGCGCTCTGCGGCATCGCCAAGGGGCCCGACCGCAACGCCGGCCGCGAGCGCTTCTTTCTGCCGGGGAAACCGTCCTTTTCATTGGAGCCGCGCGATCCGGTGCTCTATTTCCTGCAACGGCTGCGCGACGAGGCGCACCGCTTTGCCATCGGCACGCACCGCGCCCGGCGCGCATCAGGTATCAGCCGATCGCCGCTCGACGAAATCGGCGGAATAGGAGTACGCAGAAAGCAGGCGCTGCTGCACCATTTCGGCTCGGCCCGCACCGTCGCCCGCGCCGGGCTCGCCGAAATCGAAAGAGTCCCCGGCATTAGCAAAGCTGTCGCAAAAAAGGTTTACGATCATTTTCATGGGGTTGGATAAGATAACCTCCAACCCCGGCCCCATTCGCCCGGAGGCAGGCGTGCCGCTCACCAGTGTTCCCAACCTGTTAACCCTATCGCGGATCCTGGTGATCCCGGTGGTGGTGGGCACGTTCTATCTGTCGGGCGAGTATGCGCGCTGGCTCGGCTGCGCGCTGTTCTCCGCGGCCGGGTTCACCGACTGGCTCGACGGCCATGTCGCGCGGCGCTGGGCGCAGCAATCGGAGCTCGGCCGCTTTCTCGATCCCATCGCCGACAAGCTGCTGGTGGCGGCCACCCTGTTCATGCTGACCGCGACCGACCGGCTGTCGACGCGCGCACTGCTGCCGGCGCTGGTCATCCTGTGCCGCGAGATCCTGGTCTCGGGCCTGCGCGAGTACCTCGCCGGGCTGCGGGTCGGCATGCCGGTTTCGCGCCTGGCGAAGTGGAAGACCGCGATCCAGATGATCGCGATCGGGGTGCTGATCGTCGGCGACGCCGGCCCGCGCTTCCTGCCCGTTCCGCTGATCGGCGAGAGCCTGCTGTGGGCGGCGGCGCTGCTGACCCTGGTGACCGGGTACGACTATCTGCGGCTCGGCCTGCCGCATATCGCGCGAGCGCCAAAGCCCCCCGCCAGCAAGACCCAGCGCCTCGCCTGAGCGGGGTAGCCTGGAAAGCCATGCGCATCTTCGGCCTCGCCGGGTGGAGCGGCAGCGGCAAGACGACGCTGCTGACGGCGCTGATCCCGGAGCTGGTGCGGCGCGGCGTTTCGGTCTCGACGATAAAGCACGCCCACCACGAATTCGACGTCGACCAGCCCGGCAAGGATTCCTGGCTGCACCGCCAGGCCGGGGCCAGCGAGGTGATGGTCGCCTCGTCGCGGCGCTTCGCGCTGATGCACGAACTGCGCGATACGCCCGAGCCTTCGCTCGACGCGCTGGTGCAGCGGATGGCGCCGGTCGACCTGCTGTTGGTCGAAGGGTTCAAGCGCGCCCGCCACCTGAAGCTGGAAGTGCACCGCCCCTCGGTCGGAAAACCGTTCCTCTATCCCGACGATCCGCATATCGTGGCAGTGGCTTCGGACGAAAACCTGGGGGTGCCGTTACCTCTGTTGTCGCTGGCCGATATTTCGGCGATTGCCGACTTCATCCTGGCCCAGCCTGGACCCGATTGATGGCGCAGCTGAGCGACGATTGCTTTGCCTTTGGCGGGACGCTGCTGAGCGTCGACGCCGCCCTGGCGCTGATCGCCGAGCGGGTGACTCCGGTGGTCGAGGCGGAAACGGTGCCGTTGATGGAGGCGGCAGGCCGCATTCTGGCGCAGGACCTCGTCGCCGGTATGGATTTGCCGCCGCACCCCAACAGCGCGGTCGACGGCTATGCCATCGCCCATGCCGATCTGCGGCCCGGCCGCGACACGGTGTTGCCGGTGACCGGGCGCGCCGCCGCGGGGCATCCGCTCGGCCGCAATGTCGAACGCGGCGAGGCGATCCGCATCTTCACCGGCGCGCCGATGCCCGAGGGCGCCGACACGGTGATAATGCAGGAGGATTGCACCCTCGCGGACGGCCGAGTGACGATGAAGCCCGGCCTGAAAAAAGGCGCCAACCGCCGTCATGCCGGCGAGGATGTCGAGAGGGGCTCGGTCGCGCTTTCCGCCGGACGCCGGCTGAAGCCGGCCGATCTCGGGCTCGCCGCGGCGCTGGGCCACGACCGGCTGAGAGTGTACAGGAAGCTGCGCGTCGCGCTGATGTCGACCGGCGACGAGGTCTGCGAGCCGGGCGCGCCGCTCGCCCGTGGCATGATCTATGACGCCAACCGGATCATGCTGGCGTCTTTATTGCGCGGGCTTGGTTGCGCGGTGACGGATTTGGGCATCCGCCCCGACCGCGAGGCGGCGCTCGCCGAAACCCTGGCCGAAGCGGCGCGGAACCACGACCTGATCGTGACCTCCGGCGGAGTGTCGACCGGCGAGGAAGATCATGTGAAGGCGGCGATCGAGAAACTCGGGCGGCTCGATTTCTGGCGGCTGGCGATCAAGCCGGGGCGGCCGGTGGCGCTCGGCCAGGTCAAGGGCGTGCCGCTGATCGGGCTGCCGGGCAACCCGGTCGCCGCGGCGCTGACTTTCGCCATTCTCGGCCGGCCGCTGATCCTGCGGCTCGGCGGCGGCGCCGCGGAGGCGCCGACGCTGTTTCGGGTGCGCGCCGATTTCGCCTACAAGAAGCGCCCCGGGCGGCGCGAATATGTCCGCGCCAGCCTGTCGCGCGACGGCGATACAGTCGTCGCCAGCAAATACCCCAAGGACGGGGCCGGCATCCTGTCCTCGATCGTGCGCTCGGACGGGTTCGTCATCGTCGACGAGGACGCGGATGGGCTCGCCGCCGGCGCGATGGTCGATTTCCTGCCCTATGCCGAGATCATCGGGTGAAGTTGGACCGCGGGCGTCCCGCCCGCCAACCTCCCAAAGAGCGTCCCGCCCGCCAACTACCCGCCAAAGAGCAGGCGAGACGCCTACGGTCCAGGTCATGAAGCTGCTGTATTTCGCCTGGCTGCGCGCCAAGATCGGCACCGCCGAGGAGGAGCTGGCGCTGCCGCAGGGGGTGGACGATGTCGCCGGGCTACTCGCCTGGCTCAAGGGACGCGGCGGCGGCTATGCCGAGGCGCTGAAGAACCCTGCAGCGGTGCGGGTCGCGGTCAACCAGGACTATGTCGACCCCGAGCACAAGATCGGCGACGGCGACGAGGTCGCGATCTTTCCGCCGGTGACGGGGGGCTAGGCGATGGTGTCATTGCGAGGCCCCGGAGGCGACGCGGCAATCTCGACGACCCAGGCTCCCACTGCACGAGATTGCTTCGCTGCGCTCGCAATGACGACGGTTGTTGGAGGCCTGAGGCGATGATCCGGGTCCAACGCGAGGATTTCGATGTCGGCGTCGAGCTGGAAAAGCTGACCAAGGGCAATCCGCGCATCGGCGGGGTCGCGAGCTTTATCGGGCTGGTGCGGGACATGGGAGGCGGCGATCGGGTGGGTGCGCTGACCCTCGAGCACTATCCCGGCATGACCGAGAAAAAACTGGCCGAGATCGAGGCCGAGGCCAATCGGCGCTGGCCGCTCGACGCGAGCCTGGTGATCCACCGCTACGGCCGGCTCGAGCCGGGCGAGCGCATCGTGCTGGTGGCGACCGCCTCGCCGCACCGCGAGGCGGCGCTTGCGGCGTGCCATTTCCTCATCGATTGGCTGAAGACTGACGCGCCGTTCTGGAAGAGCGAGGAAACCCCCGACGGCGAACGCTGGGTCGAGCGCCGCGCCGACGACGAGGCCGCGCTGGAGCGGTGGAAGGGGCGGTAGGAAAGCCCCTCTCCCGCTTGCGGGAGAGGGAGGGGCCCATCGCGCCAGCGATGGGAGGGTGAGGGAAACTAGGCGACCGCCGCCCTCACCCGCCTCGCTGCGCGAGGCACCCTCTCCCGCAAGCGGGAGAGGGGTTTTGAGAGTTACTCCGCGGCCTTGGCGTCGATTTTCTTGCCGGTGATGCGGTCGTAGTCTTCCCACATCAGCCGGCAGATCGCGCCCGGGGTGAAGCGGAAGCGGCCGATCGCGCCGTCAATCTCGCCGACCGGGGTGACCTCGGCGGCCGAGCCGGTGAGGAACACCTCCTGCGCCTTGGCGAACTCGTCGGGCATGATCGCGCGTTCGATCACCTTGATGCCGCGGCTCTTGGCGAGGCCGATCACGGTCTGCCGGGTGATGCCGTTGAGGAAGCAGTCCGGGGTCGGGGTGTGAATCTCGCCGTCGATGACGAGAAAGAGGTTGGCGCCGGTGCCCTCGGCGAGCTGGCCGCGCCAGTCGAGCATCAGCGCATCGTCATAGCCGGCGGCGTTGGCCTCGTGCTTGGCCATCGTGCAGATCATGTAGAGGCCGGAGGCCTTGGCGTGCACCGGCGCGGTGTGCGGCGCCGGGCGCGCCCATTTCGACTGCATCATGCGGATGCCCTTGGCCCGCGCCTCGGGCGAGAAATAGGCCGGCCAGTCCCAGCAGGCGATCGCGAGGTGGATTTTGCTGAGCTCGGCCGACACGCCCATCTGCTCGGCGCCGCGCCAGGCCACGGGGCGGACATAGCCGTCGACGATCTTGTTGGCGGCGACCAGTTCCTCGCCCGCCTTCTTCAGATCATCCATGCTGGCGGGAATCTCGAAGCCGAGTATCCTGGCCGAATTGATCAGCCGCTCGTTGTGCTGCTCGTGGTGGAAGATGTGACCGTTGTAGACGCGCTCGCCTTCGAACACGCAACTCGCATAATGCAGCCCGTGGGTCAGCACGTGCAGCTTGGCGTCGCGCCAGGGAACAAGGCCGCCGTCGTACCAGATGAAGCCGTCGCGATCGTCGAAGGGGATCAGGTCACCAGCCATGGACATTTCCTCCCGCGCCGGGGTTTTGCGAAACTTTATAACGCAACCAACGCCTCGTTTTACCGATGCTTGCGGAATAAGTCAATATGACTGACATAAAAATACGTGAGACCGGTGCGGTGGCCGACGCGCCGTTCCTCAGCGAGGAGGAGGTTCGACAAGCCATCGAGCTGCTGTTTTTCGCCTACCGCGACTTCACTGCCGAGCCCGACGCGATCCTGACCCGGTACGGGTTTGGCCGCGCGCACCACCGGGTCGTGCATTTTGTCGGGCGGCGGCCGCACATCACCGTCGGCGAGCTGCTGACAATCCTAAAGATCACCAAGCAAAGCCTCAACCGGGTGCTGGGACAGCTGGTGCGGCAGGGTTTTATCGTGCAGCACCACGGCTCGCAGGACCGGCGGCAGCGCCTGCTGGAGCTGACCGGCAAGGGGCACGAGCTCGAACGCCAGCTGTCGGAGCCGCAGCGCGACCGGGTCGGCGCCGCCTACCGCAAGGCCGGCGCCCAGGCGGTCGACGGGTTCCGCAAGGTGCTGCTCGGCATCATCGCCAGCGCCGACGACCGCCATCGCTTCGACCGCGGGCGAGGACGGCGGTAGGACCGCGGGCGTCTTCACACCCCTCTCCCGCGTGCGGGAGAGGGTGCCGAGCAGCGGCACAGCCGAGGCGAGGCGGGTGAGGGTGCGGTCGCGGCATACCCTCACCCTCCCACGCCTGCGGCGCGGGCCCCTCCCTCTCCCGCAAGCGGGAGAGGGGTTTTGCGCCGACGCTTGGCTTGCCCTGATCGTACGGCGCGTTTTCGCGTATAACCAGGCGATGAGCGAGAGCGAACCTCACCTTCTCGTCGTTGACGACGATGCGCGGCTGCGCGACCTGTTGCGCCGCTATTTGTCGGATAACGGGTTCCGGGTTACCGGCGCGGCGGACGCGCAACAGGCGCGCGGCCAGCTCGCCAGCTTCGACTTCGACCTGATCGTGCTCGACGTGATGATGCCGGGGGAAAGCGGGCTCGACCTGACACGCGCGCTGCGCGCCGAAGCCAAAGGTTCGGGGACGGTGCCGGTGCTGCTGCTGACGGCGATGGCTGAGCCGGAAGACCGCATCAACGGGCTGGAGCAGGGCGCCGACGATTACCTGGTGAAGCCGTTCGAGCCGCGCGAATTGCTGCTGCGCATCCGCAACATCCTGCAGCGCCGCCTCCTTCCGGCCGAGGCGCCGCCGCCCGACATCCGCTTTGCCGGCTACCGCTTCGATCTTACCCGCAGCGAGCTGTTCCGCGACGACGAGCCGGTCCGGCTCACCGCCGCCGAGACCGCGCTGCTGGCGAGCCTGGCCGAGCGTGCGCCGCAGCCGGTCTCGCGCGAGGAGCTGTCGCAGTCGGCGCAGTTCAGCGGCAATGTCCGTAATGTCGACGTGCAGGTCACCCGGCTGCGCCGCAAGATCGAGCCCGATCCGCGCAACCCGCGCTACCTGCAGACGGTACGCGGCACCGGCTATGCGCTGCGGCCGGATTGAGCCGGCGGACGCGATGAACGACCTGCCGCGCGACATCGGGCCCGACGCGCCGGACGAGATCCGGCCCGACAGCCTCGACATCCGCCAGCGCAGCTGGGTCAAGCGCATGCTGCCGCGGACGATGTTCGGCCGCTCGCTGCTGCTGATCGTCGTGCCGCTGGTGCTGGTGCAGATCATCTCGGCCTGGGTCTTCTACGCGCGCCATTGGGAGACCATGTCGCGGCGGCTGTCGTCCAACGTCGCCGGCGACATCGCCATCGTCATGGAGGGGATCAAGACCGCCCGGTCCGATGTCGAGCTGGCGCAGCTGATGGAGCACGCTTCCTCGCAAACCGAGACCTATTTCAGCTTCGACCGCGCCGGCGCGCTGCCGCCGGCTGCTCCGGCGGGCGGCTACCAGCCGGAGGAACAGCTGCAACTGGCGCTGCACGAGCATATTACCGAGCCGTTTCGCATGGACGCCGTCAGCGATCCCGACGACATCCTGATCAAGGTGCAGCTGCCGAAGGGTGTGCTGTCCGCCACCGTGTCGCGCAAGCGGCTGACGACCTCCACGACCTATATCTTCATCCTGTGGATGATCGGATCGTCCCTGGTTTTGTTCGTGGTTGCGGCCATTTTCCTGCGCAACCAGGTGAAGTCGCTGCGCCGGCTCGCCATCGCCGCCGAGGGCTTCGGCAAGGGACGGCCGGTGGCCTTTTCCAAAGTCGAAGGCGCGCTTGAGGTGCGCCAGGCGGCGGTCGCCTTTATTCAGATGCGCAACCGCATCCAGCGGCAAATCCGCCAGCGCACCGAGATGCTGGCCGGGGTGTCGCACGATCTGCGCACCCCCCTCACCCGCATGAAGCTGGCGCTCGAGCTGCTCGGCGACAATCCGACCGTTGCGGAGCTGAAATCGGATGTCGTCGACATGGAAAGGCTGATGCAGCTTTATCTCGATTTCGCGCGGGGCGAAGGCACCGAGACCGCGGTCGAGACCGACATCTCGCCACTGATCGCGGATATCGCCGCCGCAGTGCGGCGCGACGGCAAGGCGGTGTTGCTCGACCAGCCGGAGGCGCTGGTGGTGCCGATCCGGCCGAACGCGCTGCGGCGTTGCCTGGGGAACCTGGTCGCCAACGGCGCCCGCTATGGCAGCCAGGTGTGGCTGACCAGCCGCCGTGTCGCCGACGGCGTCGACATCTTCGTCGACGATGACGGGCCGGGGATACCCGCCCAGGAGCGCGACCACGTGTTCCAGCCGTTCATCCGGCTCGACCAGTCGCGCAACCCGTCTACCGGCGGGATCGGCCTCGGGTTGACGATCGCGCGGGACGTCGCCCGCAGCCACGGCGGCGACGTGCGGCTGGAAACCTCGCCACATGGCGGGTTACGGGCGCGGGTTCACCTGCCGCGTTAAGAAGCCGCCCAAAGACTGCGAATCAAAACAGCCGGCCACCATTCGGGACCGGCTTGTCGGGCGCGATCAGCACCACCGCGCCGGCGGCGTCGGGAAAACCGAGCACCAGCACCTCGGACATGAACTTGCCGATCTGCTTTGGCGCGAAGTTGACGACGGCGGCCACCTGGCGGCCGACCAGCTCGTCGAGCCGGTAGTTGGCAGGAAGCTGCGCCGAGGAACGCTTCACCCCGATTTCATCGCCGAAATCGATGGACAGCTTGTAAGCCGGCCGGCGCGCCTCGGGATACGGCTCCGCGCCGACGATGGTGCCGACGCGGATATCGACCCGCTCGAAGGTGTCGTAGTCGATCGTCATGCGGTGATGATAGCAGCGGCCCCATGGGATTGAAAAAGGCCGGAATCGAAAAGGCCGCCCCCGTTGCCGGAAACGGCCTTTTGCCGTTTGCGAAAACTATTCGGCGGCAGCGGCCATCGTGTCGGCAGCGGCGCCGGCCGTCTTGGAGGCAAAGCCGTGGATCTCGTCGAGGCTCTCGGCGGTACGCTTGTGCAGCACCTCGGCGACATCGCCGCCGGTCTTGGCGGCCATCGTCGCGATCTCGCGGCCATGGGTCATGCCCTTGTCGATAGCGGTCTTGGCATAGTCGGTTTGCTTGGCGATGCGAACCTCGGTCGAGGCCGGCTGCACCACGTCACGCATCAGGCTCGACAGCTCCTCGAAGGTCTGCTGGGCGATTTCCATCTGCCGCTTGGCGACGGCATGGATGCCCTCGACCGCGAGCTGATTGGCGTGGGTCAGCGCCTCGATATTGCGGCGCTGCATCGCCCACATCGCTTCGACATCGAAGGGACGCATGCGGAAATCGGCAAAAAGCTTGGTCATGTCGAAATCGAAAAAGCTGGGGCGGGCATCAGACATGGCGGGGTTCCGGATTAAGGGCAAGGGCTATTGTGCAGCGCACAATCGGCTATATGGAACCCATCCGGATTATGGTCAAGGCTTATTATTTTGCAGTGCAGCATAAATCGCTGAAGCGGTCGGGCAAAGGTCAGCCTTGAGTTGCCTCGCGTCGGTTTGAGCCGGCATGCGCCGCGGTCAGCCAGCGCTCGATCCCCCGCAGCCGGCGGTCGAGCGCCGCCATCGTCGGTGCCAAATCGGGCGACTCGTCGGTCGTCCAGGTGTGCGCCGCAGCAAGGTAGGCCGCCGCCGTCAGCTTGACCGCGACGATCCCGCCGATGCCCGCAGTCCTTATCCCCGCCCCGTCGAGCATCCAGCGCATCGAACCCAACAAGGCCGCACCGGCGCACAGCGCGCTCGGCGGATCGAAGGGCAGCTCGCGCCGCAGCCGGCCGAGCCCCTCGCGATACGGCTGCAGCGCGTCGAAACGCCGCATCAGCAGATCGAACAGCCGGTCGCGCGGGCGCTCGCCGTCCTCGGCCTCCGGCGGGGCGGCGAGCACCGCCTCGTCAACGCGCCGGAAGAGGCCGGCGAGGATCGCCGCCTTCGACGGAAAGATGCGGTACACCTGCAGGGTCGTCAGCCCCGCCGCCTCCGCCACCGAGGCGAGCGACACCGCGCGCCAGCCGTGCTCGGCGATCAGCGCCATCGCCGTGTCGACGATGCGGTCGGGATCGGCGGCGCCGGCGGGGGCGCCCCCTTCATTCGACGCCCCTTTCCCTGACGGTCTGGCGGATCCCCGCCCGCGTCCCGCGGCCATCGTCGCCCGGCTCAGCTCGCCAGCTCGCGCGAGCGGCGGGTCGCGGCGGCGACGGCGCGCGTCATCAGCGCCGCCATCCCGTCGTCGGCCATCAGCACGTCGAGGGCGGCGCGGGTGGTGCCGCCGGGGCTGGTGACGTTCTCACGCAGCTTTGCGGGTGTCTCGCTGGCGACGCAGGCCAGCTCACCCGAGCCCGACACGGTCGCCTTGGCGAGCTGCAGCGCGAGGTCGGCCGGCAGCCCGGCCTTTTCGCCGGCCGCCGCCAGGGTCTCGATCAACAGGAACACATAGGCCGGCCCGCTGCCCGAAACCGCGGTCACCGCATCCATCAGCGCCTCGTCGGCGATCCAGGTGCTGGCGCCGATCGCGGCGAGCAGCCCCTTGCACAATTGCCGCTGAGTGGCGCTGACCCGCGGGGTGGCGCAGGCGACGCTGATCGCCCGGCCGATCGCTGCTGGGGTGTTGGGCATGACCCGCACGATCGCCGCATCGCCGAGATGCTTCGCCATGCCGGCGATGGTCTTGCCGGCGGCGATCGACATGAACATGGTCTGCGGCCGCACCCACCGGCGATAGGGCGGCACGACCTCGTCGAAAACCTGCGGCTTGACCGCGAAGACGACCGCGTCCGGCGCCAAGTCGTCGGGCAATTCGGCCGCGGACTTATGGGCGCTGACCTGAGAGGCGGCGGCAATATCCGCCGGCACCCCATAGGGCTCGACCGCGACGTAGCGTGACGCGGCGCCGCTCTTCAACCAGCCGCGCAGCATCGCCGAGCCCATTTGGCCGCACCCGACGAGAACCACCGTGCCCGCGGTCATCGTGCGGCCTCCATGCCGGTCAGGCCTCGCCGATGGGATCGATCATCGCCGCCGCCATCGCCTCGTCGGGGGGCTTGCCGCCCCAGACGACGAGTTGGAATGCCGGGTAGAAGCGCTCGCATTCGGACACGGCGATGTCGACGACATCCTCGACCTGCTCGCTGGCAACGCCGGATTGCCCGCGCAGCAGCACGGCATAACGGAAGGACGGCGAATTATCCCCCGCCGCCAGGTCGAAATGGCCGAGCCACAACCGCTCGTTGGCGAGAGCAAGCAATTCGTACAGGACGCCGCGGCGGCGCTTCGGCACCTTCATGTCGAAGCCGCACGAGAAATGCAGCGCGGTCAGCTCCTCCTGCCACAGGAAATAGCACCGGTAATCGCACCAGCGGCCGGGAATCTCGACCACCAGCTCGTCTTCGCCGGCGCGGTCGTGGGCCCAGTCGTTGGCGATGACAATCTCCTCGACCAAATCGATCGGATTGCCGACATGCGGCGTGGTTTCCGTAAAAGAAAGAGACGTCATCGCACGCTCCCAAAGGCCGAGCGGCGTGCCGCCCGGCGGCCCCTTTTAGCAACTTTGCGGCGGCTGCAATCCAAAAATCGGGCCGGACCCTGTAAGACCAGCTGCCGCAACGCCATCCCCACGGCTACGCTGCCAAACCCGGATAACGGTGGCAAGGCAAGATATAGGGGCAAGTGGGGACCGTGCCCCAGAATCTGGGGATAAGTTCTCAACGTTGCCTGCCCGGAGGTCGATTGGGGATGGCGCCGTCGCCGGGTTAAGCATGGCTCGGCGTAAAGAAACGGAAGGTTGTCCGGCAACCTATTTGTCTGCGCGGCGAGCCCTCGGCGCCGACGTTTTGCCGTCATCATCCTCGATGCGGGCTTCCAGTTCGGCGATCCGGCGCAGCAACTCCTCCTGCTCGGTGCGGGCCTTTGCCGCCATGGCCTTGACGGCCTCAAATTCCTCGCGGCTGACAAGGTCCATGCCGGCGAGAATGCGCTCGAGCTGATCGCGCAGCCGCGCCTCGATCTCGCCACGCACGCCGGACAGCGCGCCGATCGCCCCGCCGGCGACGCGGGCGATGTCGTCGAAGATGCGGTTCTGGCTTTGCATGATGAGCCCTACTCCGCCGCCTCCTTCTTGCCATCGCCGGCCTTGGTCGCTTCGTGCTGGTCGATCGCCTTCTGGATCGCCGCGGCGGCCTGGCTGCCGAAATCGGCATGATGGCTGGTGGCGTAATCGTAGCTGCCCTGGAGCAGTTCGCGGCTCTGCTGGAACTTGGGATGGACAAAGCGCGCCATCAGCTCGTAATGCCGCTTGGTCGCCTCCCAATCGGCCCAGTTGTGCGCCAGCTCGCACATGACGCCGAACCCGCCCGACCCGGTCATCAGCCGGTCGATATAGGCGACCGCATCATCGGGCGTGCCGATGCAGGCGGTGCCGGTGTCGATCAGCCAGTCGGTCGCGTTCTCGACATCGCCCGGAATGATCGGGAAGGTGGCGACGTCGCGGAAATACTGGGCGAACTGCTCAACCCCAAACTTCGCGTTCTCGCGCGCCTGCTCGCGGGTTTCGGCGATGTGGAACAGGCCGACGACACGCCAATCCTTGCGGTTCGGCGTGTGGCCGTTGGCGCGCGCGTTCTCCTCGTACGTGCCCCAATTGCGGGTGTGCGCCTCCATCGCCATCGGGCTGGTGCCGCCGATCGACAGCATGCCGACGCCGTGCTTGCCGGCCAACACCGAGCCGGACGGCGAGCGCGCCGCCGCCACCGCCAGCTCCATCGTCGGACGGGTATAGGGACGCAGCTGGAGTTGCGCGTCGGTGATGTTGAACCAGTCAGTCTTCTTGGTGACCGTCTCGCCGCGAAGCAGCCGGGTGATGACGTCAAACGATTCGTCCATCATCTCGCGCTGGTTCGAGGGGTCGATGCCGATCTTCAGCGCGTCGTGGACCAGCGCCCCCGGGCCGACGCCGAACATCGCCCGGCCGCGGGTCATGTGGTCTAGCTGGACCATACGGTCGGCGAGCATGAACGGGTTGTGGTAGGGCAACGACACGACGCCGGTGCCGAGCCGGATGTGGCGGGTGCGCTGCGCCGCGGCGGCGATGAACATCTCGGGGCAGGCGATCAGCTCGAACCCGCCGGAATGGTGCTCGCCGATCCAGGCCTCGTGGTAATTGAGCCGGTCGAGGTGCTCGAGCAGCTCCATGTCCCGCTCCATCGACAGGGTCGGGTTCTCGTCGTGGTTATGGAACGGCGCGAGGAAGATGCCGCTGCGCAGGTAAGGTTCGCTCATGCCCGGATCCTCGGCGAATGCCTGATGTCCGGTGATCGTCGGCCATCGCGCCCGGTTCCCGCAAGCGATTTCCCGGCGGGCGGGGTATGCGCGCAGGCTCAGGCCGCGACCGCAAAGCCGTATTGCCGGCCGTGTCTTTCGCTAAAGCGCCGAATTCGCTCGTCATACGTGACCAGCGGGCATCCGAGATCGATCGCCGTCGCGATCAGCAGCCGGTCGGCGGGGTCGCGATGCTCAAGATGCTCCAGCCGATAGGCGCGAGCCGCGGCGTTCAACGCGAGAGGCACCGCCTCGATACCCGGTCCGCCGATAAAATTTTTGACCCATACCGTGACCGGGCTCCCCAGGTCCATCCGTCGCGAATCCACCAGCACTGCGATCTCCCAAACGGAAACGGCGCTGAAATATACCGTCCCGCCGGACTTCCAGCATTCGTCGATCAACCCGCGGGTGACAGTGGTTAGGCGCTCGTGCCCGCGATCGAGCCAAAGCGCGATATGAGTGTCCAGCAGAAGCCTATCGGTCACCGATCGATCTCATAACCGGTCTCGGCGTCGGGCACGACATCAAGTATCGGCTCGGTAAGGTCGACACCTTCCCGAACCCAAAGCGTTCCGGGGTGGGCTCCGAACAGCGAGCCGCTGCGCGCGTCCTGATCAAGCAGCCGCTTTACCGCGAGATTCACGACCTCGGTCTTGTTGCCTTTCGTCAGCTTGTTGGCGGCCTGTTCGATGAGGGCGACGACATCGGGGCGGTTGATCGTGACGACATGAGCCATATAGACCTCACTATCATTATATCAGTACTGCCATAATGATAGTGAGGCAGCCGCCGTATTGCAATCGCCCGGCTCGCCAAAACTGGGAGCGCCGGACGCGGATCAGTGGCTGACTCCCAGCCGGCCGATCGCCGGCAGCTTCAGCGCCGGCGCCGCGGCGTCCACCCCGAAATTGAGGCCGAGCAGGTTCAGCTCGAACCCTTCATCGGCGGCGACGAGAAAGCCGGCGACGCCGTACAGCGAAACCTGAAACCCGGAGCCGCTGGGCGCGGCGGCGAACACCGCGCCGTCGGGCAGGAAATCCTTGCCGATCGCGTTCGAGGGCAGATCGAGGCCGAGTTCGGGCACCTGACGCGCGATATAGGCGGTAAAGGTGTTGCTGTTGGGGCCGGGCCAGGCGCGGTAGTCGCGGGGATAGGGGTAGCTGGCGACTGCGGCGCGGATCTTGTCGATCATCGCGTCGACACCCGCCCCGCGCCGGTCGAGCACGATTTGCGGCCGGGCGCCGAACCAGTAATTGTCCGGGCCCATCCGGTCGACGCGCACCGCCGGAGCGCCATTGGCCACGCCAAAGCCGAGCACCTCGTACCGCGTATAGCGCTGGGCCGCGGTCGGCTTGACCGCGATCCAGGTGTGCACGGCGAAAATCCCGCGCCACGACACTGCCGGCGCGGCGTAGACCTGGATCACCGCTTCCTGGGTGGTCGCCGGGTCGGGGGCGAGACCCGTCGGATCGCGGCGCGCCTCGTACCACGGCACCCCCGCGCGGGGATCGGGCAGGCAGCCGCTCACCAGCACCGGCAGCACAAACAGTGTCAGCAGCAGCAGACCGACCGAGCTCACCAACCGGCACCCTTGACGGCGATTTTTGCGAAGACGCAACATTGTAGCAGGCCGTGAAGTGCGCGCGGTCTGACCCGATGTCGCGCCCTCACCCACCCTCCGACCGCTCGAACCCGCGGCGGTAGCTGAGGGCCTCGGCGATGTGGCGGCGAGCGACGATTGCGGCGCCGTCGAGGTCGGCGAGGGTGCGCGCGACCCGCAGCACCCGGTGATAGCCGCGCGCCGACAGGCGCAGCCGCTCGGCGGCGCGGCTGAGCAGGGTGCGGCCCGCCTCCTCCGGGGCCGCGACCTCGTCGAGCAGCGCGCCGTCGGCCTCGGCGTTGGTGTGGACGCGGCGGTCCGCCGGCAGCTTCGCGTAGCGCGCGGTCTGCCGCGCGCGCGCGAGCCGCACGCGCTCGGCGACATCGGCACTCGACTCGGCCGGCGGCGGCAGGGTGAGATCGCTCGGCGCCACCGCCGGCACGTCGATATTGAGGTCGATGCGGTCGAGCAATGGGCCCGACAGCTTGCCCTGGTATTCCTCGGCGCAGCGCGGTGCGCGGCTGCATGCCCGCCCCGGTTCGGCGAGATAGCCGCAGCGGCACGGGTTCATCGCGGCAACCAGCTGGATGCGGGCCGGAAAGGTCACATGGCCGTTGGCGCGGGCGATGCTGACCCGCCCGGTTTCGAGCGGCTGGCGCAAGGCTTCGAGCGCGGCGCGGTTGAACTCAGGGAGCTCGTCGAGGAACAGCACGCCTTGGTGCGCCAGCGAAATCTCCCCCGGCCGCGGGCGGATGCCGCCGCCGACCAAGGCCGGCAGCGAGGCGGAATGATGCGGGTCGCGGAATGGCCGCTCACGCAACAAGCCGCCGCCGCGCAAGCCGCCGGCGGCCGAATGGATCATGCCAGCTCCAGCGCCTCCGGCCTTATCTAGCAGACACACCTAGTTCCTAAAAGCGCGCCCTGCGCGTTTTTAGTAAATAGGCGATTCCTATCGCGGTAAATTTCCCGCATTAACTTCAAATCCATACCGGACATTCTGTCCGACGCGTTGTGCGAGGCAACGTTTGTTGCGTCCCATGCAAAAATGGGGCGCATAACGCACATTGCATAATGCAATTGTGCACGATTACTACAAACTGGTTGACTCGTTCCGACGCTAACCGCATAAGCAAAACGCGCCCAGTGGTTGCACACCGGACGCGCTTGCTCCGCCCGAAGGCGGAATTCTCTGGTCAGCTTCGCTTAGGCGACCCAGAGGGCTAGGGAATCCTAGGCGAAAGCTGACCTTTTCGCAACCCTCTGTGGGGGAAGGGTCATGTTTTCTTTCAGTATTACCGAAATCACGAGTGCATATGACCGAGCGAATCGCGGCGTACGCCGCCCCGTCCGCGCACCGAAGCCGAAGCCTATTAAACCAGCCCGCAAGGTCTGGCAGGATCGCCCGCGCCCTCGGCTTTAATCGTCGCCCTCCTCGCCAAGCCGCAAATTCCGGCATCCGATAGCTTCAAGGGCTTGGATCAGGAAGACCGCTGAGAACTTTCCGCGAGCGACCTTGTTGCGGATGTTCACGGCGGTATCGCTGACGCCCAGCTCACCGAGCTTTTCGGTCAACGCCTCATAGGTCACGCCGCGCCGGGTCATCTCGGCGCGGAGTAGCCGTTTTGCGTCTTCGGCCCATTGATCCTCTGTCTTCATTGCGCATCCGCATGGGAGATACGAATGTCACTATACACGTTACTTTTGCCGTTGACAATGATGCGGTATGCCATCATATTGTGTGCATTAGTAATGCAAACGATGGCAACGCGCCGTGGCAACCCACTTTCTCCTCACTGCAAAAGCAAGGACGCTCTCGGTAGCGTCCGTGCTGCGCATGAGCGAGGAAGAAGCGCATGCCAGGTTCTGCGAAATCCGCTGGTCGGTGAACAACGGCAAACCGTTTTGCCCGCACTGCGGCAACGTCGAAATCTACTCATACACCGCGCGCCGAATCTTCAAGTGCAAAGCGTGCCGCAAACAGTTTTCCGTGACCAGCGGGACGCTGTTCCACTCGCGCAAGATGCCGATCACAAACTATTTGGCCGCCATCGCAATCTTCGTCAACGCGGTCAAGGGCGTCTCGGCGTTGCAGCTCGGGCGCGATCTTGACGTGGCCTACATGACTGCCTTCGTCCTGAGCCACAAGCTGCGCGAAGCGATGGCCGCCGAGGTTCAAGCCGCTGGCGAGCTGTCAGGCACGGTCGAAATCGACGGTGCGTATTTCGGCGGTCATGAGCGGCAGGAAAACCGGAAGGCCGATCGCCGCGACCGGCGCACCAACCACGCCAAACGGCAGGTTGTCGCCATCGCTCGCGAGCGGCAGGGCCGCGTCATTCCGTGGATCGTCGCCCGCGAGGCCGATGCGGTGTCTCTGATCCGCGAGCGGGTCGCCAGCGGCTCCGTAATTCATGCCGACGAAGCGGCTGGTTGGGATCGTCTGACGGCCGCTTATGACATGCGCCGGGTCAATCACTCGGTCGAGTTCATGGGCGAGGATGGCGCTTGCACCAACCAAGCCGAAAGCTACTTCGCCCGGCTACGCCGCGCTGAATTCGGCCAACACCATCACATCAGCGGCGGGTATCTCGGCCAGTACGCCAATGAAATGGCGTTCCGCGAGAACAATCGCCGCCGGTCAAACGGCGAGAACTACCGGGCCGTCGCCCATCTCGCCCTCAACAATCCCAAGTCCGCGAACTGGTGCGGCTACTGGCAGCGGGGCGCAGCATGACCGATTACGTTCTAACCGGCTTGGTCAAGCGCGGGGCCGAGCTTGCGGGCGAAATCGAGGCTACCCATGCCCGGCTCCGCAAGATGATCGGCGATCTTGAAAAGCTCGACAGCGTGATCCTGCAATTCGATCCGCAGCACGACGTTGAGGGCATCAAGCCCAAGGCGTTCCGCCCGCCAGAGGATTGGGCGCACCGCGGCGAGATGACGAAGGCTTGTCTGTCGATCCTGCGCCAAGCCGTCGAACCGATGACGACGCGCGACATTGCCCTAGAGATGCTGGTTACGCGCGCCCTCAACACGCAAGATCAAAAGCTGCTCGCGCTGATGACGAAGCGCGTCGGCGTAGCCTTGCGGCTACAGCGCAACAACGGCGTTGTGCGGTCGGCGAACGGGCCTGGACAGTACATGCTTTGGGAAATTGACCATTAGCAGCCCGTTGACGAAGTCGGGTTTGGTTGATTCAGTGTGAAGCAGCGGGGCTGGGCTGGATTTGCGAAATGGCGATGGGGCGTGAGGGCGATCGGCAGGACGATCTGATCGTGAGCTGGGGTGAGATGCCGCGCTCA
>JBBRPG010000016.1:0-35496 GCA_038228485.1 Alphaproteobacteria bacterium
ACCGCGACCTGGATGATCTCGCTTTTCGAATAGGCGACGCCGATCGCGAAGTTGCGCTCCTCCATGTTGCGCAGCAGCAGCGCCGTCGCCGCGATCTGGCTGAGCGCGGCGACGACGGTCCAGACCAGGAACGGCACGGTGATCGCCGGCCAAGCGCCGCGGTCGGCGAAACCGACCCAGGCGACGACCAGCCAGATGACCGCGAACGGCAGCCCGTACAGAAATCGCACCAGGGTCGCACCGAGCGCGCCGAGATCGCCGGTCAGGCTGCGCTGCGCCGCATTGCGCAAGGTTTGCGCCAATGCCGCGCCCAAGGTTATCGGCACCCATGCCCAGGAAAGTGCTGCCATCATCCCTACACCGCCGCACAGCTGAGCGGCGCGACGGTCTCCGCCGCGCGAGCGCCACGGTAGGCACCCAGCACATACCGGAAAAGGCCCGAGTTTATCCTGGTATAAATGGCACTACGGTTGAGGCTGCGTCGCGGCGCAGCGGACGCTTACACCTGGGCGAGGTTGACCGCGACATAGACGACCGCCATGCCGAGGATGGTCATCGCCGTCGTCCACACCGTCGGGTGCTCATGATAGCTCTCGGGCAACAGGTCGCTCGCCGAGATGTAGATGAAGAACCCGGCAAACAGCGCGAGGCCGTAGCCCAGCACCTCCTCGCGGAAATTGAGCAACAGCGTCAGCGCCGCACCGACCACTGGCGCCACCGCGTCGACCAGCAGCCAGCCCAGCGCCAGCCGGCTGCCGCCGTGGCGGCCGAGCACGACGCCGACCGTATTGATTCCGTCGGAAAAATCGTGGGCGAGCACCGCCGCGGCGACGATCGCACCGACCGAATTGGAGACTTGGAACGCGAGCCCGATGGCAAAGCCGTCGAGCAGGCTGTGGATCGACAGGCTCGCAGCGCCGAGGGCGCCGCGCCGCCATGCCGGCTCGGCCGCCTCGCCATCGTGGCCGTGATGGTCGCCGTGGGCGCCGTGCGGAGCGCCATGCGGAGCCACCGTGCGGTCGAGGATCATATAGGCGACAAAACCGACCGTGACCAAAGCCAGCGCCGTCGCGGCCGATTGGACGGGCGCGGTCAAGCTGATCGCCTCGGGAATGAGATCGAAGAACGCGACCCCGATCACCGCGCCGGCGCTGAAGCCGAGGATCAGGTGCAGCCGATCCTGCAGCCGCAGCGCCAGCAAGCCGCCGAGCATCGTCATCACAAAGGTCGCGGCGCTGAGCAGGATGACCATCGCGCCGCCCCGCTTACCGCGCCACTCGGCTGGATCGCACCCGCGGGATCAGCGGCTCGCGTATCGCTCGTTGAGGCGCTTGGCGACGCCTTTGCTGACGAAATGCGAGATGTCGCCGCCGAGGGCGCCGATCTCCTTTACGAAGCGGGAGGAGATGAACTGGTAGCGGTCGGACGACATCAGAAACACCGTCTCGATCCGATCGTTGAGCCGGGCGTTCATCCCGGCCATCTGGAATTCGTATTCGAAATCGGAGACCGCCCGCAGGCCGCGGATGATGACGCTGGCGCCGACCGACTCGGCAAAACTCATCAGCAGGGTTTCGAACGGGCGCACCTCGATGCGTTTGGCCGTCTCAGGTTCGAGCAGATGGGCGATGTCGTCGCGCACGATCTCGACCCGCTCGTCGGTCGTGAACAGCGGCCCTTTGCCGTCGTTGCGCGCGACACCGACAATCAGCCGGTCGACCACCTTGGCCGCGCGGCGAATGATGTCGCTGTGCCCGTTGGTGATCGGGTCAAAGGTGCCCGGATACACCCCGATGCGCGGCTCGCTCACCCGTTGTCCCCCTCATCGTCGTCGGCATCGCCGTTTTCCTCGGCGACTTCGGGCAGCCGCGCGACGGAAACCACGCGCTCGCCCTCACCGACCTTGAACACTACCACGCCCGCGCTGCCGCGCCGCGCGATACGAATATCGTGCACCGGGCAACGGATCACCATCCCGCCATCGGTGACAAGCATAATCTGGTCATTGTGGCCGACCGGGAAAACCGCGACCACCGCGTCGGTCCGGCGCCCCAGGTTCATATTGTTGAGGCCCTGCCCGCCGCGGCCGGTGATACGGTAGCCATACGCAGAGCTGCGGACGCCGAAGCCCTTTGCGGTGACGCCGAGGAGGAATTGCTCGCGCGCGGCCAGATCGGCGAACATTTCCTCGGAAATGGCGACATCAGCGATGTCGGAATTCTCGCTGTCGATGTCTTCCGCATCGAGATCGGCCGCTTCGCCTTCCTCGCCATTGCGCCGTCGTTCGCCGGCCAGTTTGAGATAGGCATCGCGAAGCTCGTGGCCGATCTGCTCGTGCCGCAGGATCGACATCGAAATCACTTGGTCGTCGCCCAGCAGCCGGATTCCGCGCACCCCGACCGAGGAGCGGCCGGTGAACACGCGCACGTCATCGACCGGAAAGCGGATCGCCTTGCCGTCGCGGCTGGCGAGCAGCACGTCGTTGGCCTCGCTGCACGGTGCGACCGCGATCAGCCGGTCGTCGGCATCCTCGCCCTCGAACTTCATCGCAATCTTGCCGTTGGCCCGTACGTCGACGAAATCGCTGAGCGCGTTGCGCCGCACATAACCGGCGGCGGTCGCGAACATCACCGTCAGCGCGTCCCAGCTTTTCTCATCCTCGGGGAGCGGCATGACCGTCGAGATCGTCTCGCCCTCGCTAAGCGGCAGCAGGTTGACCATCGGCCGGCCGCGCGCCTGCGGCGTGCCGAGCGGCAGCCGGTAGACCTTGAGCTTGTAGACCCGTCCGGACGAGGTGAAAAACAGCACCGGCGCCAGGGTCGAGGCGACAAAGACCTCGTTGAGGAAATCCTCCTCGCGGATCGCCATCCCGGCGCGCCCGCGGCCACCCCGGCGCTGCGCCCTGTAGGTCGACAAAGGCACCCGCTTGATGTAGCCGGCATGGCTGACGGTGACGACCATATCCTCGCGCTGGATCAGCGCCTCGATATCGGCCTCGAATTCGACATCCTCGATCGTCGTCCGCCGCGGGTTGGCAAACTGCTCCTTGATCGATACCAGCTCGCCGCGGAGCACCTCGATCAGCCGCTCCGGCGAGCGCAGGATCTCGAGGTGCTCGGCGATTTCCTTGACCAGCTCCTGCATCTCCTCGGCGATCCTGTCGCGCTCCAAGCCGGTCAGGCGCTGCAAGCGCAGATCGAGGATCGCCCGCGCCTGGGCATCGGTCAGCTGATAGGTCCCGCCCTCGCCGGCTTCGTCGCCGACCAGCGCCAACAACGGCGCGACATCGCCAGTCGGCCAGCGCCGCCCCAGCAGCCCGGCGCGGGCCTCGGCGGGATCGGCTGCCGCGCGGATCAGCGCGATGATCTCGTCGATATTGGCGACCGCGATCAGCAAGCCCACCAGGATATGGGCCCGGTCGCGCGCCTTGTTGAGCAGGAACATCGTGCGCCGGGTGATGACCTCTTCGCGAAAAGCGATAAAAGCGACGATCACGTCGCGCAGGGTCAGCAGTTCCGGCCGGCCGCCGTTCAGCGCCAGCATGTTGACGCCAAAGCTCGTCTGCAGCGAGGTGTGGCGATAAAGCTGGTTCAGCACGATTTCCGGGTCGGCGTCGCGCTTCAGCTCGACGACCAAGCGCACGCCGTCGCGGTCGGTTTCGTCCCGCAAGTCGGCGATGCCTTCGACAAGCTTTTCGCGCGCGCACTCGGCGATGCGCTTCTGCAACGTTTCGCCGTTGACCTGGTAGGGCATCTCGGTGAACACGATCGCGTCGCGTTCCTTGCGCACCTCCTCGATGTGCGAGCGCGCACGTAACACGATGGCGCCTCGCCCGGTCTTATAGGCGGCATGACTGCCGGCGCGGCCGACGATGATGCCGCCGGTCGGGAAATCCGGCGCCGGCACATGCTCCATCAATTCTTCGACTGTGATCGCGCGGTCGTCGAGATAAGCGCAGCAGGCGTCGATTACCTCGCCGAGATTATGCGGCGGGATATTGGTCGCCATGCCGACCGCAATCCCCTGGGCGCCATTGACCAGCAGGTTCGGAAACCCGGCCGGCAGGACTTTCGGTTCCTGCTCGGTGTCGTCGTAATTGGGCTGAAAATCGACCGTTTCCTTGTCGAGATCGTCGAGCAAGGACTCGGCGACCCGCGCCAGCCGGGCCTCGGTGTAGCGCTCGGCGGCAGGGGGATCGCTGTCGGATCCAAAATTGCCCTGGCCGTCGATCAGCGGCAGGCGCATGGAGAAGTGCTGCGCCAGACGAGCCATCGCCTCGTAGATGGCTTGGCTCCCGTGTGGGTGGTATTTGCCCATCACATCGCCGGTGATGCGGGCCGACTTGCGGTAGGCTCGGTTCCACAAATTGCCGTTCACCTGCATCGAATAGAGGATGCGGCGATGCACCGGCTTCAACCCGTCGCGCACATCGGGCAACGCCCGCGCCACGATCACGCTCATCGCGTAATCGAGGTAGGAGCGGCGCATCTCCTCTTCGATGGTGATCTGGGTGATATCGGGCCCGATCGGCGGCTGGCCCGGCGGTACGGCGGTAACGGCCAAAGGCGGCTCCAAGGCTAGGCGTAATTGATGGCGCCTTAACTAAATTGATGGCGCCTTAACTAAAATCGCGGCCGCCTACACCAGCGCCGCCGCGATCCGAAACGGCCGTCAATTTACTCTGTTTGCCCTAGGGTAACAACGCCGGGGCGGGCAATCCTGCCCTGCCGTGGCGCTCTAACGGCAACGGGGCGACCGGCCGGCAGCGCCGGACTCGAATCGCCCCGCCTTGCAACGTCATCTCGTGCCCGCAAGCCGCGGAGCTTGCGGGTCAGTCGCTTCCCCGCCGCCGGGGTACGCCGTCGTCAGTCGCCCCACACCTCGCGCGCGGTCTCGACGACCAAACGCAGCTTTGCGGCTTCTTGGTCGACCGTCAGCGCGTTGCCGTCGACGGTCGACGAGAAGCCGCATTGCGGCGACAGGCAGAGCTGTTCGAGGGGCACATATTTGGCCGCCTCGTCGATGCGGCGCTTGAGCAAATCCTTGTCTTCCAGCGCCGCCCGCTTGCTGGTCACCAGACCGAGCACGACTCTGGGCCCGCCGCGCGGGACGAAGCGCAGCGGCGCGAACCCGCCCGAACGGTCGTCGTCGTATTCGAGGAAAAAACCGTCGACCTTCAACTCGCCGAACAGCGCCTCGGCGACATGGTCGTAGCCGCCCTCGGCCATCCACGACGAGCGGAAATTACCGCGGCACATATGGATGCACACGGTCATGCCCGCCTGCCTCTCTGCCAGCGCCTGGTTGATCAGCCGGATATTGACCAGATGCTGGTGCGCCCCGTCGCCGCCGATGCTGTCGACATAGGCGCGCTGGGTGGGGTCGTTCAGATAGGCCAGGCTGGTGTCGTCGAGTTGGAGATAGGTGCAGCCAAGCGCGTGCAGCCCGGCGATCTCCTTGGCATAGACCACGGCGAGGTCGTGCCAGAACGGCTCCATATCGGGGTACGCCGCCTTGTCGATCGCCGCGCGGCCGCCGCGATAGTGCAGCATCGACGGTGACGGGATGGTCAGCTTGGCGGTTGCGCCTTCGGTACCCTGCTCCCCGACCGCGGCTTTGAGAAAGGCAAAATCGCCGCCGAAAATCGTCTTGTCGAGCCGGAGCTTACCGGTGACGCGATGCGCGGTCGGGCTGAACTCGACAGTGCCGGCCTCATTCTTGAATTCGATATGCAGCTGGTGGTCGCTGTGGGCGACGCCGCCGATCTGATAGAGGAAATCCATGTGCCAGGAGCCGCGGCGCATCTCGCCGTCGGTGATGCCGTGGAGCCCGATATCCCGCTGCAGTTTCACCCCGTCGCGGATGGCGCGATCCTCGGCTGCGCGCAGCTCGGCCGCGGAGAGCCGGCCGGCCTGATAGGCGGCCCGCGCCGTCAGCAGTTCGGGCGGGCGCAACAGGCTGCCGACGTGATCGGCGCGGAAGGGTGCTATGGTCTGCCGATCCATCTCCCTGACCTCCGTTTCTCGAGCTGGCCGAATCGATCGCTAAAGCGGCCCGCGTTCAACTGTTGAGCATTTCAACCGGGGCTAGCGCTACTGCAGCGTCAAGGTTCGCAGGCGGATTTTGAGCGTCGGTGAAATAATTCTCAAGTCACGAAACCCGCAGATCGCCACGGGCGCGCGGCTTGGGCGCCGTCACCCTCCCACTGTACAGCCAAGCCAGCATGAAACCTTTCGTCTCGGCCGAGTGTTCCTTTGGCTATCCGTGCCACAGGGCATTGGAAACGTAGTAACTTTCGCCTCTAGGAGGAAAACATGTGGAATAAATTCCGGTATCTGGCGCTTACGGGCGCTCTCCTCGCCAGCACGGCCACTGTAGCTTATTCCGCCGGCAGCAGTTCCACAGCCGGAGTGGGCGGTTCCACCGCAGGTGGCGGCATGACGGGCACGACCCTCGGCACCGGTGGAAGCGCAGCAGGCGGCGCCGGCGGCGGCGCGGGCAGCACCATCGGCGTTGGCGGCGCGACCGCCGGCGGCGGCAGCACCAGCACGAGCATGGGCACCGGGGGCAGCGCGGCCGGTTCGGGCGCGGGTTCGGGCGCTGCCAGCACGCTAGGCGTCGGCGGCGCGACCGCGGGCGGCGGCACCACCGGCACGACCCTTGGCACCGGCGGCAGCGCCGCTGGCTCAGGCTCGGGTTCGGGCGCCAACAGCACGGTCGGAATGGGCGGCTCGACCGCAGGACGCGGCGCCACCGGCACGACCCTCGGAACCGGGGGAAGCTCGGCCGGCACGCAGCCAAACGCGATGAACAACGAGCGCGACCGCGATCACGACAACCGGCGCGCGATGGACGAGCATCGCGGCGATCGCGGCCACAACGGCAATCGTGAGGCGGACCGCGACCGCTAACGGTTGAGTGGACGCTAACGGTTTAGCGGACACGGAGGGCGCGATCTTCGGGTCGCGCCTTCCCTCCTCCGCACGGAGGCACCATGACGAAGAACCGCATTTTTTCATCAGTCGTGGCTGCCGCTTTGTTGGGCGGCACGGCGAGTATCGGATTGGCCGCTGGCACAGCCGGTGCGCCGGCCACGGCCAGTGCGCCAGCAGCAGGCAGCGTCAGCGGCGGCACCGCCGGCAGCGGTGCGGCCGGCGGCACGGCGGCATCTTCGCTTGGAGCCGGCGCTGCATCGACCGGCCCCGCGGGAACCAGCGGCACCGTCGGTTCCGGCGGATCGGCCGCCTCGGGCGGGACTTCCGCGTCGACCCTTGGCCTCGGCGCCTACTCGACCGGGCCCGAGGGCACCAGTTCCAGCCTTTCGACCGGCGGCAGCGCAGTCGCGCCCGATGGCGGACGCACCTCTGGACGCAGTTTTGTGCGGGACCAGGGAAATAAAGACATCGGCGTTTCTGTCGAGCGCGCCCGCGATGGCGGCGATGTAAGCCGGTCGCGCGCCCGCACCACGATCAACGGTGATGACCTCACCAGCCGAACCATCGATATGTCACGCGACCCGAACGGCGATGTGACCCGAACGCGGACGCGCACCACGGTCGATGGAACGGACGTAACAAGCCGCACCGTGACAGTCACCCGCCACCCGGGCCAGAAGCCGACCCGAACCGTTACGGAAGCGAATTCGGCCCTGACTCCGCCGCCTCAACAGTAAGGAGGTCCCTCATGCGTTTTACCCATCAGGCATCAATCGCGGCAGTGGCCGCTCTCGGTATTGCCCTCGCCTCAGGATCGGTCCGCGCGGAAAGCTCGAGCGCGGCGGCGGTCGTGACCGGCAATAACGGCTCGTCCAGCGTTTCGATCAACACGGCCCCAGTGGGCAGCACGGTTGTCGTCAACGGCAAGCCGTGCAAAGTCGTCGCGGGCGACGATACCCGCCATATGAGCGGCACCGTGACGACCTCGCCGAATGGCGGCTCCAGCGTCAGCATCGGTACTGCAAGCGGCAACGGAGGTGGGGTGATTATGGGCAGCAGCTCGGACGGAACGTCGACCTGCATGGTCATCAAGCCGAAGGCTTCGGTCGACGACGACCGCCGCTAAGAAAGCGAGGCGACAACCCGGCCGAGGTGCTGCCTAGAACGGGATCTCGTCGTCGAGGTCGCCGCCGGCCGGGACACGGCTGCGCGAACCGCCGCCGCTAGAACTGGCGGCCGCCTGGCCGGTGCCGCCGTAGCGCACCGCGTCGCCGCCCGAATAGCCGTCATCGTAATCGGCGCCGCCTTCCGCTGCGCCGCCGCCGGTGCGGGCGCCGTCAAGCATGGTGAGCTCGCCGCGAAAGCGCTGCAGCACGATTTCGGTCGAGTATTTTTCGACCCCGGCATTGTCGGTCCATTTCCGGGTCTGCAAGGCCCCCTCGACATAAATCTTCGAGCCTTTGCGCAGGTATTTCTCGGTAATCTCGACCAGCCGCTCGTTGAAGATGACGACGCGGTGCCACTCGGTGCGCTCCTTGCGCTCGCCTGAATTGCGGTCGCGCCAGTTTTCCGAGGTGGCGAGATTGAGATTGGCGATCCGCGTGCCGTCGTTGGTCGAGCGGATTTCCGGGTCGCGGCCGAGATTACCGACCAGAATCACCTTGTTGACGCTGCCTGCCATGAGGGCCACCCCGGTTTAAAAAGCTGAAGGGGCCATTTTACCAAGCCGGACGAATGTTCCTACTTTATTCTTATCCACATTATCCACAGGCCCGGCTGCGGCGCGCTCAGCGCCGCGCCTGCGCCTCGTGACCGAGCGACAAGGCGCGGCCGTGCGTCTCGACGCCTAGAAAGACAAAGGCGAGCGTCACCGCCAACATCGTCCCGCCCAGGAACACAAACGCCGGGAGCACCGCGTCGGCTGTGGCTTTCGGCGCGATGATGTTGTCGCTGCCAGCCAAGAGAGCCAAGGCCAGCGGGCCGAGAATCTTGCCGACACCGTTGGCCGCCTGTCCCAGACCCGACGAGCGCGACCCGAGATTTACCCCGTATTGCTCCACCGTATAAGGAGCGAGGTTCGAAAAACCGCCTTCGGCAAAGAAGGCGGCTGCGGCGATCAGGATGATGAACAACGGAAATCCACCGATCAGCGCCCCGTTGAAATAACCAGCCATGACGAGAATGATCGCCGACAAAAACCCAAACACGATGCCGAGCGAACGCCGCCCCATCTTCGAGGCAATCAACGAGACGATGATCTTGCCAATAACGCCGGAGCCCGAAACATAGATAAAATATTTCGCCGCCTGGGCCGGATCTACTTTGAGCGCGAGGGCAACGATCGTCGGCCCCCAGAGATAATACCCGTACACCGCCGACGCTGAGCCGCCCCAAATCAACAGCGTCTGCCAGAACAGCCGAGGATTGACCGAGTACAGCTGGGTGAGGCTGGCGCGCGGTTGTACGGTGGGACGGATCGTCGGCAACGGCACGGCGGCGAGCGGCAATCCCAACTGCTTTGCGACGCCCTCCCGCGCCTCGGCGAACCGTCCCTTGGCGGTCAGCCAGCGCACCGATTCCGGCACCAGCGCCCACACCAGGAGGCCGACGATGATCGCGACGAACCCTGTCATCGCCACCCCGCGCCAGCCGAACGCGTGAAGCAATATCGCTGAAGTAAACGAGGCCAGCAGCGTGCCGGCGCTGGCGAATACGATGAAAAGGCTGGTGAGCCCCGTGCGGAACCGTGTCGGCGTCAGCTCGACGACGATGGTGAGCGCTGGCGTGACCCCCGCGGCAAGCCCGAACCCGACAAGAAAGCGCAAGACGGCCAGTGCCTCCCAGGCGCCGGTGGGCAAAAAACCGATTGCGCCGGCGCAAATTCCACAGATCAGGGTGCCGATTACGGTCTGCGCCTTGCGGCCGAACACATCGCCGAGCGAACCCGATGCCAGGGCGCCGACAATGGCGCCCACGCCGGCGCCGTAAAGGATGAGCGCGCCCTGCCCGTAGGTCAGCTTCCATTCCGGCCCGATCACCGACATGACAAAGGCAATCAGGAAAAAATCGAAAAAGTCGAGAACCAGCACCCCCGACATCACGGCGAAGGTCACCCAATACCGGCGATTGAGCGGCGCGCTGTCGAACAACCCCAGAAGGTCGTCGGATGTCTGCTCGGCCATCGATTCCTCCGGATTAAACGCCATGCTCGGTGCCGTCGCGCGCGACGTGAGAGCCTTGTCGCCCGCTCGCTGCGTTGTTACCTAAAGTATCCGTTCACTGACGGACCGCGTCAACGCTGCCTCGGCCTGGGCCATGGCATCGCCGCGCGTGCCGCGGTAAAGTCGTGACCGTCACCGTCCAACCCGGTCTTTATTGATGCAGTCGATCCGCATCCGCGGCGCGCGGGAGCATAATCTCAAGAATATCGACGTCGACTTGCCGCGCGACAGCCTGGTGGTGATCACCGGGCTGTCGGGGTCGGGCAAATCGTCGCTCGCCTTCGACACGATCTATGCCGAGGGCCAGCGCCGCTATGTCGAGAGCCTGTCGGCCTATGCCCGCCAGTTCCTCGAGCTGATGCAGAAGCCCGATCTCGACTCGATCGAGGGGTTGTCGCCGGCAATCTCGATCGAGCAGAAGACGACCTCGCGCAACCCGCGCTCGACGGTCGGCACCGTGACCGAGATCTACGACTATATGCGCCTGTTGTGGGCGCGAATCGGGGTGCCCTATTCGCCGGCGACCGGGCTGCCGATCGTCAGCCAGACCGTGTCGCAGATGGTCGACCGGGTGCTGGCGATGAAGGAGGGCACCCGGCTCTATCTGCTGGCGCCGATCGCCCGCGGCCGCAAGGGCGAATACAAAAAGGAGCTCGCCGACCTGCAGAAGCGCGGGTTCCAGCGGGTCAAGGTCGACGGCAAGATGCAGGAGATCGAAGAGGTCCCTGCGCTCAAAAAGAATTTCACGCACGACATCTCGGTGGTGGTCGACCGGCTGGTCGTGTCGCCCGAGCTCGGCAACCGGCTGGCGGATTCGTTCGAGACCGCATTGGGCCTCGCCGACGGTCTCGCCATCACCGAGGACGCCGACAGCGGCGAGGAGACGATTTTCTCCAGCAAGTTCGCCTGCCCGGTATCGGGTTTTACGATACCCGAGATCGAGCCGCGGCTGTTCTCGTTCAACAACCCGTTCGGCGCCTGCCCGGCCTGCGACGGGCTTGGCACCAAGCTCTATTTCGACGCCGACCTGGTGGTCCACGACGACAGCCGCGATCTTTACGGCGGCGCGGTCAGCCCATGGTCGCATTCGTCGTCGCCGTACTACGCGCAGACGCTCGACAGTATCGCCCGTCATTTCAAGCAAAGCACCCATACGCCGTGGCGCGACCTGCCCGAGGCGATGCGGCAGGCGATCCTCTACGGCTCGGGCAGCGAGCCGATCAAGATGACCTACGACGACGGGCTGCGGAAATACTCGACCGACCGCCCGTTCGAGGGAGTGCTGCCCAACATGGAGCGGCGCTATCGCGAGACCGACAGCGCGTGGGTGCGCGAGGAGCTCGGCCGCTACCAGGCCGCCCGCACCTGCGAGGTGTGCGAGGGCGCCCGGCTCAAGCCCGAGGCGCTGG
The DNA here is from genome assembly GCA_038228485.1 of Alphaproteobacteria bacterium. Lineage (GTDB taxonomy): Bacteria > Pseudomonadota > Alphaproteobacteria > ATCC43930 > CGMCC-115725 > DATARH01. Next base: position 11,566 of record JBBRPG010000016.1, read on the forward strand.
CGGTGAAGATCGCCGGACGCAGCATAAGCCAGGCGACGGCGCTGTCGATCCTCGACGCGGTCGACTGGTTCGCCGGCGTCGACGCCACGCTCACCCCGAGCCAAAGCGAGATTGCCGAGCGCATCCTCAAGGAGATCAACGAGCGGCTGGGGTTCCTCAAGAATGTCGGGCTCGAATACCTGACCCTGTCCCGTGCGTCCGCCACCTTGTCGGGCGGCGAAAGCCAGCGCATCCGGCTCGCGTCGCAGATCGGCTCGGGGCTGACCGGGGTGCTTTACGTGCTCGACGAGCCGTCGATCGGCCTGCATCAGCGCGACAACGAGCGGCTGCTCGCCACCCTGCGGCGGCTGCGCGATCTCGGCAATACCGTGATCGTCGTCGAGCACGATGAGGAGGCGATCCGCAGCGCCGACTGGCTGATCGACATGGGCCCCGGCGCCGGCGTGCACGGCGGGCACCTCGTCGCCGAGGGCACCCCCGACCAGGTGATGCAGGTGCCGGCCAGCGTCACCGGCCAGTACCTGACCGGAATGAAGCAGATCCCGATCCCGGCCGCGCGCCGCTCCGGCCACAAGCGTCAGATTCTTCGCCTGGTCGGCGCCCGCGGCAACAACCTCAAGGATGTCACGGCGGAAATCCCGCTCGGCACGTTCTGCTGCATCAGCGGCGTGTCGGGGGGCGGCAAGTCGACCCTGATCGTCGAGACGCTATATAAGGCGCTGGCCAAGCGCCTCAACAACGCGCGCGAGCAACCGGCGGCGTTCGAGCGCCTTGACGGCGTCGAGTATCTCGACAAGATCGTCGAGATCGACCAGTCGCCGATCGGCCGCACCCCGCGCTCGAACCCGGCCACCTATACCGGCTGCTTCACCCCGATCCGCGACTGGTTCGCCGGGTTGCCCGAGGCCAAGGCGCGCGGCTACCAGCCCGGCCGCTTCTCGTTCAACGTCAAGGGCGGGCGGTGTGAGGCGTGCCAGGGCGACGGGGTCATCAAGATCGAGATGCATTTCCTGCCCGACGTCTACGTCCAGTGCGACGTGTGCAAGGGCAAGCGCTACAACCGCGAAACGCTGGAAGTGCTGTTCCGCGGCAAGTCGATCGCCGACGTGCTCGACATGACCGTCGACGAAGGCTGCGAATTCTTCCGCGCGGTGCCGGCGATCCGCGACAAATTGTTGACCTTGCAGCGGGTCGGGCTCGGCTACATCCATGTTGGCCAGCCGGCGACGACCCTCTCGGGCGGCGAGGCGCAGCGGGTCAAGCTGTCGAAGGAATTGTCGCGCCGCGCCACCGGCCGCACCCTCTATATCCTCGACGAGCCGACCACCGGCCTCCATTTCGAGGACGTGCGCAAGCTCCTGGAAGTGCTGCAGGCGCTGGTCGAAACCGGCAACACGGTGCTGGTCATCGAGCACAACCTCGAGGTCATCAAGACCGCGGACTGGGTCATCGATCTCGGGCCCGAGGGCGGCGACGGCGGCGGCCGCATCGTCGCCACCGGCACCCCGGAGGATATCGCCGAAGCCGCCGACAGCCATACCGGGCACTACCTGCGGCCCTATCTGGCCCGCCGCCTCCCCGCCCCGCAGCGCCGCCTGGCGAGCAGCGCCGCCGAGTAGGGTGCGCCCCGACTACGACGCCTGATCCAGCGGGCCAAAGCCGGCGACTGAGCTGCTGTAACATTTCCGTCAAACGCGGCCGTTAAGAAACGCGGCGCAAATGCGCTCGGAAATGAGGAAGATGATGCGGTCGATATTCGTTCGGGTGGCAATCGTCGTTGCCGCGCTCGGCTTGTCGGGGGTGGCCCAGGCGCAGCCGCCGCACAACGTCATCCTGTTCGTGCCCGACGGGCTGCGCGCGCTGATGGTCAGCCCCGAGACCGCGCCGACCTTTGCCGCGATCCGCGACCAGGGGGTCAATTTCCAGAACCCACACTCGCTGTTCCCGACCTTCACCACCCCCAACGCCTCGGCGATGGCGACCGGGCACTATCTCGGCGACACCGGCGATTTCAGCAACACGATCTATACCGGCTTTCCGGTGCCGGGCGCCGGCGACAGCCTGGTGCCGTTCCTCGAAAGCGATCCTGTGCTCGGCGATGTCGACGAGCATTTCGCCGGCGACTATCTCGATGAAGTGACGCTGCTGAAAGCGGCGCGCGACCAGGGTTTCAGCACCGCGACGATCGGCAAGCTCGGCCCGGCGCTGATCTTCGACCACACCGAGCGCACCGGCTCCAAAACGATCGTCGTCGACGACTCGACCGGCTCGGAAAAGGGCATCCCGCTCTCGGCCGAGATACAGGAGGCGCGCAAGGCGACGGGTTCACCGCTCGCCACGCCACCGCGCGGCGAGAATGCTAAGGCGGGCAACTCGACCACCCCCGGCACCACGGTCGCCAATGTCGTGCAGCAGGATTATTTCACCGAGGTCACGACCAAGGTGGTGCTGCCATTGTTCAAGGCGCGCAACCAGCCGTTCATTCTGGTGTTCTGGTCGCGGGACCCCGATGGCAGTCAGCATAATCAAGGCGATAGCCATCTTCAGTTGACGCCGGGCATCAACGGGCCGACCTCGCTGGCGGCGATCAAGAACGCCGACACCGATCTCGCGCGCATCCGCCAGGCGCTGGTCGATCTCGGCCTCGCCGAGACCACGGACATCGTCGTCAGCGCCGACCACGGGTTCTCGACGATATCGAAGCAGAGCGAGACCAGCCCCGCTGCCAAGGCAAGCTATCAAGACATACCCGCCGGCCTGTTGCCGCAAGGCTTTGTTGCCCTCGACCTGGCGAAGGCGCTCAACCTGCCGGTCTTCGACCCGGACACCAAGGATGCGCTGATGAGCCCCGCCCAGCACCCGAAGCAGGGCAACGGGCTGATCGGCCCCGACCCGAAACAGCCGCAGGTGGTGGTCGCCGCGAATGGCGGCTCGGACCTCGTCTATTTCCCGAAGAAGGATCCGCGGCTGGTGGCGGCGACAATCGCCGCGCTGCTGGCGCAGGATTATGTCAGCGGGCTGTTCGTCGACGATTCGCTCGGCCGCTTCCCCGGCACATTGCCCCTAAGCGCGATCAACCTGCGCGGCTCGGCGGTGAGGCCGATGCCGGCGATCGCGGTCAATTTCCGCACCTGGGCCAGCGATTGCGCGGTGCCGTTGACTTGCCAGGTCGAGGTCGCCGACACGGTACTTCAGCAAGGCCAGGGAATGCACGGCAGCTTTGGCCGCGGCGACACGATGAATTTCATGGCCGCCATCGGGCCGGATTTCAAACATGGCTTCGCCGATCCGGCGCCGGCCAGCAACGCCGATATCGGCAAGACCTTGGCGCGCATCCTCGGCCTCAAGATCAAGGACAAGGGCAAGCTCGTCGGCCGCGTGCTGACCGAGGCAATGCCGGACGGCGAGACGCCGAAATTTACCGCCAAGACGCTGCGGTCGGAACCCACGGCAGGCGGCCTTGTCACCGTGCTGGATTATCAGCTGGTCGGCGACACAAGCTATTTCGATGCCGCAGGGTTTCCCGGCCGCACGTTTGGACTCTCCGGCGGCCTCTCCGGCAACAAGCCACAGACGCAAAGCGCCGGATCAAAATAGCCGCTTCCATCGCGCCGGACTTGACCCGGCGAGCCTCTACGCGGCCAAACTGCGCCAAATAGGTTCAGGGAGACCGCGACCATGCCGATCCGCACCGGCGATCAGTTCCTCGCGGCGCTGGGCGACGACCGCCAGATTTACATGGATGGCGAGCGCATCGGCGACGTCACCAAAGACCCGCGCTTTGCCGGCGCCGCGCAAAGCATGGCCGAGCTTTACGACATGCAGCACGATTCGGCGCTGGCCGAGCGGATGGTCTTCGCCTCGCCGTCGAGCGGCGACAAGGTCGGGCTGTCGTTTATCGAACCGCGTTCGGTCGACGATCTGATCCGCCGCCGCGCGATGATCAAAATCTGGATGGATTCGACCTGCGGCATGTTCGGCCGCAGCCCCGATTTCCTCAACGTGATGCTGACCGGGTTCGCGATGGGAGCCGACGAATTCGGCCGCAGCGACAAACGCTTTGCCGACAATATTCGCAATTACCACGTCTTTGCCCGCGAAGCCGATCTGTGCATGACGCACACATTGCTTAACCCGCAGGTCGACCGCTCGAAGCCGGTCGAGGCGCAGGACAAAGACCTCGCGGCGCGGGTGGTCAAGGAATCCGATGCCGGCATCGTCATCAAGGGCGCGCGCATGGTCTCGACGCTGTGCGCCTATTCCGACGACATCCTCGTGATGCCGTCGACCTTTCTCGCCACCAACGAGGCGGCGGCGCCCTACGCCTTCGGCTTCAGCATTCCGGTAGCGAGCCCGGGCCTCAAGTTCATCTGCCGGCCGAGCGTGGTGCATCAGAACGCCGCGTCGGGCATGGACTATCCGCTGTCGTCGCGCTTTGACGAGGGCGATGCGCTGGCGGTGTTCGACGACGTGCTGGTGCCGTGGGAGCGCGTCTTCATCCACCGCGACCCCGAGATGTGCAACGGGCTTTACGCGCGTACCGGGGCGATGCCGCAGGTCATGCATCAGACCTCGACCAAGAACCTAGCCAAGGCCGAGTTCATGATGGCGCTCGGTTTCACGATCGCCAAATCGACCAATATCGATAGTCACCTGCACGTCCAGGGCATGCTGGCCGAACTGATCCAGCACACCGAGTTCGTGCGCTCGTGCCTGCGCGCCAGCGAAGCCGACGCCGAGACGCGCGCGGACGGCATCGTCGTGCCGGCGGCGATGCCGCTGTGGACGGTGCGGATGATGTTTCCGAAGATGTTTATCCGCGCCTGCGAGATCATCCAGACTCTCGGCGCCGGCGGACTGGTGATGGTGCCTTCCTACGCCGAGCTGAGCGGCCCCGCCGGCGCCGACATTCGCACTTATACGCAAGCGGCCACGGTCGATGCGCCGACGCGGATCAAGCTGTTCCGTCTCGCCTTCGACGCCGCCGTGTCGTCGTTCTCCGGCCGCCAGCAGCTTTACGAACGCTACTACTCGGGCGACCCGGTACGGCTCGCCGGCGCGCTCTATGCGATGTACGAGAAGGACAGCCACGTCGACCGCATCCACGGGATGCTGGGCGAACTGGAGGCGCGGCAAGCCCCGCCCGGCGCCGTGCCGGCGTTTGTCAGGCAAAAGCCGGCATGACCTCTTTGGCGAACAACTCGGTGGAGCGCATCGCCTCTTCATGGCTGACCGTGCCGAAGGCGAAATCGCAGACGTAGTAGTTGACCCCGGTGGCTTCGATCTCGTGCGCGATGAAGTCGCGCACCGTCTTGGGGGTTCCGGCCACCGCGTCGCCGTGTTCGAGGATTTCGCCGAAATCCTCCGGCAGCGACGCTTCGAGCGGAAACGGCACGTTATATTCGTGCCATAGGCGCCCCATGTTGTGCCGCCACGCCGGATAGCCGCGCCGGGCGACCGCGCGCGCCTCGTCGTCGGTGTCGGCGACGATGATGTGGCGGTTGACCCCCATCAGCGGCAGATCGGCCTCGCTGCGCCCCAGCTTTTGCCACTCGGCGCGGTAGGCGTGGGTGATCGCGCGCACCGCCGGGATCGGCCGCCGGGCGATAACATTGGCCCCGTGTTGCGCCGCAAAGGGAATGCTCTCCGGCCGGCCGAGCCCATACCACAGCTGCGGGTAGGGAAGCTGCACCGGCTTCATCACCATCGGGATATTGTCGAAATCGTAGAACTCGCCGTGAAAATTCAGCCGGTCCTGCGTGAGGCCGCGCCGGATCACCTCAAAGCATTCGCGGAACTGCGCCGCGCCCTTGGCGAAATCGACCCCGTAGAACCCGACCTCGATCGGCGAGATGCCGCGCCCGACCCCGTAGAGAAACCGGCCGCCGCTCATCTGGTCGAGCATGCAGATTTCGTCGATCAGCCGCAGCGGGTGATAAAGCGGCAGCAAGTAAACCATCGGCCCAAACTTGAGCTGCTTGGTGCGCTGCGCCACCGCCGACAGGAACAGCCCCGGCGACGGCGCATAACCCAGCGGCGTGTTGTGGTGCTCGGCCAGATGGTAACCGTAGAATCCGGCGCGGTCGTAGGCCTCGATCAGCTTCAGCCGGTCTTCGTAATGCCGGGTCAGCGGCGTTCCGCTGTCGTCGAGATGGTCGAAAATGCCAAAGCGCATGCAATGCCCCCACTAGCCGTCGTCATTGCGAGCCCCCGGGTCGGGCCTGCGGCCGGCCCGAGGATAAGCTTCGCGAAGCAATCTCGTGCAATCTGCGCTCATCTCAACGAGATTGCTTCGTCGCTGCGCTCCTCGCAATGACATTTCCTAAGCGCCGCTCACCATCGCGTCGCTGATCTTCTCGGCGGTCATCAGGGTGGGGAAGTTGGTATTGGCGCACGGCACCGCCGGGAACAGCGAGGCGTCGACCACCCGCAGCCCCGACACGCCGCGCACCCTTCCCTGGTTGTCGGTCACCGCCATCGGGTCGCCGTCGGCGCCCATGCGGCAGGTGCAGGTCGCATGCCACACCCCGATCGTCGCGCCGCGAATAAAGCTTTCGAGCGCATCGTCGTCGGTCATCAGCTGATCAAAGCGATAACCCTCGACAATAAAACGGTCGATCATCCATTTGCGCAGCCAATCCGGTCCGTCGAGCAGCTTGGCGATGATCTTGGTCAACCGCCGGTTCTTGTCGTTGACGACGCCGATCTGGCGCACCCGGTCGCTATAGCTGGCCGGAAACGGGTCGCTGGTCGCCTCCTGCAAAGCGGCGCTCATCTGCATCGCGCCGAGGCGACGGAACCCGTCCATCAGCCGCTCGAGATCGCGCCGGTCTGACAACAGGTTGAACTCGACCATCGGCTCGGCGCGCCAATCGGCGGGTGTGAGCCTGACCTGTCCGGTCTCGGAATAGGTCTTGTAGACGGCGAGCAGCAGCGAGGCGATCTGCTCGCCGACCGCGTGCCAGGCGGATTTGCTCACCCCGGCGACAAACATGTCGCCCGCCGGTGCGCCGCCGATCTGCGACGAATAGCGCAACGCCAGCAGGATGTGGCGGCGGGTGATGCCGTTGAGCCGCGCGTCGGGTTTGATGAAGGACGACACCGAGACCGACGGGTGATCCATCAGCCGCTGGCCGACCCCCGGCAGGTTGGCGCGCACCTCGATCCCAAGATCGCGCAGCGGGCCGGCCGGGCCGATCCCGGCGCGCAGCAGATGCGCCGGCGAATGGATCGCCCCCGACGAGACGACGACCTCCTTCGCGCGGTATTCCGTCTCGCGGCCTTTGACCAACGCCTTGACCCCGACGCAGCGCGTGCCCTCGAACAGCAGCGCGGCGACCTGCGTCTCGGCGGAGATCGTCAGGTTCTTGCGCATCCGCGTGCCGTTATCGAGATAGCCGATCGCCGCCGACACCCGCCGATCGTAGACATTGGAGATCGTGATCGGGAAATACCCGTCCGGCTTGAACTCCCCGTTCTGGTCTTCGATGTAGGGGAACCCGGCATTCTCGAACGCCTTCGCCACCGCCTTGGCGTGGCCGTTCCACATCGTCGGAAAGATGCGCCGAACTGGAATGCGACCCTCCTTGCCATGAAAAGGGCCGTCGAAATCCATGTCGCGCTCGACCTTTTTGAAATAGGGCAGCACCTTGTCCCAGCCCCAGCCGGCGGCGCCCTTGGCCTCCCACTCGTCGTAATCCGACGGCGCGCCGCGATTGGCGAGCTGGCCGTTGATCGACGAGCCGCCGCCCAGCACCCGTGCCTGCTCGTATTTGCGCAGCGGCGGGCGGATTTCAGGCTGGTTGTGCGAGACGATCTCGGTGTGGACCTTGAGATCCTGCCAATGGAAGCGCGGGTCGAAATAGGCGGTGCCGGGATAGGAATCGAGGATTTCGGGCGGCACCTTGCCGTCGGGTGTGTCCTGGCCGGCCTCGCACAACAGCACCTTGTTGCTGCTCCTTGCCGATAGCCGGTTGGCCATGACCGACCCGGCCGAGCCGCCGCCGACGATGATGTAGTCGTATTCCATCCCGTGCCCCTTTCGCGCGCGAGTGAGATGTTATCGGCTCGCTCGCGCGCGGGGCAAGACATGCGGCGGAACCCGGCCGCACGTACGGCGTTCCTCATTCGACTGCGGCGCTAGTCGCCGGAGTTCATCTGCTCGAGGAGATTTCAATGCTCAAGACCTTTGCGATCGCCGCCACTGTCGCGATCAGCGCCGCGACTGCCCTGACGGCCCCGGCGATGGCCGACCGGTATTGCGGGCCGGGGTTCTACTACCGTTATCACGAGTGTCGGCCCTACGCGTATTACGAGCCGCCTGGCGCCGTCGTCGGCGGCGCGGTCGCCGGCGCAGGTTATGTCGCGGGCAGCGCGGTCAACGCGGCCGGCAATGTCGCCGGAGCCGCGGTCAATACGGCCGGTGCGATTGTTGGCGGCGTGCTCGGCCGTTAATCCGGTATCGATCGCTAAAGGCCGTCCCGGCGCCCGGGACGGCCTTTTTATGTCCTGCTAGGGGCTCGCTGGAATCGCAGGTCGTCGCGCCGGCAGTATCGACCTCGGCAGCCAGGGCGGATCATCCGCCGCCGATCTTGGGGATCAGCACCACTTCGCTATCGGGCTTCAACGGTTCGAGGTAGGCGTCCTGATAAATCTCGCCGTCGATAGCGATAGCCATGCCTTCGTCGATCTGATGGCCGAGACCGGGATAGCGCTCGTCGAGCTCGCGGATCATGCGACGGACGGTGTCCGCCTCGACATCGAACTCGGTCAGCCCGCCGGTAAGCCGGCGGGCTGCAATTCCGGTCATCACGACATGCGGCATGTTACACCCTCGTCATTGCGAGCGCAGCGAAGCAATCTCGTGCGGAGCGCGCATTTGATTCGAGATTGCTTCGTCGCGGTGCTCCTCGCAATGACGCGTTGAGCTACTCCGCGGCCAGACGCGGCGGCTCCTGCTCGTCGAGCACCGCGCGCAGTTTCGGCGGCGACATCGGCAGGTCGCGCATCCGCGCGCCGACCGCATCGGCGATTGCGTTGGCGACTGCCGCCATCGGCGGCACGATCGGCACCTCGCCGACCCCGCGCGCACCGAACGGGTGGCGCGGGTTCGGCACCTCGACCATCACCGCGTCGATCATCGGCATGTCCGAGGCCACCGGGATGCGATAGTCGAGGAAGCCGGCGTTTTCGAGGCGCCCATCCTTGTCGTAAATGTATTCCTCGTTGAGCGCCCAGCCGACCCCCTGGGTGACGCCGCCCTGGATCTGGCCCTCGACATAGGACGGGTGGATCGCGCGGCCGACATCCTGCACCGCGGTATAGCGCAGCACCTTGACGTGGCCGGTCTCGCGGTCGATTTCGACATCGCAGACATGGGTCGCGAAGCCCGGCCCCGCCCCCTGCGCGTTGAGCGATACCTCGGCGCTGATCGGCCCGCCCGTGCGGCCGGACTTGACAGCGATATCCGCCAGCGACAGCGGTTCGAAGCTGCCGGCGTTGGAACCCGCCGGGAAGGCCTTGCCGTCCTTCCACTCGACGGCGTCGGGGCTGATATCCCAAATCGCCGCGGCGCGCGACTTCAGTTCGGTGACGACCTTTTCCGCCGCCTGGGTCACCGCCATGCCGGTCGCGAAGGTGACGCGGCTGCCGCCGGTGAGAAAGGTGAAGCCGATCGAGCCGGTGTCGGCGACGATCGCCCGCACCCGGTCATAGGGGATGCCGAGCACCTCGGCCGCCATCATCGCCATCGAGGCGCGCGAGCCGCCGATATCGGGGTTGCCCTCGATGACGCTGGCAGTGCCGTCTTCGTTGATGTGGACGGCTGCGCTCGACTCGCCGCCGATGTTGAACCAGAAACCCGAGGCGATGCCGCGCCCCTGGTTCGGGCCGAGAGGGATCTTGTAGTTCGGGTGGTTGCGCGCGGCCTCCAGCGTCTGGACGTAGCCGACATTGACGAGGGTCGGGCCGTACGCCGTCTTGGTGCCGTCGCGCGCCGCGTTCATCTCACGCAGCGCCAGCGGGTCGACCCCAAGTTGCTGCGCCAGTTCGTCGATGCAGCTCTCGACCCCGAACGACGAGATCGGCGCCCCCGGTGCGCGATAGGCGGCCACTTTCGGCCGGTTCGAGACGACGTCGTACCCGGTGATGTGGACGTGATCGAGGTCGTACATGGCAAACGCGCACATGCAGCCCGGTCCTACCGGCGAGCCGGCGAACGCACCGGCCTGGTACTTCAGCACCAGCTCGGCGGCGACGATGCGGCCGGATTTCTTGGCGCCGAGCTTGACCTCGATGGTGCCGCCCGAGGTCGGGCCGGTGCCGCGGAACACGTCCTCGCGGCTCATCACGATCTTGACCGGGCGGCCGGTCTTCTTCGACAGCGCCATCGCCACCGGCTCGAGATAAACCAGCGTCTTGCCGCCGAACCCGCCGCCGATCTCGGCCGGCATCGCCCGGATATTGGCGATGTCGACGCCGAGCAGCTTGGCGCAATAGGCGCGGACCATGAACTGGCCCTGGCTGGAGCTCCAGATCGTCGTCTGGTCATCGGCGCCGACCGCGACGACGCAGGCATGCGGCTCGATATAGGCCTGGTGCACCGGCTTGGTCGTGTATTTCCGCTCGATCACCACCTCGGCCTCGGCAAAGCCCTTGGCGATGTCGCCCTTGGTGAACGTGATCTTCTTGGCGACGTTCGAAGGCTTGGTCGGCTTCGGCTCGACGCCTTGGGTGAACATGTCGTCGTGCAGCAGCGGCGCGCCATTGGCCATCGCCTCTTCGACGTCGATGACGTGCGGCAGCACTTCGTATTGGACCTCGATCAGCTCGATCGCCTCCTCGGCGATCGACGGCGAGTTCGCGGCGACCGCGGCCACTGCGTGCCCGTCATAGAGCACCTTGTCGCGCGCCATGCAGTTGCGCGACAGGTCGCGGAAATTCATCGGCCCTTCGCCGACAAAGGCTTCCTCGTTGGCGATGTCGGGGAAGTCGGCGGCGGTGACGATCGCCCGCACCCCGGGCAGCGCCGCGGCCTTCGACGTGTCGATCTTGACGATCCGCGCGTGCGCGTGCGGGCTGCGCTTGACCTTGCCCCACAGCATTCCGGGCATGGTGGCGTCGGCGCCGAACGTCGCGCGGCCGATGACCTTGTCGACGCCGTCCGGACGGATCGGACGGGTGCCGACGACCTTGAGGGTTTCCTTGTCGAGGTACGACATCTGCTACTCCATCGCTGGAATTATACGGTCGTTATTGCGAGCGCAGCGAAGCAATCTGGTGCCGACAATGGCTTACTGGATCGAGATTGCTTCGTCGCGTTGCTCCTCGCAATGATAAGCATTTACTCGGCGGCGAGGCGGGGTTGTTGCTCGTCGAGCGCCGCCCTTAGCTTCGGCGGCGACATCGGCAGATCCCGCATGCGGGTTCCGACCGCGTCGGCGATCGCGTTGGCGACCGCCGCCATCGGCGGCACGATCGGCACCTCGCCGACTCCGCGCGCCCCGAACGGATGCCGCGGGTTTGGCACCTCGATCATGATGGTGTCGATCATCGGCATATCGGATGCGACCGGCACACGATAGTCGAGGAACCCTGCGTTCTCGAGGCGTCCATCCTTGTCGTAGATGTATTCCTCGTTGAGCGCCCAGCCCACACCTTGCGCGACGCCGCCCTGCATCTGCCCCTCGACATAGGCCGGATGGATCGCGCGGCCGACATCCTGGATCGCGGTGTAGCGCAGCACCTTCACGTGGCCGGTCTCGCGGTCGACCTCGACATCGCAGATATGAGTGGCAAACCCAGGCCCCGGCCCCTGGGCGTTGACCTGGATCTCGGCGCTGATCGGCCCGCCGGTGCGGGTCGATTTCGCCGCGATCGCCACCAGGTCCAGCGGCTCGAAGCTGCCGGCATTGGCACCGGCGGGCACAGCCTTCCCATCCGTCCACTCGACCGCCTCGGGGCTGATGTCCCAGATCGTCGCGGCGCGTTTCTTCAGCACCTCGACGACGGCCTCGGCCGCCCGGGTCACCGCGGTGCCGCCGGCAAAGGTGACGCGGCTACCGCCCGTCACGGCGCTGAAGCCGATCGCCGAGGTGTCGCCAATGACCGGGCGCACCTGGTCGTAGGGGACGCCCAGCACCTCGGCCACCATCAGCGCCATCGACGCGCGCGAGCCGCCGATGTCGGGGTGGCCGCACATTACCGAGACGGTGCCGTCTTCATTGATGTGCACAGCCGCGCTCGAATCCCCGCCGGCGTTGAACCAGAAGCCCGAGGCAATGCCGCGGCCTTGGTTCGGCCCGAGCTTGGTCTTGTAATGCGCGCTGTCGCGCGCCGCTTCGAGCGTCTTCTGGTAGCCGATATTGGTCCAGGTCGGCCCGTGCGCGGCCTTGGTACCTTCCTTGGCCGCGTTGATCTCGCGGAGCCGCAACGGCTCGATCCCGAGCTCGCCGGCCAGTTCGTCGACGCAGCTTTCGACGCCATAGGCGGCGATCGGCGAGCCCGGCGCGCGGTAGGCGGCAGTCTTCGGCCGATTGCTCAGCACGTCGTAGCCGATGACATCGACATTCGGCAGATCGTACGAGGCGAAAGCGCACATCGCGCCCTGGTTGACCGGCGAACCCGGAAACGCCCCAGCCTGGTATTTGAGGATCGCCTGGGCCGCGACGATGCGGCCGTCCTTCATCGCGCCGAGCTTGATCTCCATCGCCGCGCCCGAGGTCGGCCCGCTGGCGCGGAACACCTCTTCGCGGCTCATCACCATCTTGACCGGGCGGCCGGATTTCTTCGACAGCATGTAAGCGAGCGGCTCGAGGTAGACGATCGTCTTGCCGCCGAACCCGCCGCCGATCTCGGCCGGCATCGCGCGGATGCTGGCGATGTCGGCGCCGACGATGCGCGAGGTGTAGCCGCGCACCATGAACTGGCCCTGGCTCGAGCTCCAGATCGTCGTCTGCGCGTCGGCCCCGACCGAGACGACGCAGGCGTGCGGCTCGATATAGGCCTGGTGCACGGGCTTGGTCGTATATTTGCGTTCGACCACGATTTCCGCCTCGGCGAACCCGGCAGCGACATCGCCCTTGGTGAAGCGCACGCGCTTGGCGATGTTGGACGGCTTGGTCGGCTTCGGCTCGACGCCGGCGGTGAACAGACCGTCCTGCACAAGCGGAGCGTCGTCCTTCATCGCCTCATCGACGTCGATGACGTGCGGCAGCACCTCGTACTCGACCTCGATCAGGTCGACCGCCTCCTCGGCGATCGACGGATCGGTCGCGGCAACCGCGGCCAGCGCATGGCCCTCGTAAAGCACCTTGCCGTCGGCCATGACGTTGCGCGACATATCGCGCAGATTGGCCGGCGCCTCGCCGATATAGGCCCGGTCGGGCGGCACATCGGGGAAATCGGCGCGGGTAACGACCGCCTTCACCCCGGGCAGCTTCATCGCCTTGTCGGTATTGATCGAGAGGATGCGGGCATGCGCATGCGGGCTGCGCTTGACCTTGCCCCACAGCATGCCGGGCAACGCCATGTCCGCGCCGAAATTGGCCCGGCCGGTGACCTTGTCCACCCCATCGGGGCGGATCGGCCGGCTGCCGACGACCTTCAGGCTGGCCTTGTCGAGATAACTCATGCAGAGGCCTCCCCGCGCATTTCCGCGGCGGCGTCCATGACGGCGCGCAGCACCTTGTCGTAGCCGGTGCAGCGGCAGAGATTGCCGGCCAGCCAGTAGCGCGCCTCTTCCTCGGTCGGGTTGAGCGTGGTGTCGAGCAGCGCCTTGGCGGCGACGATCAGGCCCGGCGTGCAGAAGCCGCACTGCAGGGCCGCGTGCTCGAGGAATTTCTGCTGCACCGGGTGCAGCTTCTCGCCATCGGCGATGCCTTCGATGGTCTGGACCGTGCGGCCCTCGGCCTCGACCCCGAGCATCAGGCACGAGCATACGATACTGCCGTCGAGGATGATCGTGCAGGCGCCGCAATCGCCCGAGCTGCAGCCTTCCTTGCTGCCGGTCAGGCCGAGTTCGTCGCGCAGCACGTCGAGCATCGTCTGCTGCGCTTCGCAGAGATACTCGGTCGGCTCGCCGTTGATGGTGGTGGTGACGTGATGCTTGCTCATAAGGTCTTCTCCTAACTCAGCGCGCCGCGGCGCGCTCGAATGCGATGGCGGCTACCCGGCGCGCGAGGACGCCGGCGATTTTGGTGCGGTATTCGATCGTGCCGCGCTTGTCGGTGATCGGCTTGCAGGCCTTTTGCGCCGCGGCGTCGAGCGCGGCGAGCGTGGCTTCGTCGAGCTTGTGGCCGATCAGCGCCTTGGCCGCATCCTCGACGATGACCGTGGTCGGCGCCACCGCGCCCAGCACGACCCGCGCGTCGGTACAGGTACCGCCCGCGTCGAGCGTCACGTTGACGCCGCAGCCGACGACGGCGATGTCCATCTCGGTGCGCGGGATAAAACGCAAATAGGCGTCGCACTGATGCGCTTTGGGCTTGGGAACGTGGAATTCAACGATGAACTCGCCCTTGGCGAGCGAGGTGCGGCCGGGGCCGGTGCACACGGCCTCCGCCGGAATTTCGCGCCGCCCGGCGGGGCCCGCGATGACGACGGTCGCCCGCGCCGCGATCACCGCCGGCACGCTGTCGGCGGCCGGCGACGCATTGCACAGATTGCCGGCGAGCGAAGCGCGGCCCTGGATCTGGGTCGAGCCGATCAGGTCGGCGCCCTCGACGATGCCCGGCCAGGCATGTTCGAGCGCCTGATGGTCGCTCAGCATCGCGCCCGGCGTCGCCGCGCCGATGACGAACTTGTCGCCTTCCTCCTTGATGCCGATGAGGCCCGGAATGCGCTTGGTGTCGACGATCAGGTCGGGCTTGAGCCGGCCGCTGCGCAGCTGCACCAGAAGATCGGTCCCTCCCGACAGCACCTTCGCCAGCCCGGCGGCGCCCGCCAGAACCTTGACCGCTTCGTCGACACTGGTCGGCGCTTCGTAATTGACCCTGGGCATGCTCGCTCCTGCAAAATGCGCGGCCGTGCTTCTGCCGCCCATGGCGGCGAAAGGCTCTGCCTTGGCTTACACCACGAGAACCGGCCCCGTGAAGTGGTATTCTCGGATAGCGGGGCGGCTCGCACGTGCAGTCTAGCCTCCTGTCGTCGAGAGTCCAAAAATGATCGCGATCAATGCCGATTTGACGCTCGACGAGCGTGAAATTTCCGAAACCTTTATCCGTGCTTCGGGGCCCGGCGGCCAGAACGTCAACAAGGTGGCGAGCGCGACGCAGCTGCGCTTCGACGTGCGCGGATCGCCCTCCCTGCCCGAGCCGGTGCGGGCGCGGCTCGAACGCCTGGCCGGCAGCCGGCTCACCACCGAGGGGGTGCTCGTCATCACCGCCCAGCGTTTCCGCTCGCAAGAACGTAATCGCGAAGACGCCCGCGGACGACTGGTTGCGCTGATCCGTCGCGCCGCCGAGCCGCCACGGCCACGCCGCAAGACCCGGCCAAGCGCCGGACAGCGCGAAGCCCGTCTTGCCGCCAAATCGCGCCGCGCCGCCGTCAAGCGCCGCCGTCGCTCACCGCCAGATGATGCACCGTGAACCCATGCCGCTGAACGAGGATGTCCACGACCCGGCTGCGGTGGCAGATGTGCCAGTCGGCCTCGTAGCATAACAGGCAGCTCGGGCTGTCCGTCGCAATAGCCGCGGCCTGCTGCAGCGCGTGCTCGGCCTCGGCGGTGGCGAGCTTGTCGTCGACGATCCGCCAGAAGCGCTCCCAGTCGCGCTTGTGGTTAGCCTCGCGCCCTTCGGGCGGGGTACCCAGCGCTTTCAGCCCGACATAGTCGATGCCGGCCTCTTCGAGCGCGGCGGCGAGCGAATTCTTCGAGAACCCCGGCCGCCGCGAGATCGGCCGGTCGCGCACGTCGATCAGCGTCCTGACCCCCGCCGCCGCCAGGGTCGCGATCAGATCGGCCTGCCGCGCCTTCTCGTAGCCGATGGAGTAAAGGGTCGGCCTCATCGCTACCTCTCAAACTGTCGTTCCGGGGCCGGCGAAGCCGGAACCCGGAACCCATGCACACAGTCGTCTCAGCAATGCATCGCCGCCGAACGCAAACTCACGCGAGCCCGTGTTCATAGGTTCCGGGTTCGGCTCCGTGAGCCGCCCCGGAATGACAACAAAGGGTTACGTTATCCGGTAGCGGTCAATCGCGCTGCGGTCGAGCTCGATCCCGAGGCCCGGCCGCTCGGGCAGCTTGATGGTGCTGTCGCTTTCCAGCTTCCAGTCGTGCTTCAAGAGGTCGGTGCGCAGCCCGTTGGGGTTCTGGTCCCACTCCAGCACCAGCCCGTTCGGGATCGACGCCGCGTAGTGCAGCGAGGCCATCAGCAGCACCGCGCTGCCGAACGCGTGCGGCGCGACCATGCGGTGATGCGCCTGGGCGAAGGCGGCGATGCGCTTGCCCTCCGAGAACCCGCCGGTCCAGGCGATGTCGGGCTGGACGATATCGATCGCGCCGCGGGTGATCAGCTCGCGGAAACCGGTGAGGCTGACCTCGGTCTCATAACCGGCGATCGCGGTGTCGAGCGCGGCGGCGACGCGGGCGCTGCCGTCGATGTCGTCGGTCATTACCGGCTCTTCGATCCAGAAGAGTTTATAGGGCGTCATCTCGCGGCCCATCTCGATCGCGAAGGCCGGGCTCCAGGCGCAGTTGACGTCGACCATCAGCTTGGCTTGCGGCCCCAGCGCCTGGCGCACCGCGGCGACGCGGGCGATGTCCTCGGATGGATCGACCTCGCAGAACTCGGCCTGGCCGGTGACTTGGCGGATATGCGTGCCGGTCGAGGGGTTGCGGCCGATCTTCATCTTCATGCCCTTGAACCCGCGGGCGCGGTAGCCCTCGGCCTCGCCGGCGACGCCGTCGATCCCCTTGCTTTCCTGATAGAACCCGCCGCTGGCATAGGCCTCGACCCGGTCGCGGCAGGCGCCAAGCAGCTTGTAAACCGGCAGCTTGGCGACCTTGCCGGCGATGTCCCACAGCGCGATGTCGATGCCGCTGATCGCGTTCATGACGATGCCGCGCCGCCCGTATTGCCGGGTGCGCACGAACATCTTTTGCCACAGCCCCTCGATCATCAGCGGGTCGTCGCCGATCAGCAGCGGCTTCAGGTCTTTTTCGATGCAGGTCGCGGTGACGCCGCCGCCGACACCGGCCTCGCCGATGCCGACGGTGCCGTCATC
This sequence comes from Alphaproteobacteria bacterium, assembly GCA_038228485.1. Lineage (GTDB taxonomy): Bacteria > Pseudomonadota > Alphaproteobacteria > ATCC43930 > CGMCC-115725 > DATARH01. The sequence continues at coordinate 28,786 of JBBRPG010000016.1, forward strand.
GGTCTCGACCTCGACGAGCAAGGCGCCGCGCCGGGCCTGCACCCCCGAGGCGCTGGCGTAGGGCGGCTCGCATTTGTACGAAAGGGCGATCGTGCGGATATCTTTGATTTTCATGACGGATACTCCGATCGACTACCGCTTCCCGGCGGAAGCCGGGACCCACCTTTCCGCCTCTCCTGCGGTTGAAGCATGGGCCCCGGCTTTTGCCGGGAGCGCGGGTTTGAAATTACTCTTTGATCACGGCCATCAGATCGCACTGGATCTGCATCGGCGGAGTGAAATCGCCGCTGGCGCTGGTGTGCCGCGCCGGGCGCGAGTGCGGGTCGGGAAACATCTCGACCCAATGCTTGTTCATGATCGGCCGCAACGCCCGGTCGGTGATCCAGACATTCATCTTTATAATGTCGTCGGGTGTGCCGCCGGCGGTCTCGATCACCCGACGAACGTTGGCGAACATCGCGGCGCACTGCGCGTCGAGGTCTTCGGGCACCGTGCCGGTCGCCGGATCGGCGCCGGAGATCGCGCCCGAGACGACGAACGGGCCGATCCGGCTGGCGCTGGGAATCGGATTGACGTGCCGCGCGCCGGCGACGTCGATGCTGCGCCGCTTTTCCATGATCGCCTCCTCACAAACCCGGCGGCGATGATAAGGAGGCGGCGCCACGCCGGCAACACGAGCCGGGATCAGGGCGCGATCGTGATGTCCCCGATCATCCCGGCCCAGTCATGGTCGGGACAAGTCAGCTCATAAGAACCCGGAGTCATCGCGACAAAGAACAGATCGGCGCTCTTGCCAGGCTGTACATCGATCTCGGTGCGGTCGGAGTTGAGCACCTTGGGATTGCGCATCCGGATCGCCTTGAAAAATCGGGGCGATGCAAACTCGTGCAATTCCTTGCCCGAATTTACCAGATGCAGGCGATAGACGGCGCCCTTCTTGAAGGTAAAGCTCTTCGGCTCGAAGGCGTATTCGGCGGTCTTGACCTCGACGGTTTGCGCCTTGGACCAATCGATTGCGAAAGCGTGATGCGAGGCCACAACGAGAGCGACGGCGCCGAACAATCGCGCCGCCAGCCGCCTCAACCTCATGCCTTGACCACCCAGTCGCTGGCGATGCCGCGTGCGGCGAAAGCGTTGCGGGTGTCGACGATCAGCGGGCAATGCTGCGCCAGCAGCGGATAGTCGACCGCGTCGTGGTCGGTGCAGATCACCGCGACATCCGTCTGCGCCAGCAGCGCCGCATCGAGCGGGGCTGAACGGCGCCCGGTAAAGCCGGGATGCTCGCGGGTCGGCGTGATCTCCGGGAAGAAGGGGTCGTGGTAGGTGACGACGGCGCCGTGTTTTTCCAGCAACTCCATGATCTTCAGCGCCGGGCTTTCGCGGATGTCGTCGACATTCTTCTTGTAGGCAATCCCGATAATCAGCGTGCGCGCACCCCTGAGCGCCCGCCCCGAACGCTGGTTCAGCGCCGCCATCGTCTTGTCGACGACGCGGCCGGGCATCGCCGTGTTGACTTCGCCCGCGAGCTCGATGAAGCGGGCGCTAAGGCCGAACTCGCGCGCTTTCCAGGTGAGGTAGAACGGATCGATCGGGATGCAGTGGCCGCCAAGTCCGGGGCCCGGATAGAACGGCATGTAGCCGAACGGCTTGGTCTTCGCCGCTTCGATCACTTCCCAAATGTCGATACCCATCGCCTCGTAGACGATTTTCAGCTCGTTGACCAAGGCGATGTTGACCGAACGGAAGATGTTCTCGGTGAGCTTGACCGCCTCGGCGACATCGAGCGAGGACACCGCCACGGTGCGTTCGACGATCTCCTCGTACAGGGCTTGGGCAAGGCGGAGCGCGGCCTCGCCGTCGCCGCCGATCACTCGGGGAATGCTGCTGGTGCCGAAATGCTCGCTGCCGGGGTCTTCTCGCTCCGGCGAATAGGCGAGAAAGAAATCGAGGCCGCAGCGGAGGCCGCTTTTCTCCAGAATCGGCCGCACCACCTCACGGGTTGTCCCCGGATAGGTCGTCGATTCGAGCACCACGAGCTGGCCCGGACGCAGATGCGCGGCAATCGACTCGGCCGTGCGCACGACGTAGGTCAGATCCGGCTCGCGCTGCTTGGTCAGGGGCGTCGGCACGCACAACAAAAGCGCGTCGGCCTCGGCCACGCGGGAGAAATCCGCGGTTGCCTCGAACCGGCCGGCTTGGCGCAGACCGGCGATCGCCGCGGCCGGGATATGACGGATATAGGATCCACCGCCGTTGTGGGTGTCGATCTAGGCCGGGTCGATGTCGAAACCGATCGCGTCGAAGCCGCGCTCGGCCGCCGCCCGCACCAGAGGCAGCCCGACATAGCCGAGCCCGATAACCCCGATGCGCGCCCGGCGCGATTTGAATTGGGCGACCAGCGCGTCAACCGAAACCGGCACCGGGAACTGCTTTACGACCGCCGACATTGCCAACTACCCAACCATCCAAACGACAAGGTTCGCCGCATGCACGGCGAACCAGATACCCGAAAAACCAGCCGGATGAAATCAACTATAACTGAAAGGGCGGCCCGAAGGCCGCCCTACCAGCGTCAATTATGCGAGAGGTCTTGCCGTTAGGGCGCGACGATCTCGACGCGGCGGTTTTGCGGCTCGCGCACACCGTCCGCAGTCGGGACGCGGTTGTCGTTCTCGCCGCGGCCACTGACCGCCATCTGGGTGCGTGGCACGCCCATGCCTGCCAGCGCCTTGGCGACGTTGTTGGCGCGCCGCTCGGAGAGCCGCTGGTTGTACCCGGGCGAGCCCGACCGGTCGGTATAGCCGGTGACCTGGATCTGCACCGGGGCGCCCGACTGATACGCGGCAGCCGCCTGCTGGATGATCGCCATCCCGTCGCGGGTGATCGTGTCTTTGTCCCAATCGAAGAAGACAATGAACACCTTCGGGGCCGGCGGAGGCGGAGCCGCAACCGGCATCGGCGGCGGCGGCGGCGGCGGCGCGCCGAAGTGGTAGTTTACGCCGAGGAGGACAGCGTTGTTGCTGTCGTATTTGGCCTTCCCCGTCTGCGCGGTGGCGCATATCCCCGCCGGGCAGCCATAGCTGACACTGTCCAGATCGGTATAGCGGTACTCGAGCTTGCCGCTCCAGCCCGGCGCGAACATGTATTCGGCGCCGGCCCCTGCCGTCCAACCGATATTGGTCGTGCTGGCCCGTATCCTGCCGTTCCCGTCGACCGCCGCATTGACGTCGCCGAATGCTGCGCCGCCGGTGACAAACCACAGCAGGTTGCCGCCGCCCGGGGCCACGCCGAGGCGCAACCGGGCGGTGCCGTCCCAGCTATTGCTGGTACGGCACAGCGCGCCGCCGACCACAACGGCGGGGCAAAGCTTGTTACCGCCAATGCCGGAACCGTCGATATCGCCCTCGACGCCGAGCACCCAGCTGGGATTCACCTGCCAGTTGAAGCCGACGGTGCCGCCGCCAAACGGACCGTGGACGTTGAAATTGCCGGTGGAGGTTCCAGCGGGCCTGAAAGAGTGGCTGGAGTCTCCCCACGAGCCACCGCCATTGGCGCCCAGGTAGAAGCCCGACCAATTGACGCCGGTCATCATCGGCGCCATCGGTGGCGGTGGCGGCGCTTGCGCCAACGCTGGAGCTATCGACGCGACCAGTAAAGCCGCCGCTGCCCCGGTGATCGAATAACGCATTTACCCCCTCCACGTTTCGCAAGCCGCTGCATCGCAGTATCCTTGAGTTGCCGGAGATGGTCAACTCAAGGAGCAATTCCCATACCCCGTTGGGTAGACTTTGGTTTGCCCGCCGTGACATTTCTGTCACATGTTGCCCCGAATGAGGGCCTTTTTGGGCCCAAATGTAAACGACACGTAAATCGCAAGCTCGTCTGCGCGGTCAAGGAGCGTCCGGAGAACTGTTAACAGCCATGAGGGGCAATGATTCGCGCGTGACGATCACCTCTCCCGCGGCCGTCAAGCGGACCAGGTTGACTGTCTTCGCCCACTCGGGCGACCCCGAATAATAGGCAGGAATCGTCCCGTCGCCGACCTGCGCCGGCCGATCCCAATGGCCCAGCGCAACATAATCGGCGGCGGTGGCGGCGATCGCGGCGTCGCTGATCAGCCACGACGGGCGCAACGGGTTGTGCCAGGTCTCCGGCGGCTCGTAATGGCCGTGGCCGACACAGACCTGCCAGCGCGTCGTGCGCGGGCGGGGGTCCTTGAGCGGCGCCATGTCATGATAATCGCGATGCGCGTTGCCCCAGATTTCGAGCTGATGCTCGGTAAATTGGACGGCGCCGTCATCGGTCATACCGAGAATGCGCAGACCGCTGATCTGCGCGTAGCCGCCACGCATATAGACCGAATCGCCATTCACTGGATCGTGGTTGCCCGGCAGGATCACCACCGGCACGCCGGCATCCGCGAGCAGCTTGCCGGCGCGGTCGATCGTCTCGGCTGTGACCATGTGGTTATCAAAGGTGTCGCCGGCGAGAATCACCGCGTCGGCCGCAACCCACCTGGCGTAAGCCAACACCGCGCGCAGCCCGCCGGTACCGTCGCCGTCATGCTGCGCCGCGATACGCCCGTCATCGACATGCAAGTCGGAGCTGTGGACGAGGGTGACCTCGCCCCCATTGGTGCGGAGCTGGCTCACTCAGGTTCTTTCGAAATCGATGCGTTCGCTGACCGGCAGGCCGTATAGATAACGGCGCAGGCAGTCGAGCCCCAGTTCGACCGCGCCGAGCCGTACCCATTCGCGCCCGCCGAGAATGCGCGAGCGGCGCGACTCGATATGATCCGCCGTGGCGATGCCGATACAGATCGTCCCGCCGAAATCGATCCGGTCAGGGCCGGTATCAAGGTCGATCAGCACGGCGAGCGCGTGGGTTGCGCCGCTTTCGCGCCGCGCCGCACGGGCGACGGCCTCGGCGGTCTCGCGGGTGATCTCCAGCGGCTCGGCACCCGTCAGTCCGACCGCGTCGTAGATTTCCGCCAGGTCGCGGGAGACGATGCCGCGGCGGAACACCTCCTCCGCGCCGGGCTGCGGCAGGAACCGCGCCGCTATCTGGACTCCGGTGAAGGTCTCCACCATCTCCAGCGACCCTTCCTCGCGCTGCAGCGCCTTGAGGATCACGCCTTCAAGCGTGTCGTCGTCCTCGGCGAGGATGAAATTGCCGAGCCGCTGCCGCACCTCGGCCACGACCGGCGTGAGCTTCCTGTCGATATCGCCATGGTCGGCGCCGCGCACGGTAAGCTTGGTCTCGATCTGCGGATAGTGCGCCCGGAACCCCAGCTTGACGCTGCCGTCCGGCACCAGTTCCTCGACGCCGCCGAGCATCTGGTCGACATGAGATTCGCCGAGCCCATAGGAATGAAACCGTTTCAGCTGGATCGCAGTCTGGGCGCCGCTCTTGGCAAGCAGTCGCGGGATGATCTGCTCTTCCAGCATCCGGCGCAGCTCGCGCGGCACGCCCGGGGTAAAAAAGAACCGCGCCTTGCCGATATCCATCGCGAAGCCGCAGGCGGTGCCGATAGGGTTGTCGAGTATTTCCACCGCGACCGGCAGCATCGCCTGCTTGCGGTTGTTCGGCGACATCACCCGGCTGCGCTTGGCGAAAAACGCCTCCATCGTCGCCAGCCATTCCTCGTTGAGCGCGAGCTCGACCCCGGCGGCACGGGCGGCGATCTCCTGCGATAGATCGTCGACCGTGGGCCCCAGCCCGCCGTTGACGATGACCGCGTCAGCCCGCTCGCCCGCGTGCAGGAACGCCGCCAGCAGCGTGTCGCGCTCGTCGCCCACCGTTGTCCCCCAGCGCACCGACAGCCCGACATCCTCAAGCTTTTGGGTGATGTAGCTGAAGTTGGTGTTGACGATCTTGCCGGTGAGGACCTCGTCGCCGGTGCAGATGACCTCGATGTGCATGTTCATTCCTCAGTCGCGGCCACACCTTACTATCGCGGTGAGAACAGCAGTAACGCCAAAAACGCCTTCCGGCTTCTCGCTTGAGCTCGTTTGAAGCGCCCCACCGCACGACGGGCCACCCTGACAGCAAGGAGGGCATCCGATCGTCTCAGGAAGGCTAGCGGGTCGTAGTCGGCGGCGTATCGTGTGTCCTGCAACTCAACAACGCTCGCCGCGAACTCCCGCATAAAGCGGCTAAAGCCACCGTCCGGTACGTACCTCCGGTATTTGGGCGGAAGCATCGGCTTTTGAATTTCGGCGCATAGAGAGCGTAGCGCTCGATGATCAATGCTGCGATAGACCAAACTGTAGGTTGGCGTCGACCGCAGCGTCGACCCAACAACCTCGTCTGCTGCGGCGGTCAAAATCGCATGGAATAACCCATAATAAGAGCTCGATATCGCTCGCCTTAGATCGACTTGGCGAGGACGCCCTGCTGCTCCGATCAGCTTGTCTGCCTGCTCAAATAAATGATCAGGATTCGGTATCGCCACTTTCTGCCAGCTCTTCTTCTGTTGCGTAGCTGACTATTGGTGTCCGCTCCTCCCCCTGTTTCCAAAGTCCTTCCCGCAGATCGAGCAGATTCTTCAACAAAGCGTCGCCCTTGAGATTTTCAACATTGGGTAATGGGCGGCAGCTCTTCCCCGGAGGCCGATAGGATCGGCTCCATCATTGGAAGAGGAGAAACGCACATGGAGTATTTTGCTGGGCTGGACGTCTCGATGGCGGAGACGCACCTATGTGTCATGAA
>JBBRPG010000017.1:0-35115 GCA_038228485.1 Alphaproteobacteria bacterium
GGCCGATCGGATGGATCGGCGGGAAATAAAGCACGTCGAAGCCCATTTCGCGGATCGCCGGCAGCCGCGCGATCACGTCGTCGAACGTGCCGTGGCGGTTGACGTCGCCGCTTTGCGAGCGCGGAAACAGCTCGTACCAGCTGGCGAACCCGGCGGCGCGCCGCTCGGCGTCGACCGGGAAGCTGGTGGGGTGGCGAAACGCATGCGGCCGAATTCGCGCCGACGCCATCAGGCTGGCGGTGGCGGGAGCGAGCAGCAACCGCCTGCGCTCCTCCGCGCCCGCCTTCTGCAGCTTCTTGGCCAATGCAGCGAGGCCACGCGCGGCCGCGGCATCGGCTTGCGCCGCGCCCTCCGCGACCAGCAGCCGGCCTTCCTCGAGCTCCAGATCGACCGTGATCCCGGCGGCGTGCTTGGCTTCGAGTTCTGCGGCGAAGTTCCCGAAATGGTCTTTCCAGGCGGCCACGGTGAACACATGGCGGCCCAGGCGGGCGAGCGGGAAGCGGCCCGTCCAACGGTCGTTGCCCGCCGGCGTCATCGGCGCTTCGTGCCAGTCCGGTTCGTCCTCCGCTCGCCACAACAGCGCCGCAGCGAGGCGGTCGTGCCCGTCCGAGATCACGTCGGCGGAAACATCGACCATTTCACCGACCAGCCGCTTGGCCGGAAAGCGGCCGTCGTCGACCGCAGGGCTGACCGCCTCGATCGCGATCCGCGGCGCGGTCGTAGCCGCCATCACCTCGGGCGCCGGACTCACGACCGCCGGGATCGCCGCGGCCCTTAGCACCTTTACCTCACCCGGCGCGATGCCGATGGCGCCGTCAGGCCCGATCGGCGGGCCGCCGGCGCCCTCAAACACCGCACCGGGGAGTCCGCTCGCGGTCAGCAGCGGAGCAGCGAGAGCCTTGACGGAATCGTCGAGGCTTTCATTGACCAGGATGAGCCGCAACCCCGCTTCGGTTTCCCCCCCTGCGCCGGCCAACAGCAATGCCGCGACCGGTGCGCCGGGCGGGGACAGCACCCGCATCGAGCCGATTGTCCTCACCCCCAGCGAGCCGCAGCATGCGTTCGTCGCGGCGATCTGGGTTGTCAGGTCGAACGGCGCCTCGGCGACCAGGCGCGCGAAATCCTCGGGCCGGTCGCGGGCCGGGTCCATCTCGCGCCGCGCCCCGAATTCGAAACCCATCGGCATGAGCCAGCCGCCGCCGTAAGCCGCCGCTAGGGCGAGGGCTTGATCGGCAGCCCGCCGGGCGTCTCCGGAATCGGTGTGCGCGGCAGCGAGGCGACGGCCGAACGGCGTCTCCGGCGCCGTGATCAGCGGCGCGATTTGAGTGAGGCTGTCGAGGGTGCCGTCGAACTCGCCGGAAGGAGCGTCCCACGCCCGCGACCAGCATGCGGCCAACTGGAAGCCGCAGGCCGCCAACGCCGCCTCGCTCGACCGGAGGCCCGGTGTCCAGGCCAGGAACACGGTGTCGGCATGGCGGCGTCGGACGGCCGCGATCACGTCGCGCCACAACCGTGCCGGCACGCGGTGCGGCCGCAGGCAGCGAAAGCCAGTGATGCCGGCGTCTGCCCATTCGGCCATTCGCGCCGCCCACCATTCCGCGAGCCCGCCGACATCGCCGTCGGCGCGCAAGGTGGCGACGCCGCGCTGGCGCGGCGGACGCCGGGGGTCGGGAAGCTTGTCGTCCGCGTCGGCGCGATACCAGTTGGATGCCCCGCTGCCAAGCGGCCCCTCGGCGGCGACCCGGTCGATGACGACGTCGAGGATCGGACGCAGGCCGCGGCGGCCTGCCGCCTCCGCCAACCGCCCAAGGGCACTCGGCACATCGCCTCCGCCCAACCGAGGATCCAGGCGGTCGTGGTCGGCGCTCAGGAACAAATTGCCGGCCGGCCCTGGAACGAAAGGAGGCGAGGTGATGACGGCGTCGAACCCCATCGCCGCGACCCGGTCGAGATGATCGGGCCACCGGTCGATCGGTCCGGCGAGCAACGGGTGAAGGTAATAGAAGCGGGTTCCGGACATGCTAGCGTTGTTGAGCCGTCTTTGCGGAGAGTTACGGCGGAACATATACGCGTACCGCGGCTATCTCCCATAGACAATCTGACGATGGGTCGGTTCCCGTTAAGCCGGCGACCGCTGACCCCATCGCCCGCTTGGACTTCAAAATTCGTCACCCGGCCGGTCTGTGCGACAATCGGAGGTGCGGGCGTCGGCCCGCCACGGTTTCGAGAGGTGAGAGATGGCTGAAGACGAAGCGCTGTTCCAAAAGGGCATGCCGATCCGGCGCGAGGTGTTGGGCCCGGAATATGTCGACGCCTCGATGGCGCGGGCGGACGACTTCATGATGTCGTTCCAGCGGGCAACGACCGCCTGGGCATGGGGCTGGGCGTGGGGCGAGGGGACGCTCGACCGCAAGACGCGCAGCCTGATGAACCTCGCCATGCTGACCGCGCTCAACCGCGCGCCCGAGATCAAGCTGCATGTGAAAGGCGCGCTCAACAACGGCGTGACCGTCGAGGAGATCAAGGCCGCATTGCTGCACGCGACGGCCTATTGCGGCATCCCGGCCGGGCTCGATGCCTTTCGCGCGGCACATGAAGTGCTGGTCAGCGAGGGCGCCCTCGGCCCGAAACGCTGAGGGCGTCGCGTAGCCGTAAACCATAGGGGGCTGTGGCGAGGCGCCGCGCGGAACGTCGAGAGCCGGGAGCGGTTTTCCTTCAACCGGAGCGAGGAGAACCGCACATGGCCAAGCAGACGCGTCGCAGAGCTGCAGCCCGCAAATCCAAGGCTAAAACGGGCCGCCAGTGGTCGGCCGAGGTGACCGAGACCAGCGATGCGATGACGCTTGAAAAGGACGTCTTCAAATCGCGCAGCCCGAAGCGGATCGCCCAATCGGTGAAGCGTTCGGCCGAGCGCAGCCATCGCCGCAAATCGGGCCCCTTCCGCTCGGCGATGTCGATGCTGACGTTCTACATCAACCGCGGCGGCAAGAATTTGTCGGCATCGCGCAAGCGCGTGCTGGAAGCGGCGAAGAACCGGTTGCGCCGGCTCTTTCATCGCCCGGCGGCGGGTTAGCTCGTGAGATCGATCAGCACGCTACGGCGCGTCTGGAATGCGCGTTTTGCGCGATTTGCGCCAATTCGTTAGATTGGGCGTTTACGGAGCAGGAGGTGGGCCCATGCCGCGTGCTACTTGGAACGGGTTTTTACGTTTGTCGCTGGTGTCGTGCCCGATCTACCTGACCCCGGCAACCAGCGAGGCGAAGAACATCCGTCTGCATCAGCTCAACCCCGAAACCGGCAACCGGGTGAAGCAGCAGTTGGTCGATTCCGAAACCGACGAACCGGTCGAGCGCGCCGACGTCGTGAAAGGCTTCGAGTACGAGCGCCACCAATACGTCGTCATCCCCGATGAGGAACTGCAGGCCCTGCGCATCGAGTCATCGCAGACCATCGACCTCGACCGCTTCGTCAAGCGCGACGAGATCGACCCGCTCTATCTCGACGCCCCGTACTACGTTTATCCCGACGGCAAGATTGCGATCGAGACCTTCCGCGTCATCGGCGAGGCGATGGAGGAGACCGGGCGGATCGGCATCGGCCGCATCGTGCTGTCGAGCCGCGAACGGATGGTGGTGGTCGAGCCGCATGGCGGCGGCATGCTGATGCGCACGCTGCGCGCCGCTGACGAGGTACGGCAGCCGGATTTTGGCAAGGCCGACGGCGAGGCCGACCCCGACATGGTCGCGGTCGCCAAGACGATCATCGAGCGCCGCGCCGGTGAGTTCGACCCCGCGGACTTTCGCGACCGCTATCAGGACGCGCTGCGCGAGCTGGTCGACAGCAAGGCCGAGGGCAAATCCATCACCCGCAAGCGGGCCGTCGAGCAGCCTCAGGTCATCGACCTGATGGAGGCATTGAAGCGCAGCCTTGCCGAGGGCGGCGACAAGAAAACGGAGCGCAAGGGCAAAGCTGCGCCGGACCGGCGCCAGGGCAGCATGCTGCTCCCGGTCGAAGGCGGCAAGGCGAAGCAGCCTAAGCAGGCTCCCGCGGCGGCCAAACGCGCCGCGCCGGCCAAGGAGCGGAAGAAGGCCTCGTGAGCGACGCCAAGCTAGCTCCTTATCGCGGCAAGCGGGACTTCACCAAAACCGCCGAGCCGAGCGACAAATCCAGTGTCGCGGCCTCGAACAGGCTGCGCTTTGTCGTACAAAAGCACGACGCCACGCGGCTGCACTACGATTTCCGCCTCGAGCTCGACGGCGTCTTCAAATCGTGGGCGGTAACCAAGGGCCCATCGCTCGACCCGCACGACAAGCGCCTCGCGGTCGAGGTCGAGGATCATCCGCTCGCCTATGGCGATTTCGAGGGCACCATCCCCAAGGGCCAGTACGGCGGCGGCACTGTCCAATTGTGGGATCGCGGCTATTGGGAGCCCGATGGCAAGGGCTCGCCGCAGCAGGCGCTGCAATCCGGCGAACTGAAGTTCCACCTCGACGGCGAGCGGCTGCACGGCGGCTGGGTGCTGGTGCGCATGAAGCACGACCGCACCGGCAGCAAGCGCAACAACTGGCTGCTCATCAAACACCACGACGACGCAGCGCAGGACGGCGACGGCGCGGCGCTGCTGGCCGAGGCACGCTCGGTCGCCTCCGGCCGTACGATGGACGCGATCGCCGCGGGCAAGGGCAAGGGGGCCAAGCCCTTCATGCTGGGCGGGGCGGCGCCGGTAGCCCCCGACGCCGTCTGGCATTCCAAGGAAACCAGCACTCCGCCGCGCGTCGAGCCGCTCCCGAAAGGTCCGGTGCCCGATTTCGTGACGCCGCAGCTGTGCCGCGTGGTGGAGCGCCCGCCAGCCGGCGCCGGGTGGGTTCATGAGATCAAGTTCGACGGCTACCGCATGCAGCTGCGGATCGTCGGCGGGCAGGCGACCCTCAAAACCCGCAAGGGGCTCGATTGGAGCGGCAAGTTCCCCGCTATCGTCAAGGCTGCCGAGACGCTGCCTGATGCGCTGCAAGGGCTGCTGATCGACGGCGAGGTGGTCGCGCTCGACAAGAACGGCATTCCCGATTTCTCCGCGCTCCAGGCCGCGCTGTCGGAAGGGAAGACCGACGACTTAGTCTTTTTTGCTTTCGACCTGCTCCATGCCGAGGGCGCCGACCTGCGCGGCGAGAAACTCGCCGCCCGCAAGGAGCGCCTCGCCCACCTGCTGCACGGCAAGCGCGGCGGCTCGCGGTTGCGCTATGTCGAGCATTTCGCGACGGACGGCGCCGCGGTGGTGGAGTCCGCCTGCCGGTCCGGGCTGGAAGGAATCGTGTCGAAGCAGCTCGACGCGCCTTACCGGTCGGGCCGCAGCGAGGCCTGGACCAAGGCCAAATGCCGTCCCGGCCACGAGGTCGTCATCGGCGGGTGGAGCACGACCGCGGGTCGCTTTCGTTCGCTGCTCGTCGGGGTTTACCGCGACGACCATCTCGTCCATATCGGCCGGGTCGGCACCGGGTTCGACGCGGCAAAGGTCAAGGCGCTGATGCCGCGGCTCGAAGCAGCGACCGCCGACAAAAGCCCGTTCGGCGGCGCCAACGCGCCCCGTCGCGAGCCGGGCGTCCATTGGCTCAAGCCGGAGCTGGTCGCTGAGATCGAGTTCGGCGGCTGGACCGGCGACGGCAATATCCGCCAGGCGGCGTTCAAGGGGCTGCGCGCCGACAAGCGGGCCGAGGAGGTCGAGGCCGAAACCCCGGCCCCGGCGTCGACCCCGGTAGCCCAGCCAAAACCCGCCTCCCGGGCGCTGCATGGCCGCGCCGTGGTGATGGACGTTTCGATCAGCCATCCCGACAAGGCGCTGTGGCCCGAGGGCGGCGACGGGCGGCCAGTCACCAAGCTCGACCTCGCCGAATATATGGCCGCGATGGCGGATTGGATCATGCCGCATATCGCCGGCCGGCCGTGTTCGATCATCCGCGCACCGGACGGGATCACCGGCGAGTGCTGGTTTCAGCGCCATCTCGGGCGCGGAACGTCAAAGCTGTTGACCGCGGTGTCGGTATCAGGCGACCGCAAACCCTACCTGCAGATCGACCACCCGGAAGGGCTAATCGCCGTCGCGCAGGATGCCGCGGTCGAGCTGCATCCGTGGAACTGTGCCCCGGGCCGGCCCGACGTGCCGGGACGCCTGGTGTTCGACCTCGATCCGGCGCCCGACCTCGGGTTCGATGCGGTGATCGAGGCGGCGAACGAGATGCGCGACCGGCTCGAAGCGCTGGGGCTTGTCACGTTCTGCAAGACCACCGGCGGCAAGGGCCTGCACGTGGTCACTGAACTTAAGGCGCCCCGCAGCGGCGGTCCCGAGTGGGATGTGGCCAAGGCTTTCGCCCGCGCCGTATGCGCGCAGATGGCCAAGGACAGTCCGGACCGCTATCTCATCAATATGGCCAAGAAGGAGCGGGGTGGCCGCATCTTCCTCGACTATCTGCGCAACGACCGGATGTCGACTGCGGTGGCGCCGCTATCGCCGCGCGGCCGCCCCGGCGCGACCGTGTCGATGCCGCTGACCTGGCCGCAAGTGCGCGCCGGGCTCGATCCCAAGGCCTATACCGTGCGCACCGTGCCGACGCTCTACGCCAAGGGCGATCCGTGGGAAGATTACGGCGGCAGCGCGCGTTCCTTGGCGCCGGCGATCAAGAAGCTGGGCGCCAAGGGATCATAGCTCGGTCGAGGCCAATACGAGCGCGGCGTGGCCGGCGATGTACCAAACCCCGTCGGCGAGCGGGACGGGAATGCCGACCCCGCCATAGCTCGGCGTGTCGCTCGACCAGAGCAGTTCCCAACCGCGGCCCTCGACCGGCGCCAGGAGCGGCTCGGGTATCCCGTCCAGCCTCTGGTCGCGCCCTAGATTGACGATCAGCAGCCGGTCGCCGCGATCCCCGCCGAAGTAGCGGACGATCCAGGCGTCGTCGCCCAGCGTCGCGCCGTCGATCCGGTATTCGCCGTTGAACACCGGATCGTCGCGGCGCAGGGCAATCAGGTCGCGGTGCAGCGCCACTGCCTCTGTGTTGCGCTCGCGCTCGCCGTGGTCGAGGATGCAGCGGCGGAAGGTCTCGGGATCGCCGGGATCGGCAAAGCGGGCCTGCACCTCGGGCGGCGTCAGGCTGGGAAACTGCAAGAGAAATTCGGCCCGGCCTGTCTTGACCGCCCGGTTCAATTCCTCGTTATGGTCGGCAAAATACAAAAACCGGGTCGACGCAGAAAATTCCTGTCCTTGAAAGAGCAGCGGAATGCCGGGCATGAGCAGGAAATAAGCGGTCATCGCCCGCCATGACGCCGGGCTGGACAGGTAGGACCCGCGCAGGCCCGCGCCCGAATTGGCGATCTGATCGTGGTTCTGCAGATACACCACGAAGCGTGAGCCCGAAATGTCCAGAGCCGGCGTGCCGCGCGGCTGCTTTTGCCAGCCGGAGCGTTGCCCCTGAAACAGGAAACCGTGCTTGGCCAGGGCGACGAACTCGCTCGCCCGACCGTGATAATCGCTGTAATAGGCCTCGCGCTGTCCGGTCAGCGCAACCAGGGCGCTGTGGTGGAAATCGTCGCTCCAGATCGCCTCGAGGCCGTATCCGCCTTGTTCCGGCGGTCGCACCAACCGGCTTTTCTGGCCTTCGTTCTCGGCGGCGATGAAGGTCATCCGCCCGCCCGCCGCCTCGCGCACGCGGCGGCCGATGGCCGCCAGCAGATGATCGTCGGAGCTGTCGAAGATCTGCTGCGTCGCGTCGAGCCGCAGCCCGTCGAAATGATACTCGTCGACCCAATAGCCGGCATTCGCGATAAAGAACTCCCGCGTCGGGCCGGCGTCATCGCCGTCGAAATTGAGGGCGTCCCCCCATTCGTTCGCGTACCGGTCGGTAAAATAGGCGGGGGCGAAGGATTTCAGATAATTCCCGTCCGGCCCGATGTGGTTGTAGACGACGTCGAGGATAACCGCGATGCCGAGCGCATGCGCCCGGTCGACGAAACGGCGCAGATCGTCGGGCCCACCGTAAAGCCGGGTTGGCGCGAACAGGTTGACCCCGTCGTAACCCCAGCCGAAGCGGCCGGGAAAATCCGCGATCGGCATCATCTCAATGCAGGTGATCCCGATTTCGGCCAGGGCCGGCAGGTGTTGTATCGCCGCCGTCCAGGTTCCTTCCGGGGTGAACGTGCCGATATGCATCTCGTAGATGACGAGGCGTTCCTGAGGCACGCCTTGCCAATCCTGGTCGGTCCAGCGAAAACCCGCCGGATCGACGACCTCGGAAGGTCCATGCGGCCCGTCGGGCTGATAGCGGGATACGGGATCCGGCAGCGCCGATTCGCCTTGGTCGAGCCGGAAGGAGTAGCGCGTCCCGGCGCCGGCGTCAGCGGCGATGCCGGAAAAGTACCCGGCTGGCTCCGCGGTCAACTCGAATCGTGACCCGCTGTCGATTTCGACCGCCGCCTCATGAGCGGCCGGCGCCCAAACGCGAAAATGGACACCGCCGCCGGGCTGAACCTCGGCGCCCACCGGCAGTCGCCGTGCCGGCCCGGGGAGAGAGGCGGGGAGGGGTTTGTCGTCAGAATTGCTAGCCATGGCCCTGCCGCGAGAATGGTGCTTCCATCAACACGCCGCGCGAGGGTTCGATCCCAGAGGGAATGACTGCGTCAATGAGCGAAACCCGCTGCGCGGCGTTTGCCAGGGACTGCGTTGCGGTCAATCCCCGAAAATGCCGTTGGAGAGCTTTAATATGGCCGAAACCATTCGGCTGACAGCCGATACCAGCTCGACCGTCGAGACGCCGCGCGAGTGGCTGGTGACGAACGGGCTTGGCGGCTACGCCTCGGCGACGGTCGCCGGGGAAATCACCCGCCGCTATCACGGGTTCCTGATTGCGGCGTTGCCGGCGCCGCTCGGCCGCATGGTCATCCTCAGCGATCTGGTCGCCGAGCTCGAAGCGGCCGATGGATCGGTCATTGCCTTGGCCGATCGGCCTCACTTCCTGGATTTCACCCTGAGCTCCGGCCTGCCCAGTTGGCGCTATCTCATCGGCGGGATGAAGATCGAGAAATCGGTCGTCATGCCATCGCAACACAACATCGTGCACGTGACGTTCCGGCTGCTTGAGGGAGCGGAGGGGGTGCGGCTGCGCTTGCGACCGATGGTTCACTTTCGCCGGCTCGAGGACCAGGTCAACCTACCGCTGGAAAACACCTATGCGATCACGGCACGCGGCCCGCTCTACGAGATTACCGCCAGCCCCGATCTGCCGCCGCTGCGGATGGTCATCGAGGGCCGCGAAGTCGCGAGCTTCACCGCCGATGGCGGCTCGTCGCGTGAGTTCTTTTTTGAGACTGAGGAGCAGCGCGGCTACGAGCCGCGCGGGCCTGCCTGGAGCCCGGGGTATTTCAACTGCGAGCTTCGGGCTGATGCGCCGGTGACGCTGATTGCCGCTACCGATCCTTGGCACAGCGTGCTGGCGCTCAAACCGGACCAGGCTCGCGAGTTCGAGCTCGAACGCCGGCGGCGGTTGCTCAAGATGGCTCCCGCACCCGCCCGCTCCGGGGCGGCGGCGCAACTGGTGCTCGCCGCCGATACCTTCGTGGTGACACCGGTGGGCCGCGTGGCCGACCTCGCGCGGGCGCACGCCGGCGGCAACGATATCCGCACCGTCATTGCCGGGTACCATTGGTTCACCGATTGGGGCCGGGACACGATGATCTCGCTCGAAGGCCTGACCCTTCTGACCGGGCGGTCGGTCGAGGCCCGGTGGATCCTCCGCGCCTTTGCCCACTACGTGCGCGACGGACTGATCCCGAACATGTTCCCCGAGGGCGAGATCCAAGGGCTCTATCACACCGCCGATGCGACACTTTGGTTTTTTCATGCGATCGGCCGCTACCTGACCTATTCGGCCGACAAAGCAACCTTGCAGGCGCTCCTGCCGGTGCTCAAGAACATCGTTCGTCATCATCTGGAGGGCACGCGCTTTGGCATCCGCGTCGACCCGCAGGATGGGCTGCTGACTCAGGGGGCCGAGGGCTATCAGCTCACCTGGATGGATGCCAAGGTGGGCGATTGGGTGGTGACGCCGCGGCGCGGCAAGGCGGTCGAGATCAACGCGCTGTGGTTCAACGCCCTGCATCTTCTGGCGGGCTGGTTGCGCGAGTGCGGCGATCCCGAAGCCGAGGCGATCGCCGGACACGCGGCGCGGGCCCGCGCCGCTTTCAACCGCCGCTTTTGGCACAAAAAAAAGGCCCACCTCTACGACATCGTCGATGGCGAGGACGGCGACGACGCCACCTTCAGGCCCAACCAGATTTTCGCGATATCGCTGGAACACCCGGTCCTCGACGAGGCGCGTTGGGAACCCGTTGTCGAAGCCGTCCGCAGCCGCCTTCTGACCCCGCTGGGCCTTCGCTCCCTCGCTCCGGGTGAGCCCGACTACAAGGCCCGCTATTTTGGCGACTTGCGCGCCCGCGACGCCGCTTATCACCAGGGTACCGTCTGGGCTTGGCTGATCGGCCCGTTTATCGATGCCTGGGTACGCGTGCATCCGGGCGATATCGAGAGTGCGCGCGGCTTCCTTCAGGCTTTCGGGCCGCACCTCACCGAGGCCGGGGTCGGCTCGATCAGCGAGGTTTTCGACGCCGAGGCCCCGTTTACCCCGCGCGGCTGCATCGCTCAGGCGTGGAGCGTGGCCGAGGTGCTGCGCTGCCTGATCAAGACCGCCGCTTAGCATATTGCTTTTCCTCCGCGATGTCGTGAAACCGCAGGGTCAGCGGCAGCGTTAGCGCAGCATGTCGGCCCTCCCCAGTTGTGATCCACCTCTCTCCCGCGCCTCTAATGGAGGGGGAGGGCGGCAATGGCGGCGGGTGTGGTGGCGGCGCCTGGTCCGCGTCTGGAAGGCGCTCGGTCGCAACAACATCT
The DNA here is from genome assembly GCA_038228485.1 of Alphaproteobacteria bacterium. Taxonomy (GTDB): domain Bacteria; phylum Pseudomonadota; class Alphaproteobacteria; order ATCC43930; family CGMCC-115725; genus DATARH01. Next base: position 10,925 of record JBBRPG010000017.1, read on the forward strand.
CGATCCTCGCCGCTGGCGCCGCCTATTACGCGATGCTGTCGATCTTCCCGGCGATGTCGGACGTCGTCTTGAGCTACGGTCTTGTCGCCGACCCGCTGACGATTGAGCGGCACATCGATGTGCTCGCCGGCGTGCTGCCGGCGGCGGCGCTCAAGCTGCTAGCCGATCAGCTGCACGTTTTGGTGACGGCGCCGTCGGAAAAGCTGGGGCTCGGTCTCATCGTCAGCGTGGTCCTGGCGGTGTGGACCGCGACCAGCGCGACCACGGCGATGATGAACGCTCTGACCGTCGCTTATGAGGGCCGGGAACGGCGCGGCTTTTTCCACTTCTATGGGCTTGCCATAGCGCTGACAGTAGGGCAGGGGCTGTTTGGCCTGGTGGCGCTCCTGCTGATCGCCGGCGTTCCGCCGGCGGTGGCGCATCTGCCGGTGCCCGAGTTGTGGCGCTGGCTGTTGCCGCTGGTTCGCTGGCCGATCCTGGCTGCATTGGCGCTGCTGGGTTTGGGCATGTTTTACCGCTGGGCGCCGAGCCGCGATGACAAGGACTGGGACATCCTGCGCGTCGGCACGATCTCCGCCAGTCTGTTATGGCTTGCCGGCTCGGCGGCGTTCTCGTTCTATGCCGGCCACTTCGGCTCGTATGACCGCACCTACGGCTCGCTCGGTGCGGTCGCGGTAATGCTGGTCTGGCTCTACGTCACCGCTTACATCATCCTCATCGGCGCCGAGCTCAATGGCGACATCGGCCGCGGCGAGCTGCGCCGCATCGGCGCAAACAAAAGCGGAGCGGCTTCCGTCGCTCCGCGGTGAGTTACGGCAGATTCGAAATTTCCATCAAGAAAAGTGACCCCTCAGCCGGGTTCCGAAAACAAAACCGCGACGGGGAATCTGCCAAACAGCTCCGCCGCCGGCACCTGCGCGGCGGTAAAGACGCGGCCGGTGAAAACGTCCTGCCAGCGCCGCTCTTGCGGTAGCGGCAGGCTCGCTGAGCCCCATTCGGCCACCTCGCCCCCGGCATGGAGCCGATAGACCAGTCGCGGCACTGCGACGGCAACCGCTGCTCCCTCATGTTGCCGGACAAAGGCGCAGAGATGATCGGCGGCTCCGCCCTCGCCAGGGAGAGCTGCGTAGTCGAGATGGGCGAACAATGCCGGCTGCCGCTGCCGCAGGCTTAACAGCCGATGCACGGTGAACAGCTTCTCGCGGCCGTCCTTCCAATCGCCGGCGAGCGCCGCTGGGTCGGCGGCGCCGATCTCAGCGAGGAGCGACTGCCGCTGCCGCCAATTCGGCGGCCGCCGGTTGTCGGGATCGACCAGGTTGAAATCCCACAATTCGCAGCCTTGGTAGATGTCGGGCACACCCGGCGCGGTCAGTTTCAGCACGAGCTGCGCCAGCGACGCGATTGCCGACAGCCGCGCCAGTGGCATGATGAACCCGTAGAAATCGGCAAGAAACGCGTTTGGTCGCGACACATCGAGAACCGCCGAAGTGAATTTTTCCAGCGCCGCCTCGTAGTCGGCGTTCGGATTGCTCCAGCTCGACTCTTCTTTGCCTTCCCGCACCGCCTTAATCATGTAGGCGGTCATGCGCTCCGCCAGCGCTTTCATTCCTTCGACGTCATCCGCCGCCAGTCCGGGCGGCCAGGCGCCGACCAGCGTCTGGTAAAATAGATACTCGACATTCCGGTCGGGCACGATCTCGCCGTCGGTTTCGAAGCGCCGCGACCGGTTGAAGCGCAGCCAGCGGGCCACGTACTGCCCCCAGCGACGCGGCATCTCCGACAGCATGGCCAGCCGGACGCGGGCATCCTCGCCGCGCTTCGTATCGTGCGTCGCGGTCGCGCTCATCGCCAGGGGCCAGCGGTGCGCCCGCTCGCGCATCGAATGGTGGAACCCCGCCGCCGACAGCCCGAAGCGGCGGGGATCGCCGCCCACCTCGTTAAGCGCCAGCAGCCGAAAATAACGGTAGAAGGCGGTGTCCTCGCACGCCTTCGCCATTACCGGGCCGGTGACCTGCTGGAACTGCATCGCCGCGCGTCGCACGTCGGCCGGTCGCGAATGGCCGGCAACCGCCCCGGTGAGCACTTGATGCAGGAAATCGAAAATGCTGGTATCTATGGCGCGCGACTGCTTCTTCGCCACGGCGATTGCCCAATCGATATAGCGGCGGTCCTCGTCGCCGGCGCCCCGTTCGGACACATAAGTGCGATAGACCGGGAACGCGGCGATCACCTGCTCGATCGCCGCCAGCATCCCGTTGAAGGTGAAGTCGCGGGTACGCCGCTCGCTCATCGACAAGCGGTGAAACCGTCGCGCCAGCACGTTCATCTCGCTCGACAGGTTGACCCGCATGATGCGCTGCTTGCAGCTGAGCAGTATCCCGTCGAAATCGCCGGCGCGACCGGTCAGGCGGGTGTAAAGCCGGGTCATCGCCCGCTCCGCATCGGGATCGACGAACAGCCCCAGTACCTGATTGGCGAAGTCGTAACCGGTGCTGCCGTCGACCGGCCAGTCCGGCAGGGTCTCGTAGCGCGCCAGGATCTTTTCGACGACGAGGAAGAGGTTCGGACAGCGCCGGCGCAGCGCCGTGACATAGGCGGCGGGATCGAACAGCCCGTCGATATGGTCGATGCGCAGCCCGTCGATATCGCCGCGCTCGGCCATCGCAAAGGCCAACCGGTGGGTTTCGGCGAACAGCTCGGGCTGCTCGATGCGCAGTCCCGCGAGATCGTTGATGTTGAAGAAGCGGCGGTAATTGATCTCGTCGGCGGCGACCCGCCAGTAGGCGACCCGGTACGCTTGTTGATCGAGCAGCCGGTGAAGCGGGCGAAAGCTGGCGGCGCGGCCGGGCGTTCCGGCCCAATTATTCACCGCGGCCTCGATGGCCGCAGCGATCTCGGGCCGCTTGGCCAGTTCCGCCAGCCGCAGTTTCAGCGCCACCGCCGCAGGCCGGGCGGCGCCGCGCTCGCCGCGCTGCAAGGCGGAGAATTCGTCCGCGGCAGCGCTCAGCACGCTCCCGGCCGCGGCGAGGATCGTGCGGTAGGCGAGCGGCGACACCGGAAAGCGGTGCTCGTAATAGTGGAAGCTAAAGCTCCCCTCGCTGGCATCGAACTTGAGCTCGATCTGGCCGGCTTCGAGGATGGCGCCGTACTGATCACCCAGCACAGGCAACAACACACGCCCTTTGAGATCTGGCCGCGCCGCATCCCAGTCGATGTCGAAATAGGCTGCGTAGGGCGAAACCTCGCCCCATTCGAGCACGTCGAGCCACCAGGCATTGTCCTGACCGCCGACCCCCATGTGATTGGGCACGATGTCGACGATAAGGCCCATCTCGCGCCCGCGCAGCGCCGCTACCAGGGCGTGGAAATCCTCGTCGCTGCCGATCTCCGGGTTGAGCCGGTTGTGGTTGACGATGTCATAGCCGTGGGTCGAGCCCGGCCGCGCCTCCATGATCGGCGAGGCGTAGATGTGGCTGATGCCGAGCTCGGCGAGGTAGGGCACCAGCTCCAGCGCGTCGCGAAAGGTGAAGTGCTTATGGAACTGCAGGCGATAAGTCGCGCCCGGCGGCGCGGCCGGCTCGCCGGTGTCGCAGGTCATTGCGGCGCGGGGCTAGCGAAATTCGGCCCCGCGCCGATGGGGCCTCCTCATTCGCGGTTCATCTTAACAAGACAGGCCAGGCCGTAGCCGACGGCGCCCGCAACGAGCAGTGACAACAGCGGGTTCTGCACGACCGCCTGCTCCAGCAGTTCCCGAGCCTCGAGGCTTTGGTTGTACACGGATTCCGCCGCGGCGCCCGCCTGCTGAGCGGCTTGGCGGGCCACGTCCTGGGCCATTCCGCCGGCCTCTTGCGCCGCCGCGATGCCGCGGTTGGCGATGCCTTTGGCGGCTTCGGTAGTGTCGGCGACAAGACCCTTGCCTTGCTCGGCGACGCCCTTAGCCTGGTCGGCGATGCCTTTGGCCTGCTCGGTCGCGTTGCGGGTAATGCTTTTGATATCCTGGTCGGTCATCTCACACCCTCAATCCTTACAGCGGCCCTTGCCGCCGTGTGCATCGCCAACGCTTCTACCGCACGATCACTCCCGCCTGATACCGCACGATCACTCCCGCCTGGTCAAAAACTGGAGCACGCGGGAGTGTCGGCCGTTTTCTGTCGTTGTTGTCTACGCTCAGAGCGGAGACGGGGCATGGCGGGGCCGGTAAAAACAAAATCGATGGCGATGCCAGAGGGAGAAATCCCCTCGGCCCGCGATGCTCCATTCGAGAACCCGGTGGCGGAGGAGGTGGTTGAGACGCTCGCTATGCCGTCGGGCGACGTCGTCGCCTCGACCGCACCGGACCTCAAGACTGTTTTCCTCGGCGGTCTGTTCTTTTTTGCCGGCGCGGCGGTCTGTTATGCCGCGTCCGATTTCGTACTCCCTATCGTGGTCGGGCTTGTGCTGATGCTGGTGCTCCAGCCGGCGATGCGCGGTCTCGAAGGCTTGCGCGTCCCACGCGTGTTGGCAGCGCTGGTCTTGATCGTCGTGCTGTTCGGGGTCTTGGCGGGGATCGTCACGGTGCTGTCTGGTCCGGTTTCGACCTGGGTCCAGCATCTGCCCGAGGGCATTCCCAAGCTGCAGGAACGGTTGAGCTTTTTGAGCCAGCCGATTGCCGCTTTTCAGCGGCTGGCGGCCCGCGTCCAGGCCCTGGCGCACGTGACCGGACCCAGCCCGATGCCGGTGACGATGGATGGCTCGGCCCTCGGCGACCGCCTGCTCTCTGGCACGCGCTATTTCGTCAGCGAGATAGGCACGACCGTGCTGGTGTTGTTTTTTCTGCTGGTCGGCGGCGACAGCTTTTTGCGTCGCCTCGTCGAGATCCTGCCGCGGTTCCGCAGCAAGCGGCAGGCGGTCGAGATCTGGCAGCAGATCGAACGCGACATCTCGGCCTACTTGCTGACGATCACCATCATGAACTTGGGGGTTGGGTTGGCGACCGCGCTCGTCGTCTGGTTGTGCGGGCTCGGCGATCCTTTGTTGTGGGGAACCCTCGCGTTTTTGTTGAACTACGTTCCGATCCTCGGGCCGATGGCGGCGGTGATCGTGTTCTTGCTGGCGGGGCTTTTGGAGATTGACTCGCTATGGCTCGCATTCTTGCCGGCCGGCCTCTATCTCGGCATCCACTTGCTCGAGGGTGAGACGATCACCCCCTGCTTCTCGCCCGCCGTTTTACGATCAATCCGGTGCTGATCGTGATCGCCTTGATCTTCTGGTACTGGATGTGGGGCGTGCCGGGCGCCATCCTCGCGACCCCGATGCTGGCGATCACCAAGATCGTCTGCGACCGGATCCCGTCGCTGGCGGCGTTTGGCCACTTCATCGAAGCCTGAGCCGGAACCAAAACCACGGTCTCCCGTTCCCCCGGACAGTTAACTGTCGGTCACGAAGTCATCTAAGTGCCTGCTGCCGGGGTATCGCCGTCCCGGCAATTGCAGCGCAATTTCTCAACGCCGGAGCACCGCGATTTGATGGCCGACATTATCGGGTGGGCCGCCGCCGTCATCCTGATGGCGACCCTCAGCCGCCAAGTCTACACCCAGTGGCGAGAAGGCAGCTCACGGGGCGTGTCGAGTTGGCTGTTTATCGGCCAGCTGGTCTCGTCGACCGGGTTCATCATCTACAGTTTGCTGCTGCACAGCTGGGTCTTCGTCGCGACGAATGTGCTGATCCTGATCGTCGCGGCGGTCGGCCAATGGGTCAATACAGCCAAGCAGCAACGCCCCGCCTCCTGACCTATTGGCCGCACCGCCCCGGAACCTTCAGCCGGCATTGGCCTTTACCGGATGACGCAGTTGCGGCCTCGGGCTCGCTCAAGAAACAGGTGCAACGTGACGATAAAAGTGCTCGATAGGAGCGCTGCCGCCCTGACCAATAGCGGCATCAGCCGGCGCTCGCTGCTCACCGCCTCGGCGTCGACCATGGCATTGGCCCCGGTCGCCGCGGCGGCGCAAAGCCGGACTGTGGCCGCGCCCCAGCAGCCAGTCGACCCGCGCGCCGCGGTTTCCTTCGACCTGACCGTCAACGGCCAGGTTCGGCGGCTGGCGGTCGATCCGCGCACGACCCTGCTCGACGCGTTGCGCGAGCATCTCGCTCTCACCGGCGCCAAGAAGGGCTGCGACCACGGCCAATGCGGCGCCTGCACGGTGCTGGTCGATGGCACGCGGGTGCTCGGCTGCCTGACTTTGGCGTTGGCGGTGCGCGGCCCGGTGACGACGATCGAGGGGCTCGCCGCGCCCGACGGCACGCTGCACCCCATGCAGCAGGCCTTTATCGACCGCGACGGGTTCCAGTGCGGCTACTGCACGCCGGGGCAAATCATGTCGGCGATCGGCTGCGTCGGCGAAGGTCACGCCGGCAGCGACGCCGAAATCCGCGAGCACATGAGCGGCAATCTATGCCGATGCGCGGCCTATCCGCACATCGTCGAGGCGATCAATCAAGCCAAAGGCACCATGCGGAGCTGATGCGATGCGCCCGTTCTCCTATCAGCGTCCCGGCGATCTCCCCGAGGCGGTCGCGGCGGCCGGCGGCGGCGAAAGCGTCCCGCCGACCATGGCGGCGGCACAATACCTCGCCGGCGGCACCACCATCCTCGATCTGATGAAGCTCGATGTGATGCAGCCGGAGCGCCTCGTCGACATCAAGGCCATAGACCCGGCATACGCCCGCGTCGAGCGGCGGGCCGACGGCGTCTATCTCGGCGCGTTCGCGACGATGGCCCAGGTGGGCGACCACCCGGAAATCAGGCTGAACTACCCGATGGTTGCGCAGTCGCTCGAGCTCGCGGCAAGCCCGCAAATCCGCAACATGGCGTCGCTGGGCGGCAATGTCCTGCAGCGCACGCGCTGCGCCTATTTCCGCGATCCCAGCTGGGGCGCCTGCAACAAGCGCGAGCCGGGCTCGGGCTGCGCCGCGATGGATGGGGTCACCCGCAAGCACGCGATACTCGGCACCAGCAGCCAGTGCATCGCCAGCTACCCCGGGGACTTTGCCCAGGCGCTGGTGGCGTTAAGCGCTGCGGTGGAGGTCGTCGGCCCCGGCGGCCGCCGCGTCATCCCGGTGGAGGCGCTGCACCGCGAGCCGGGCGCCACCCCGCATATCGAGACGACGCTGATGCCCGGCGAGATGATCCTCGGCTTTTTGCTGCCGCTGGCGGCGTGGACCCGGCGCTCGCTTTATCTGAAGATCCGCGACCGGCAATCCTACGAATTTGCGCTGGCGTCCGCTGCGGTCGCGCTCAACCTCCACGACGGTGTCGTGAACGAGGCGAGAATTGCGCTTGGCGGCGTTGCCGCCAAACCGTGGCGGGCGCGTGAGGCCGAGACGGAGCTCGCCGGCAAGCGGTTCGACGAAGCCGGTGCCCGGCGCGCTGCCGAAGCCGCTTTCGCCGGGGCGCGGACGCAAGGCGACAACGACTACAAGCGCGAGCTCGGCAAGCGGACGCTCATCCGCGCCCTCATGCAAGCCGCCCAGATGAGTATTTGACGATGGATGGACTCCAGCCCGCCAGCATCGGCACCGCGATCAGTCGCGTCGACGGCCGCCTCAAGGTCACCGGCGAGGCGCGCTATGCCTCGGATACGCCGCTCGCCAACCCGGCCTATGCCTTTCTCGCCACCAGCGCGATCGCGCGCGGCCGCATCGCCGCCATCGACGACACCGCGGCGCGCGCCGTGCCCGGCGTGCTCGATATCCTGACCCACCGCAACATCGATGGCGCGGTCAAGAAGACCCAGCTGTTCAGCGACGGCGGTTATGTCGGCTCGACGATCATGCCGCTCGGCTCCGACCAGATCTGGCATGGCGGGCAGATCGTCGCGGTGGTGCTCGCCGAGACCTTCGAGGCGGCGCGCGAAGCCGCTCATCGGCTGAAGGTGACTTACGCGGCGGAGCAACCATCGGCGGGGTTTGACAGCGTCGGGGCGACGACGGTCGCGGCAAAGGATGCTTCGAGCAGTTTCGAAGACCCGGAGGTCGGTGACGCGGCCGGCGCCTTCGCCAGCGCGCCGGTCAAGGTCGACGCGCAGTACACGACGCCGACCCAGCACCACAACCCGATCGAACTGTTCACCACCAGCTGCGCCTGGGCCGACGGCAAGCTGACGGTCTGGGAAGCGAGCCAGAACGTCACTGGCCTCAAGCACGGCCTTGCCGAGCAGCTCGGCGTCGACGCCGACAAAATCCATGTCGTCTCGCCGTTCATCGGCGGCGCCTTCGGCGCGCGCGGCTCGCTGACCCAACGCACCGCGCTGATCGCGGTTGCGGCGCGCCGGCTCAACCGTCCCGTCAAGCTCGTCGCCACCCGCGACCAGGGCTTCACAATCGCCACCTACCGCGCCGAGACGCGGCATCACGTCCAGCTCGCTGCCGACCCCGACGGCAAGCTCGTCGCGCTGATCCATGAGGGCGAGGAGGTCACCAGCCGTCCGGACAATTACAAGGTCGCGGGCACCGACGCCTCGACCCGGCTTTACGCCTGCCCCAACATCGCCTCGAAAGTGTCGATGGTGCATGCCGACCGCAATACGCCGGGCTTTATGCGCTCGCCGCCCGAGGTGCCTTACCTATTCGCGCTGGAATCGGCGATGGACGAGCTCGCGGTTGCGCTCAACCTCGATCCGGTCGAGCTGCGCCGCCGCTACGATACCGACAAAGAGCCGATCAAAGGCCTGCCCTACACCAGCCGCTCGCTGATGCCGTGCTTCGACGCCGCCGCTAAGTCGTTCGGTTGGGACAAGCGCGACCCGCGGCCCGGATCGATGCGCGACGGGGATTGGGTTGTCGGCTGGGGCTGTGCGACGACAATGTACCCGACCCAGGTCGGCCCCGCGACCGCGCGCGTGACCTTGACCCCGCAAGGCGCGGTCAAGGTTCAGACGGCGGCGCACGATATCGGCAACGGCGCCTATACGGTGATCGCGCTGACCGCCTCCGACAGGCTCGGCATCGGCATCGACAAGATCGCGGTCGAGCTCGGCGACAGCGACCTGCCGCCGGCGCCGGTAGCCGGCGGGTCGAATACCACCGCGAGCGTCTGCAATGTCGTGGCTAAGGCCTGCGAGCAGATCCGGTCGCGGATCGCCGCGGCGGCGGTCGCCGTGCCAAATGGGGCATTCGCCGGCAAGGACGCGGCATCGCTGAAGCTGACCGACGGGCGGCTGGTCGGGCCGGACGGCACCGCAGAGCCTCTCGACGACGCTGTCGCCCGGGTGTCGAACGGCGCGATCGAGGCCTATGCCGAGAACGTGCCGCACGGGGTGCCTCCGGAAGCGCTGAAAAAGCTTTACCAGGGCCACGCGGTGCTGGCCGGCGGCGCCAAGCTAAAAGACCGCATCCAGTTCGCGTTCGGCGCAGAGTTCGTCGAGGTGCGGGTGCACCGGCTCACCCGCGAAATCCGCTGCCCGCGGGTGGTAGGAGCGTTTGCCGCCGGCACGATCGTCAATCCGACCACCGCTCGCAGCCAGCTGATGGGCGGCCTAATCTGGGGCGTCTCATCGGCGTTGCATGAGGCGACCGAGATGGACCGCGGCCGCGCCCGCTACGTCAACACCGACCTCGCCGAGTACCTGATCCCGGTCAACGCCGATATCGAGTTGGCCGAGGTGATCCTGATCCCGGAAGAAGACCGTCTGGTCAACGACCTCGGCATCAAGGGGCTGGGCGAGCTGGGCAATGTCGGCACCAACGCCGCGGTTGCCAACGCCGTCTATCACGCGACCGGGGTCAGGGTGCGCGAGCTGCCGATCCGGCTCGAAAAGCTGCTCGACGCGCCGGCGATCGCGCTTTGATCGGAGGCTCTCATTCCCGAGAACGAGCCGAAGCAAACGCCTGATCGGAGACGATGGTGATCATTCGGCCCAACCTGCGGCGAATGCGGTACATGCGCGACAGCCCGTCGACCGATAGCGCCGCCGACGACATGCGCGGCGGCGGCATCGTGTGGCGAAAGTGGTGGGAGCGGGTGATCTTTGCCGGGCTGGGCGCCGCAGTAGTGCTTGGCCTTCTGCTGGCATGGCACTACTGGCATTAGCGGCGGGCGGCGAGGGGCCCATTGAACGAGCTGCCGACCGCCCTTGAGCAACGCCCGGCGGTGAAGACGCTCGCCGCGCTCCGCCGCGAAGAGGCCAGGTGCCGCCGCTGCGAGCTTTACAAAGGCGCGACGCAGGCCGTGCCGGGCGAGGGCGCGTCTCATGCGGTGCTGATGCTGGTGGGCGAGCAGCCGGGCGACCGCGAAGACCTCGCCGGCAAGCCGTTTGTCGGCCCCGCCGGGCGCATCCTCGACCGGGCGCTCGCCGAAGCCGGCGTTCCTCGCGACAAGACTTACGTCACCAACGCGGTCAAGCATTTCAAATACGAATGGCGCGGCAAGCGGCGGCTGCACAAGCGTCCGGATGCCGGCGAGATCGAGGCCTGCCGCTGGTGGCTCGATATCGAGCGCTCGCTGGTCAGGCCGGCGGCGATCCTGGGCCTGGGCGCGACCGCGGCGCGCAGCCTCCTCGGGCATCCGACGCCCATCGCCGCCAATCGCGGCCGGCTTCTCACCGTCATCGACGGCGCGCAGATCCTGGTGACGATCCACCCCTCGCTACTGCTGCGCCTGCGCGACGAGGCGGACAAGCAACGCGAATACCGGCAGTTCGTCGAGGACCTTCAGCTCGCTGCCAAGGTCTCGGGACTGGCGGCGTAATACCTATATCGCCGCGTGCAGCGCCATGATCTCGATCGCCACCGGCTCGTAGAGCCGCATCGTTGCGGCCGCGAACTCGACCTCGGCATCGGTATGCGCGCGCACCATCACCGCGGGCTCGCCGTTCGTGATGAACCGGGCAAAGGTTTCTCGGACATTGCCGAAGACCAGCGGATCGACCTCCATCGCCTCGAGCGTCGGCTCCAGCGACGGCGGAGGCGGGGCCACCTCCCGCAGCACCTTCAGCGACACGTCGCCGTGCGGCACCCCTTCGGTGTGCAGCGGTTGCGAGCGTCCCGGGCGATCCCATACGAGTCGAAAACGGCGACGACAAGCTGTGCGGCCATGCGGCTCTCCTGTGCGGTGCGGCTGTTCCGCTAACGCAATCGAAGAGGCCCAGGTTCACCTGCGGGGCGTTGCCTGACGCTATATCTGTCGGTATACACTGATGTTATGTCTATACAAACATAACGACGGGAAAAGCGATGATGCGCTATGTCGGAGCGGCGCTTTGGTTAAGGCGTGGCGTGCTTAGCCTTGCGGCGGTGGTGGCCCTGGGACTGGTCCCGGGGCTGACGGCCGGCCATGCGGCAGCGCAAAGCAAGGACGTGCTGGTGTTCGCGGCAGCCAGCCTCAAGAACGCGCTCGACGACATCCACGCGCAATACACCAAGGACACCGGCAAGCAGCTCAGCATCTCGCTCGCGGCCAGCTCGCAGCTCGCCAAGCAGATCGAGAGCGGCGCCCCGGCCGACACCTTCATCTCGGCCGACCTCGACTGGATGGATTATCTGGCGCAGAAGAACCTGATCAAGCCCGACACGCGCAAGAACCTGCTCGGCAACGAGCTGGTGCTGATCGCGCCGAGGGACAGCAAGGCCGAGGTCAAGATCGCTCCCGGCGTCGACCTCGCCAAGCTGCTCACCGGCGGCAAGCTGGCGATGGCGGATACCGCCGCGGTGCCGGCCGGCAAATACGGCAAGGCGGCGCTCGAAAAGCTCGGGGTCTGGGCGTCGGTATCGGCGCAGGTCGCACAAGCCGAGAACGTGCGCGCGGCGCTGGCGCTGGTCGCCCGCAAGGAGGCTCCGCTCGGCATCGTCTACCAGACCGACGCCGCCGCCGAGCCGGCGGTGCGGATCGCCGGCGTGTTCCCGGCGGACACCCATCCGCCGATCATCTATCCGATCGCGCTGACCGCCGGGTCAAGCAACCCCGATGCGGCGGGGTTCGTAGCCTATCTAGAGTCCGACAAAGCCAAGCCTCTCTTCGAGAAGCAGGGCTTCGTCGTACTGAAATAGAACCTCAGCCCTTGGCCGGGCTTGACCCGGCCACCCACGTCTTTTCATCAAGCTCACCAAGACATGGACCCCCGGGACACCGGGGGGAGGCGGTTTGGGTCTATACCAGGCGTGGCCTACTCCGCCGCCTGCCGCGCCGGCTCGACGAACTGCGAAAGATAGCTGCCGCGCTTGCGCAGCCCTTCGCGGTACATCGCCTCGAATTCACCTTCCGGGAACGAGTGCGTCGAGGGCCGCGCCATCAGCGCGTCGCACCACGCCTGGAGCCGCGGGTACTTCTCCATCTGGCCGATCGGCTTGATCCGGTTGAGGAAGACATAGCGCTGCAGGAACGGCGCGTAGGCCGCGTCGACCAGCGAATAGTCCTTGCCGTTGAAAAACGGGCCGCTGCCCTGCTTCTCCAGCGCCTTTTCGATCCGCTCGAACGCCTCGGGGATCTTGGCCAACGCTTTCTCGTAATCGGCCTGGTTGGCGGCATAGGCGCAACCGGTCACCGACGACGCGAAGGTCGGGACATAATCGGTCCAGGCGCGGTTGATCGCTTTCTGGATCGGGTCCTTGGGGTGCAGCTGCGGGCTGACCATCTCGTCGAGGTATTCGTTGATCGCGTTCGACTCGAACAAGGTCTCCTTGTCGTCGATGCGCAGCACCGGCACCTTTTTGTGTGGCGAAATCGCCAGGAACCAGTCGGGCCGGTTGTCGCTCTCGATGTGGCGGAACTCGAACGGGCTGTTCTTTTCGCGCAGGATGATCGCCGAGCGCTGCACCCAGGGGCAGGTCTTGAAGCTGACCAGCATGTAGTTTGCCATGAATCCCTCCCGCAAATTCGTTGAATAGCCCAGCATCGCACGCCCGGTTTGCGGCAACAAGCCGCGAGCGCGTGGGGTAGGAGCGTTAGAACCAGTGGCGCAGCTCGATGCGGTAGCCGTTGGGGTCGCAGATTTCGGCGCGGGCATAGGTGTCGCGGAACATCGGGCCCCAGACCGTGTCGACGCCTTTGGTCTTCAGATAGGCGACGGCCTCCTTCATGTCCTCGACTTCGAGCGCGATCATCCGGTAGCCGAGATGCTCCAGCTCCGGCTGCGGCGCCACGGGAACGCCGTCATACGACATCAGCTCGACGGTGGTGCCGCCAAGGCCGAGATAGACGATGTTGAGGACGGAGCCGCCCGGCCGCTCGATGCGGTCGCGCGCCCCGACCGTAAAGCCCAGCACCTCGGTGTAGAACTGCACCGTCGGTTCGAGCTTGTCGGTGACGATTTCGACGTGGTCGATGCGTTTGAACATGGCCGTCCTTCCTTATGCTGCCGACAAGCGCACCTGCACCTTGCTGCCGGTAGCTTTGGCGAAACGCAGCAATGTCTTGGTGCTCGGTAAGGTATGTCCGCTTTCCAGGCGGGCGACGGCGGATTGGCTGGTTCCCATGCGTGCGGCGAGCTCGGACTGAGACAACCCGGCGCGCAGGCGAGCGCGGACAAGCTCGGCGGAAATCTCGAATTCCGGGGCAAGCGCGTCGTACTCGGCCTTGACCTCCGGATTTGCCAGAAGGCGAGCTTTGAGCTCATCAAACAGGATGGTCATGCAATCTCCCTCGCGCGGCGCAATGCCAACTCGATCTCGGTTCGCGGTGTCCGCTGCGTTTTCTTGGCAAATGCGCGGACCACGACGACTCTTCGACCGACGGCCGACGTAAAGGACACGGGCGATGCCGTCACGGCCGGTCAACCGCATTTCCCAAAGCTTACCCTCAAGGTGCTTGACGTGCGGCTCCCGCAGCGTTTCCAACCCGGCGAGACTGATTCGCTCGGCAAGCCGCAGAAACCGCGCCTGAATGTCAGTTGGTAGCGCGGCAATCTCCGCCGCAACCACTTCATTGAGGATATCGACCCGCCAAGGCACTGCTTATTATATCTCAAATTTGAGATGCCGCAAACCCAATGACTCCAGCGACACGGATTTGCTTGGATCCTGCTTCAGGCGACAATGCCGCGCTCTCGCAGCGTCGCGATCAGGCTGTCGGGGAGCGCCTCGGGGTCTTGCCCGACGGTGCCGAGCCGTATTTCCGGGTTTTCCGGCGCTTCATAAGGTGAGTCGAGGCCCGTGAAGTTGGGGATCGCGCCGGATTTGGCCTTGGCGTAGAGACCCTTGGGGTCGCGCCGCATGCATTCCTCCAGCGGGGTGTCGATAAACACCTCGATAAAGTCGTACGGATCGGCAATCTCGCGCGCCATCTGGCGGTCGGCGCGGAACGGGGAGATGAAGGCGCAGATCACCACCAGCCCGGCATTGGCCATCAGCTTGGCGACCTCGCCGAGCCGGCGGATGTTCTCGACCCGGTCGGCATCGGTGAAGCCGAGGTCGCGGTTGAGACCGTGGCGGACATTGTCGCCGTCGAGCAGCATCGTGTGCCCGCCCAGCGCCGCCAGCTTCTGCTCCAGCCGATTGGCGATGGTCGATTTGCCGGCGCCGGACAGCCCGGTGAACCAGACGATCGCGGGCTGCTGGCCCTTGAGCGCGGCGCGCTCGCCGGCGCTGACGGTCTCCGCCTGGCGGTGGATGTTGCTGGCCCGGCGCAGGGCGAAGTCGATCATCCCGGCGCCGGCGGTCTCGTTGGTGAAGCGGTCGATCAGGATAAAGCCGCCTGTCTCGCGGCTGACCTTGTACGGGTCGAACGCGACTGGCTGCGCGGTCGAGAGATGCAATAGCCGATCTCGTTGAGGCCGAGCATGCGGGCGGCGACACGGGCGCCGTGGTCGACTTCGATGCGGTGCTTCAGCGCGGTCACCGTCGCCGGCACCGTGCGGGTGCTGAGCTTGAGCCAATAGGAGCGGCCCGGCACCAGCGGCTCCTCCTTCATCCAGATGACATGGGCGGCGAACTGGTCGGCGAACTCGGCGCGCGCGCGGGCGCCGACCAGCAGGTCGCCGCGCCCGACGTCGATGTCTTCGGCAAAGGTCAGCGTGATAGCGTCGCCCGTTATGGCGCGCTCGACCGGGCCGTCGAAGGTGACGATCTCCTTGATCGCGGACTCGATGCCCGATCCCATCGCCACGATCTTGTCGCCTTTCGCCACCGTGCCGGCGACGACGGTGCCGGCGACGCCGCGAAAGTAGAGGTCGGGGCGACTCACCCATTGCACCGGAAAGCGGAACCCGGCCGCCGCGCCGGGATCCTCGACATCGACGGTTTCGAGGTAGTCGAGCAGCGCCGGCCCCTTATACCAGTCCATCCGCTGCGACTTCGCCCCGACATTGTCGCCGAAACGTGCCGAAATCGGGATCGCCTGCAGCGAGGCGAAACCGAGATCGGCGGCGAACTCGCGGTAGCTCTGGGCCACCCTGTCAAAGACGGCACGGTCGAAACCGACGAGGTCGAGCTTGTTGACCGCCATCACCACATGGCGAATGCCGAGCAGCGAGCAGATCAGCGAATGCCGCCGGGTCTGCGCAACCACCCCATTGCGCGCGTCGACCAGCAGCAGCGCGAGGTCGGCGGTCGAGGCGCCGGTCGCCATGTTGCGCGTGTATTGCTCGTGTTCCGGGGTGTCGGCGACGATGAACGAGCGCCGCTGGGTCGCGAAAAACCGGTAGGCGACGTCGATGGTGATGCCTTGCTGGCGCTCGTCTTCGAGCCCGTCGAGCAGCAGCGCCAGGTCGATGTCGTCGCCGGTGGTGCCGAACCGCTTCGACTCGCGCTCCAACGTCGCCAGCTGGTCGGTGAGGATCGCGTTGGCGTCGTAGAGCAGCCGGCCGATCAAGGTCGACTTGCCGTCGTCGACCGAGCCGCAGGTGAGGAAGCGCAGCAGCGTCTTTTCCGGCGCGGGCGCGCCGGGCGCGATGGTTTCCACCATAGCGGCCATCAGAAATAGCCCTCGCGCTTCTTGCGCTCCATCGAGGCTTCCTCGTCGCCGTCGATCAGCCGTCCCTGCCGCTCGGATTGCCGCGCCTGCTGCAGCTCGGCGACGATCTCGGCTGGGGTCGCCGCCGCCGACTCGATCGCGCCGGTCAACGGATAGCAGCCGAGCGTGCGGAACCGCACCTGGCGCATCTCCGGCTTCTCGCCGGCAACGAGCGGCAGGCGGTCGTCATCGACCATGATCCACGCCTCGCCGCGCCGCACCACCGGCCGCTCCTTGGCGAAGTAGAGCGGCACGATGTCGATACCCTCGGCGGCGATGTATTGCCAGATGTCGAGCTCGGTCCAATTCGACAGCGGGAACACCGGCATCGACTCGCCGGGGCGCAGCCGGGTATTGAAGAGGTGCCACAGCTCCGGGCGCTGGCGGCGCGGGTCCCAGACATGACCCTCGCCGCGGAACGAGAAGATGCGCTCCTTGGCCCGGCTTTTCTCCTCGTCGCGGCGGGCGCCGCCGATCGCCGCGTCGAAACCGCGTTTGTCGAGCGCCTGCTTCAGCGCCTCGGTCTTCATCACCTGGGTGTGCAGCGACGAGCCCGACGCGACCGGGCCGATGCCGCGCTCCAGCCCTTCCTGGTTGGTGTGCACGATAAGCGCGAGCCCGAGCCGCGCCGCGGTCGCATCGCGGAACGCGATCATCTCGCGGAATTTCCAGGTGGTGTCGATGTGCAGCACCGGGAAAGGCGGCTTTGCCGGGTGGAACGCCTTTAACGCCAGGTGCAGCAAGACGCTCGAATCCTTGCCGATCGAATACATCAGCACCGGGTTGCGGAACTCGGCCGCGACCTCGCGCAGGATGCCGATCGCCTCGGCTTCGAGCCGCCGCAAATGGGCGGGTAACCGATGAGGGTCAGGCAATTGGACGCCAGACAGTTGGTTTGCCGCTACGATTTCTTTGCCGCCGCGTGCTCGGCCTTGGACAGGGTCAGCTTCTCGGGATGCACGATCTTTTTGTTGACCGCGTCCCGCGCCGCGCCGAGCGTGGGAAACTCGCTGTCCGCCCCGTCGCGCTGCAGCACATAGCTCTGCGACATCGGCTTGCGGCTGACCTGATCGGCGACGGTGCGCTTGACGATCGTCCAGTGCACCCGGCGTGAGCCGGCCTCCTCCTCGACATCCTCGAAGCCGCGGTCGACCACCGCATCGAGCGTATAGAGCTTGCGTTCGATCCGCCTCGGCTCGCCGCGGTCCCCCGGGCGGCCTCCGCGTCCATCGCGTCGCCCCGGCCGGCCCTCGCGCCTTGGACCATCGCTTCTGGGGCCATCGCGGCCCGGGCCATCGCGCCTTGGGCCATCTCGACGCTGACCGTCGCGCCGCGGGCCGCGGTCTTGCCCGTCGGCGCGCTGTTCGCGTGGCCCGCGTCCGCCGCCGGGCCGTCGCTCGCCCGCGCCACCGGCTGCCTGATCGGGTGCGCCGGCGGCGGCCGGGCGGGGACGGCGGTTGCGTCGCCGTGGCGGACGCTGGCTAGGATCGGCGGCGGTGGCGCCTTCGGGAGATGCCGCGGCGCCGCTCGCCGCACCCTCTGCGGCGCCGCCGAGCTGCGGCGGACGCCGTCGACGCCGGCGCCGCGGACGCGGCGGCAAAGGTTGGCCGTCGGGCCCCAAGCGCGGCGCCGCGGGCGCCGTTACGGCGCCGGCTTCGGTTGCCTCTCCGCCTGCTTCGGCGGCAGCCGTCGCCAGCGGACGCGGGCCGCGCCGCCGGCGGGGCGGGCGATGGCGCAGCCGCAGCGTATTCGGTCCGGCGGCGTGGTCGGCGGCGGCTTGGCCCGGCGGTTCCCCCGCAGCCTCGGAGGACGCGCCAGCTTCCGGTGAAGCTCCTTCGCCGCCTGCAGCCGCCGTCTCGGCCGGACGCAAACCGCGGGGGCGGCGTCGGCGGCGGCGCGGCCGCAGCCGGCCCGGCGCGCCGGTCTCGGCGCCCGGCTCCGCCGCCGCGCCTTCGGGTGCCGCGCCCGCGCTCGCCGGCTCGCCCGGCGCGGCGCTGTCTCTCGAATCCGTCGGGTCGAGTGTGCTGGGATCGCTCGGCGTCACCACCGGCCTTTCAAAATAGGCGGCCCCCAAAACAGGCAGTGCGACTCTACCGCCCGCCCGGACTCAAGGGAAGCGCCGGCAATGTCCGTCGCGATCCGGCTCGGGCGTTGAGTGGTCGGCGCGCGGGCAGGCTTCGAGGCTCAGCCGCGGGTGATGTGCGCCGACACCGCCAGCCAATTCCCGTTCTGGCGCGCCCAGACATCGGTATAGCGCCCCGACTTCGCCTGCCCGTCGGCGGTGGTATAGGCGGTGCGGGCATGGATGATCGCGACGTCGCCGAGGAGCCTGATTTTCACGTCGCGCGCTTCGAGACCGGAGATCGTCACCGGCTGCGCCGTCTGCTTGAGGAACCCGGCGCGGTCGACCAGCGAGGCGTCCGGGTTCGAGCAGTAGAACTCAGCCGCCAAGATTTCGTCGAACCGGCGCACATCGCCGTTTTGCACCGAGCTGATGTAGTCGCGGTTCAATTTCTCCAGCATGTCGAGGTCGGCCCTGTCGAGGTCGGTATCGCGCGAACCGCCGTCCGGCATCGGGTGGCTCCTTTGGTTTGAGATCGGGTGGTTGAGATTGGGCCGGGCGATCCTAGCATCTCGCCGCGCCGCGCGGCGGGCGATCGCTTCGGCGGCGATCGAACCCGGCGCATTGCTCCCACTGCCTTGCTATACTGACCCCATACCAAGCGGCACTGAGGGAAGGGGCGCGGAAATGGACGCGATCGTCGGCAGCGGCAAGTACCGATACAAGCCCAATACGGAATGGCAGCGTGCCCCCGATAGTGTCGAGGTCAGGGCCTGCGCGGTCGCGGTCGACTCGCAGGACCGGGTGTTCTGCTTCAACCGCAACATCGAGCATCCGATCGTGATCTTCGATCGCGACGGCAAGTTCGTCGGCTCGTGGGGCGCCGGGATGTTCCAGTTTCCGCACGCCATCCGCATCGACAAGGACGACAATGTCTGGCTCACCGACGAGCATTACGGCCAGTTCTTCAAGTTCACCACCGACGGCAAGCTGCTGCAGACCATCGGCGTGCGCGACGCCCGCTCCGACACCGGCGTGCCCAACGACGACTACAGCTCGACCGCGTGGAAAAAGGTCACCCATGGCGGCGGCCCGTTCAACCTGCCGACCGACATCATCGTCGCGCCGGACGGCTCGTATTTCATGTCCGACGGCTACGGCAACGCCCGCGTGCACAAATTCTCGCCCGATTTGCAATTAGTCAAATCCTGGGGCGAGCCGGGCAACGGGCCGGGCCAGTTCAACCTGCCGCACGGGCTGTGGATCGACAGAAATGGCCGGCTCCTGGTCGCCGACCGCGAGAACGACCGGGTGCAGGTGTTCGACCAGGACGGCAAGCTGCTGTCGATCTGGCCGACCAAGCTGATCGGCGTCGCGTTCTTCTACGTCGACGCGGACGACATCGTCTACGTCCCCGAGCACAACGCCGGGATGATCAGCATCCTCACCCTCGACGGCGAGCGTCTGGCGACCTGGGGCGGCGAAATCCATAAATCGACCCACGGCATCTGGTGCGACTCGCAGCGCAGCATCTACGCCGTCCAGCCCGGCGAATGGGGCCGTATCCGGCGGGTTGTGAAGTACGAGCGGATTTAGGGGTCACGACAGAAAGCCCAATTCAGCGAGCTCGGCGCGCAGCGCTCCGGGGTCGCGAAACTGGATGCCGTGAATGCCGGAGGGACGGGCGCCCTCGGCATTCGCAGCGACGTCGTCGATAAAGACGGCGCGGTGCGGGTCAATCGCGAAGCGGTCGAGCAGCAGCGCATAAATCTCGGGTTGGGGCTTGAGCGCGCCGACATCGCCGGAAACGATGCCGCCGTCGAACCACGCCAGAAACTCGAAGCGCTTCAGCGCTGCCGGGTAGGTTTCGGCGGAATAGTTGCTGAGGAAGTAGAGCGGCGTGTCGCGGGCGCGCAGCTCGGCCAAGATGGCGACGGCGCCCTCGATCGGGCCCGCGATCATCTCGTCGAACCGGCCGTAGTAGGCGGCGATGAGCTCGGCCTTTCCGGGATGCTCGGCGGTCAGCAGCCGGACTGCTTCGGCGCACGGCCGGCCGGCGTCCTGACCGCGGTTCCAGTCATTGGTGCACACCGTCGCCAGGAACTGTTCCATCCCGGCTTCGTCGCCAGGGAACAGCTTGCGGTAGAGGTGCCGCGGGTTCCAGTCGAGCAGCACGCCTCCCAGATCGAAGATCGCGATGTCGCGCCGTGCCACGGCAATGGCTCCTTGATGGGTTTCGTTGCACTCAACCCATCCTACGGCATTTGCTCAGCCTTGTAGGATGGGTTGAGCGACGCGATACCCATCGTTGCAGCAACAGCTCATCCGCGCTGGCTTGCGTTGCGGCACAAGGTCAATTTGAATCGCGGGTGACTCGAACCCCGGAGATTGATCACCATGCCCCAAACCATCCGCGCCGTCGTCGTCGACCCTTCAGCGCCGGGGCGGCTCGCGATCAAGCCGGTCGAGCTGCGTGACCCCGACCGCGACGAGGTCGTCGTCAAGGTGACCGCGATCTCGCTCAACCGTGGCGAGACAAGGCGGGCGATTCAGGTGGCCGAGCCGGGTTGGCGGCCGGGCTGGGATTTCGCCGGCGTGATCGAGCGCGAGGCCGCCGACGGCAGCGGCCCCAAAGCCGGCGCCCGGGTGGTCGGGCTGCTGCCGAACGGCGCCTGGGCCGAGCGGGTCAATTGCCGCAGCCATGCGGTCGCGGCGCTGCCCGACGCGGTCAGCGACGCGCAGGCCTCGACCCTGCCGGTCGCCGGGCTCACCGCGTTGCACGCGCTGCGCCAGGGCGGGTTGCTGCTGGGCCGCAAGGTGCTGGTTGACGGCGCCTCGGGCGGGGTCGGGCATTTCGCCTGCCAGCTGGCTCAGGCGGCGGGGGCTCTGGTCTGGGGTCATGTGCGGCGGGAAGACCAGCGGGCTCAGGTCGCCGAATGGACCGGTGGCCGGGTGGTGGTCGGCCGCGAGTTGTCGGCCGCGAAAGGGCAGGGGCCCTATTGGCTGATCGTCGATTCAGTGGGCGGATCGGCGCTGTCGGCGGCGCTGGCGATGCAGGCGCCGAACGGGGTGTGCGTGACGCTCGGAGTCTCCGAGGGGCCCACCGCCACCTTCGAGAGCCGCGATTTCTTCGGCACCGGCGGCGCGCGGCTCTACGGCCTCACCCTGTTCCACGAGCTGATGAGCGTCGAGCGCGCCGGCATCGGCCTCGCGCTCCTCGCCGGCGAGATCGCCGCCGGCCGCCTCAAGCCGCAAATCGCGGTCGAGGCCGGGTGGAACGAGGTCGGGGCGGTCGCCCAGCGCCTGATCGACCGCGACTTCACCGGCAAGGCGGTTTTGCATATTGGATGAATTGACACGCTTAGACGATGGAACGATCTTTCCATCGCCTTGCCAAGGAAGTCTCACCCTAATGGCCGCCGCCGGTATCCTCAAACTTCAGCGCGCCGGGTTTAAACGAGCAACAGGTCGAAGCGCTGGCTGAATATTTCGATGACCAGATGGCGACAAAGGCCGACCTCGCGTCTGGCTTGGCCGCGGCGCCGCCGAACTTGCAACCGTCGAGGCCCGGCTCGAAACCAAAATCGAGCAAGCTCGCTCGGACACGATCAAATGGGTCGTTGGGGTGGCGTTCGCTCAGGTTGCAATGATCTTCGCGATGCTCAGGTTTTTTCCCGGCCAAGCATCCTTGACAGCGGCCTCGCGTCCGGCAGGCTAGGCCGCGGATCGCGGTCGAGGCAGGGTGGAGCGAGATCGGCTTATCGCCAAACGCCCGATCGACCGCGACTTCCCCGGCAAGCGATGCTGCACATACGATAATGACAATGAGGCGGTGACGCGGCGAGAAAAAGCGCCTCACCGCAATGGGCGGTAAGGATACGCGAAGGTCGCGATGGGCCTAGGCGCGTAGCGCCCATCAAATCGTCTCCGTGATCTCCGTGCCTCCGTGGTGAAAAGAACAACCACGGAGGCACGGAAGGGTTATTGACGCTGCGCGCCGTAATATCAGGGCGCGCCTTCGCGGCCTGCGTATCCTCAGCCGCCTTTGCGTCGAAGCGTTATTTCTTACGTTGCCGGCTGGCAGACGTGGATTTCGCGGTTGGCGAGCAGGTCGCGGGTTTTCGCCCCGTAGGCCGCCATGTGCGGCGAGGCGGCGTGGGCCTTGAGATGGTCGGGGCTTTCCCATTTCTCGACGACGACAAAGGTGTCGGGGCCGAATTTGGCGCCGCCGCCTTCGGCGTCGATCACCGCGCCGTATTCGATGCAGCCGGCCTCGGCATGGACCGCCGGCATGTTGGCGCGGAACGCCGCCAGCACCTCGTCGCGCTTGCCGGGCTTGGTGGTGATGATCGCGAGCACATGGATCATGGTTTCCTCCTGAAATTCGAACGGCAGTCAACATAGGCGGAGGGCGCTGGCTGAGCCAAGGATTTGCGGTAGGCTGCGGAGCTTGATCGTTGGAGGCAGCATCCATGGCGCAGCGCGGCATGAAATTCGGCATCTTTCTCGCGCCGTTCCACCGGCTTGGCGAGAACCCGACCCTGGCGATGGCGCGCGACCTCGAGCTGATCGAGTGGCTCGACTGGCTCGGCTACGACGAGGCCTGGATCGGCGAGCATCACTCGGCCGGCTGGGAGGTCATCGCCTCGCCCGAGCTGGCGATTGCCCAGGCGATCGAGCGCACGCGCAACATCAGGCTCGGCTCGGGGGTGACGAGCCTGCCCTACCACCACCCGTTCCTGGTGGCGCAGCGTTTTGTCCAGCTCGACCACATGAGCCGCGGCCGGGTGATGCTCGGCTGCGGCCCCGGGGCGCTGCCGTCGGACGCGTACATGCTCGGGATCGAGCCGGTGCATCTGCGGCGCCGCATGGAGGAGTCGCTCGACGCGATCATCGCGCTGCTGCGCTGCGAGGAGCGGGTGACGATGTCGACCGACTGGTTCGAGATGCGCGAGGCCAAGCTGCACCTCGCGCCCTATTCCGACCCGCGCTTCCACATCGCCGTCGCCAGCACGATCACCCCGTTCGGCATGGTCGCGGCCGGCCGGCACGGGCTCGGCGTGCTGTCGATCGGCGCCGGGCTGCCGGGCGGCCCCGAGGCGATGGCCTCGCAGTGGAAGATCGCCGAGGACACTGCCGCCCAGCACGGCGCCACGATGAACCGCAAGGACTGGCGCATCGTCGTCGGCATGCACATCGCCGAGGAGGACGAGGAGGCGCTGCGCCAGGTCAAATCCGGTGAGCGCCACGAGACCACCACCTATTTCGAGGAGACGCTCGGCCGCGTGCCGGGTACGTCCGAAGACCCGATAGGCGACGGGGTCAGGGCGCTGACCACGGTGGTCGGTTCGCCCGAGACCGCGATCCGGGTCATCGAACGGCTGCAGGCGGCGAGTGGCGGCGGGTTCGGCGGCATGATGTTTCGCACCCATGAATTGTCCATGCGTGGGTTTTCCGCAGAAACGCCCCATTAAGCGGCTAATCTGGCGATCCTGCATACAAGTGAGGGGCAACCCGGCCGGGCCAAGCTACTGTGAACAATGGCGCACCTTTACAAAGGACGGGGCAGGGGCCATATTGCGCACAGGCCGCGAGGTTGCCCCCACGACAGGCACCGACGCCGGAACATCGCCCGTCCCCGAAGCCCCTAGGGCGTGAAGGGCACAAGCTCGGTAGGACCCCCGAGCACCTGTCATCCGATTGACAGGAGCGATCCAGTGTCCAACACCCCCACTACCGTCGAGCGGCGAGCCTACACCATCGCCGAGTTCCTCCAAGCCTTCCGCATCGGGCGAACCCGGTGCAACGAATTGATGCGGGATGGCGTGCTTGTCACCCGTCACTTTGGCAAGCGCGTCCTAATTGACGCACAGTCAGCCGAGGCGTGGTTCAACTCCTTGCCCAAAGGAAGGGCCGAGGCATGAGCCGGCTTCAACGGGCGCTCGCCATCCGTGACGCGATCCTGCCCTGGCTCGCCACGCGCGGTACGCTGACGACGATCTCGGGCCATCTCTGCGTCGAAGGCAAGATCGCTGGTATCGAGATAATCCTTGGTCCTGGTCCCCATCACCTAGATGTTTAGTCCCGGCATTTGATGGGTTGGATCGAGGGTAAATCTGGCCGACTCTTTTGTCCAGGCTTTGCAGATGAACTCGTAGGGGGTGAGGCCTTTGAGGGTCTTGAGCCGCCTGGCGTAATTGTAGGCTTGGA
>JBBRPG010000018.1:0-34325 GCA_038228485.1 Alphaproteobacteria bacterium
GCGACCGACTACGCTGCGATGTTGATCGCCAGCACCTTGGCCAGCGCCGCCTACGGCAAGGAGATCGTCTCGGCGCAGATCGTCCGCGACTTGGCTCGCGAACGCGGCGGCGCGCCGCAAGCGTCGTTGTGGTTCGACGCGGGGCCGAAGCTCCCGGCCGCCGAGGCGGCCCAGGTCAACGCGGTGATGAGCGATGCCGCCGCCTCCGACGACAGCGACCTGCGCGCCATCGTCCATGGCGGCACGCCGCTGACCGCCACCGCGCTCGCCTTGGCCGAGCGCACCGGCGCCAGCAGCCGCGAGGTGCTGGCCGCGATGGTCTGCGGCTACGAGGCGGCAGGACGGATCAGCGGGCCGGTCAGCCCGGATTTCCGGGAGCGCGGCCATCACGGCTCGACGATGGCGATCTTCGCCGCGGCGGTCGCCGCCGGAAAGCTACTGGGCTTGAACGCCGACCAGCTGACGCAGACCGTCGCATTGGCGGCAACCTCGGCGAGTGGGGTGGTCAAGGCCGCCGATACCAGCGTTGCCCGCGAATACCATGCCGGGCTCGTCACCCGCGCCGGCATCGACGCGGCGCTGGCTGCCCAAAAAGGATTTATCGCCGAGGAAGACGTCCTCGAAGGGCCCACAGGTTTTTTCAAGGTCTATGGCGGCAAGGAGATCGCCGGCATCACCGAGGGACTCGGCGAAAGCTGGGACATTCTCACCCACATGGCAGTAAAGCTGGTGCCCGGCGGGCATCCCTATCATGCGTTCGGCGAGGCCGCCGCCAATGCCGCGCGCGAGGGCAACATCGGCGCCGAGGAGGTCGAAAGCATCACCGTGTCGCGGCCGGGCCTCACCCGGCTATCCGGCCCGCTGCATCCGAAAGACCTGATCGACATGGCGCACAGCCCAGCCTATTTCACCGCCGCCGGCGTCGCCGACAAAGCGTTTTCCTGGACTCACGCCAGCCCGGAAAAGATCGCCGATCCGGCGATCCACCAACTGATCGACAAGGTTCGGGTCGGCCCGCCACCGACCGAGGACGCCTCGCTGTACCGGCAAGGCGCGACGGTAACCATTCGCACCACGGACGGCCGCTCGGTCGCAAATACCGTCTATGCCCCGAAAGGCGCGGCCCTGCTCGGCATCGACTGGGCCGACATCGAGGCGAAGTACCTCATCCTTATGCCGCACTCCGG
This sequence comes from Alphaproteobacteria bacterium, assembly GCA_038228485.1. GTDB lineage: Bacteria > Pseudomonadota > Alphaproteobacteria > ATCC43930 > CGMCC-115725 > DATARH01. The sequence goes on from JBBRPG010000018.1 coordinate 1,188, forward strand.
GCTGAAGCAGAGCCAGATCGACGCCAGCATGGCGCTGATCCGCGATTTCCATAACGCAACCAGCGTCGCGCCGCTGATCGACTTGATCCGGCCGCAACCGGATTAGCTTCACGCTGTAGGGCGGAAAAGCGTAGCGCCTTCCGCCAACTCGCTGGCAGCTGCACCACTCCATCAGAATGGAACCGCGCTAAAAAAACGACAGCGTCCTGATCTCGATGCTTTCGCGGAAGCGGGCATTCGGCGGCGAGGTCGGGTCGTCGAAGGCTGTATGCGCGGTCCAGCGCGAGCGTCCGTCGGTCATCGAATCGAACACCTTGAACACCAGCGCCTCGTCGCGCCGCATATGCGGGAACCAGTACCAGCGATGGTTCGGGTCCCAGGTGATCGCCGCCGTCTGCCCGACCCGGTCCTGATAGCGCCGCTCGGTCACCACCATGCTTTTCGGATCGAGGGTCTGTGAGTCGCAGATCGCCAGCGGCCAGCTTTCGACCGGCAGGCGGATCGGCCGCCAGGTCTGGATGATCGCGAAGCGGTGCTTCAGCAACTCTTCGGCTTCGTCGCCCATCAGGTCGCGCACCCGCTTCTGCGCCGAGAGCTCGGTGTAGTCGTTATGCACCCGGCGGACCACATCGCGGATCTGCCGGGTCTCGCGCTGCGCCTCATCCTGCGTGCGCAGCGTATGGTCGAAGACGACGACGCGCTTGGCGCCGGCCTCGCGCTGTATCAGCGCCCCCATCTCCGGGTAGTAGACGCGCCGCACTTCGTCGTCGTCGTAGAAATCGACGACCTTGGTCGGATGATGGACAAAGCGAAAGCCGTTGCGCTCGATGTCGAAACGGTCGGCCATCAGCCGCCCGTTTTGCAGCACCACCCTGTGCGCCTCGTTGTCGCCGCCGCTCAGCCTGGTATCGATCCCGCCCGGCCCGGCGACGATCGAGATCGGCTTCGCCCCGGTATCGACGTAGTAGTTGAGCGACGCTTCGAGGGTCTTGGGCTCGGTGTCGAGTTCGGCAACGTCCGCCATGAGTGGCTCCTTAAACCTACTGCGCCGATGATATGGCGGGTCAGTCGAGCGTCAACAACCGTCCATAGCCGGCGATTGGCTGCCGCACCCCGCATAGCCGCAGCGCGTGCCACATCATCGCGCCGTTGCTTGAGATCACAGGCTTGCCGAGATCGGCCTCAAGCATTTCCAGCACCGGCACGGTCGGCATCCCGGTGCCCGAGAGAAACACCGCCTCTGCGTCCGGCGTGTCGACCGACCGCGCCAGGCGATAAGCCCGCTCGGCGGTTTCGTCGTAGATGTTGGTGACGCCCTTGAGGTTGTCGGCCCGCATCACATTGAACCCGTTGGCTTGGAGGTGCGCCTTGCCCTTGGCCGTGACTTCCGCCGAGTACGGCGCCCCGAGCGCCACCCGCTTCACGCCGAGCCGCTTCAGCGCCGCGGCGACGCAGGCAAAGGCGGTCGTCACCCGAACCCCGCCCGCCTGCTCCAGCCGCGTCAGCAAGGCGGCCTCCTCTCCCGCCGCGAGGTCATAGCTGGTCGCGGTATGGGCGATGACGATCACGTCCGGCCTGACCAGCGCCAGCATCTCGACGCTTTCGGGCAAGCTCGCGACCATTTCCCGGTTGCGCTGTTCCTGCCCATCGAGCGCGCCCGGATTCCCCCGCGCCGTCATTCGGTGGAAGTGCAGCGACACGCCAGCCGGCGCCATCGCCATCATCTCGGGCTCGATCGTCGGGTTGCCCGGCGGCAACAGAAAGCCGAGCCGCGCCCTGGACCCGATCATAGGATGCGGCCGCTCATACGACGCCGCCTTCGTGCAGCCGCTTGAGCTGGTCGGGGTCGACCCCGCACAATGCCGCCAACAGCTCGTCGGTATGCTCGCCCAGCAGCGGCGGCCGGGTGATCTCCGCTGGCGACTCGGACAATTTCACCGGGCAGCCGACGGTCTGGTAGGTGCCGCGGGTGGGGTAGTCGATGTCGACGATCATCTCGCGCGCCTTGAGGTGCGGGTCGGCCAACACCTCGCCGGTATCCTGGCAGGCGCCGCACGGCACCCCGGCGTCGGCCAGCAGCCGCATCACTTCGTGCTTGGTGTGCTTGCGTGTCCACGTCTCGACGATCTCGTCGAGCTCGGCGCGGTTTTCCCAGCGCGCATCGGCCGTCGCGAAACGCGGGTCGTCGGCAAGCTCGGGCTGGCCCATCGCCGCGGTCATCGCCTTCCACATCTGCGGTTGCGCCAGCACGATGACGTAGTCGTTCGGCCCGCCAGGCGCGCAGGCATAGGTCGTTCCCGGCACGGTATGGCCGAGCTGGTTGCCATGCCGCTCCATCGGCTTGCCGGCCCGTTGATGGTCGCGCAGGCTGACGCGGATGATGTTGACCACCGCATCCTGCATCGACACCTCGACGTGCTGGCCGCGTCCGGTCGAATGGCGCTGCTGCAGCGCCGCGAGGATGCCGATCGCCATCTGCATGCCGGTGCCGCTATCGCCGATCGCCGGTAAGACCAGGGTCGGCGGGTTGTCGGGAAAACCGGTGACGCTCATCGCCCCGCCCATCGCCTGCGCAACCGGCTCATAACTCTTGAAGTGCGCGTTCGGGCCGTAGCTGCCAAAGCCTTTGATCGTCGCGTAGATCAGCCGCGGGTTGAGCTCCTTCAGCACATCCCAGCCAAGCCCCAGCCGGTCCATCGCCCCCGGCCCGAAATTCTCCAAGAGCACGTCGGACTGGCCGATCACCTGCTTGAACAGCCGCTTGCCCTCGTCGGTCTTGAGGTTGAGCGTCAGGCTGCGCTTGTTGGCGTTGAACAGCAGAAAAAAGAGGCTGTCGCTGTTCTTCTTGTCGGCGTGGACGGTGCGCGCCACATCGCCGGCCTTCGGCTCTTCCAGCTTGATCACGTCGGCGCCGAGAAACGCCAGCATCTGGGCGCAAGCCGGGCCCGCCTGGTTGTGCGTCATGTCGATGACCCGAATTCCCTTTAGCGCCTGGCTCATGGCATCATCTCCTTGGGGGGTTCGCTAACGAAGTCGCCTATTAAAGCGCCACGCGGGCGAGCAGGCTCTAACAGGTATTATAGTGGATGACCGACTGCATCTCCCACTTCGTGTTCTCCGACAGCTTCGCCGGATCGCTGCGTAAAGCCCTAAAACAGGCTGGGCACGACGACCGGGTCACATGTTTCTCTGATAACCTCGCGTTCGGCCCAATAAATCCGCCAAATCCCGCAGCACGCCTAGGGTGGGCAAGTCGCGAACTAATGATCGATTTTGATGACCCGAGCTCGCAGATAGATGATTCGAGCTCGCACATAAAGGCGCTAGACCAGTTTTGGGCCACCGCTCTCTCGACTTCGAAACGCCGCGTTGTCTGGGTATCAATGCGCGTGGCATCCGAGTACGCGGGATTTCTGGAATGGGTGCGACGTGTCGGCAAAGAGCCGTACGATGTCATCGAGTTCACGGAAGCGGAGGTGACGTACCGGCGACCCGACGGGACGGAAAGACGAGACCGAGCAAACTGCCTCGCGCAATTGACAGCCGACCATCTTGAAGCCGGGCATTTCTGGGATCAGGCGAAGCCGCTCGACGAAGCGAAACGGAAGCATTACGGGGCGATCTGGAACAGACTTCGCCACGAAAATTCGCCTCTCCGTGTTCTTATCGAGACCGGTTTGGTTTCGGCTCCACTATCCTTCTTTGACGACCTCTTGCTCTCGTGCGCGGTCGACCACTGGCGAAAGGTCGCGCGAGTGGTCGGCGAGGCGCTGAGTAAAATATGGGAGGGACAATTCATCCAAACGGACGACTGGGTGCTCCACGCCCGAGTCATCGCGCTCGCAGAGGCGGGACAACTCGAAAGCCGGGGCGATCTTTCCCGGGCGCAGTTCAGCGAGGTCCGGGTTCCGGACGCTCAAACGCCCGCGTTTCGGCGGTGACGCGGATCCGCCCATGCGCGCGGTTGCGCGGCTTTGCCTTAATTCTAATTTCCACATCCTGGCCGAGCGCGGTCAGCAATCGCATTAGCCGGTCGCAGGAAAAATTTGCCAGCCTACCGTTGAGAATTGCGGACACCTTTGGCTGATCGATCCCCATGCGGGAGGCCGCCGTGACCTGGGTAAGGCGTTGCCGCTTGATGACTTGCCGGATGCAGCTCGCCAGCTGTGCTTTGGCAAGATCTTCCTCGGGTTCCGGCAAGCCAATATCGGCAAAGACGTTGCCGCTTCCTGCAGTTACCGTCTCTCGTCTCTCGACCATAGCATTTCATATGCCTGATCCGGCATAGCCGCACGTCCCTTTGCCACTGATCGGACCGTAATCATTTCCGCCGCTCGGAAAGTATTTTAGGATCGTGACAACGCATACCAACATCGGGGAACGGTCATGGAATTCGGCATCTCGATTTTCTTCACCGACTATTCGATTTCGCCGGCCGAGCTGGCGATCGCGATGGAGGAGCGCGGGCTCGGCATCCTGTGGGTCGCAGAGCACTCGCACATCCCGGTGCCGCGCGTCACCCCGCCGCCGGGCGGGGGTGAGCTTGCCAAGCGCTATTACGACGTGATGGACCCGTTCGTGACCCTCGCCGTCGCCGGCGCCGTCACCAAAAAGCTCAAGCTCGGCACCGGCATCTGCCTGGTGATCCAGCGCGACACGATCCAGACCGCAAAATCGGTCGCCTCGCTCGACCAAACCTCGAACGGCCGCGTCGTCTTTGGCATCGGCGGCGGCTGGAACGCCGAGGAGATCGAGAGCCACGGCACCCCATTCGCCACCCGCATGCTGCACATGCGCGAGCAGATGGAGGCGATGAAGGAAATCTGGACCAAGAGCACCGCCGAGTATCACGGCGAGACCGTCAACGTCACCCCGATGATGACCTGGCCGAAGCCGGTGCAAAAGCCCCACCCGCCGATCATCCTCGGCGGCGCCTTCCCGTGGGCGGCGCGGCGCGCGGTGCGCTACGGCGACGGCTGGTTCCCCAACGCCAACAGCGGCGACCCGGAGGATTACATCCCGAAATTCAACAAGATGGTCGCCGACGCCGGCCGCAAGCCGCTGCCGATCAGCCTCGGCGGCGCGCCGATGGACGCCGACAAGCTGAAGCGTCTTCGCGACCTCGGCATTGAGCGGGTCAGCACCAGCGTCATGTCGGAAAAGGCCGACCAGATCCTGCCGATCCTCGACAAATGGGCCGGGCTGATGCGCCAGGTCAACGGGTAGAGCGCCCTCACCTCTCCTGCGCCACCTCTCGGCAAGAGCCGCTAAAGCTGCTCGATCGTGATGACGTCGCCGGCCAGGGTGGTGCGGCGCACGTCGCGCACCTCGTTGCGGTCGTCGAAGCGGCGGGCGCGGTGCATTGTCTGGCGGTTGTCCCAGATCACCAGGTCGTGCAGACGCCAGCGGTGGGAATAAACGAACTCGCGCTGCGTCGCGTGCTCGGTGAGGTCGCGCAGGTACATTTGTGCCTCGGGCATCGGCCATCCCTCGATGGCCCCGGCATGCGCCGCGAGAAAGAGCGATTTGCGCCTGGTCACGGGATGGGTGCGGACGAGCCGTTGGCGCACCGGGCGGAATGCCTCGATCTCGGCCTCGCTAAGGTCGGTGAAGCCGATCGCCGCGCGCGAATACATCAGCGAATGCAGGCAGACGAGCGGCTCGATCTCCGCCTTGGTGCGGTCGTCGAGCGCGTCGTAGGCGGCGCGCATGTCGGCAAATTCGGTGTTTCCGCCCCACGACGGCAACACCCGCCCCGACAGCAGTGAGTATTTCGCCGGGATCGCCCGGAACGAACTATCCGAATGCCACAACCGGTCGCCGAGCTTGAAGAACCAGACCCGCTCCTCGGCCGAGATGATGTTCCCGTCCTTGTCGAGGTTTGAGAAATCGGCGATGCCCGGGCCGAGCCGTTGCTCCACGGCTCGGCGGATATGGCCCGGCGACCGATAGTTCTCGAGCTCGCCGAATTGCCGGGTAAAGGCGATCTGCTGCACATCGGTCAGGTCCTGGTCACGGAACACGAGCACTGCATAGCGGTCCATGCCGGCGTCGACCGCGGCGATCTCATTGAACGCAAGAGGCCTCGTGCAGTCGATGCCGGAAACTTCGCCGACAAAAACTGGGTGGAGTGGTCGGATCGTTATCGGCATCCTGGTCTCCCTTCAGCGCCGGCCGGAATGTTCCTCCGCGCGGCTCCGCAACGCAACCATGGCTCGCGAGCGACGGAACATTGAAAGGCCACCCGCGTCTGTGCGATTTTTCAGCCGACCCGATGCATCAGGTGGAGATTGGGAGATGGCCGATCACGATGCCGACCAAGGGCACGATCATTCCGAGCAGGGGCATTCCGAGCTGTCGGACATTCAGTTGCGGGTGCGCGCGCTCGAAACCATCCTGACCGAAAAGGGGTATGTCGATCCTGCGGCGCTCGATCTGCTGGTCGAAAACTACGAGACCAAGATCGGCCCGAAGGTCGGGGCGCAGATCGTCGCCCGCGCCTGGACCGATCCAGCCTTCAAGGCGGCATTGCTCAAAGACGCCACCGAGGCGGCGAATGGGCTCGGCCACATCAGCCCCGTCGGCAGCCATCTGATCGCGGTCGAGAACACCGAGACGACGCATAACCTCATCGTCTGCACCCTGTGTTCCTGCTATCCGTGGGAAGTGCTGGGCCTGCCGCCGGTCTGGTATAAATCGGCGCCGTACCGCTCGCGCGCGGTGATCGATCCCAAGGGCGTCCTCGCCGATTTCGGCGTGGCTCTGCCTTCCGACACCGAAATCCGCATCTGGGATTCGACCGCGGAGACGCGCTTCATCGTCGTGCCGATGCGTCCGCCCGGCACCGAGAATTGGAGCGAGGACCAGCTTGCCGAGATTATCACCCGCGATTGCATGATCGGCACCGGGCTTCCCCAGCCGCAGGCCCAGGGCTAGCCACATGAGCAACACGATCCACGACATGGGCGGGATGCACGGCTTCGGCCCTGTCAAGCCAGAGCCGAACGAGCCGGTCTTTCACGCGCCATGGGAGGGGCGCGTCCACGCCCTGCAGCGCGCGATGGGTGTCGCCGAGCTCTGGTCGATCGATGGCGGCCGCGCCTCGCTCGAATCCATCCCGCCGCAAACCTACCTTGCCTCCACCTACTACCAGCGGTGGTTTCTCGGCCTCGAACGACGGGTCGTCGCCTACGGGCTCGTCGGCGCCGACGAGCTTGCAGCCGGCCACTCGCTGCATCCGGCAAAACCGCTGCCGCGCAAGATGACCGTCGCCGACGCGCAAAAGCCGCCGATGCGCGGCTTTTTCGAGCGCCCGACCAGCACGCCGGCCCGGTTCAAGATCGGCGACCGCGTCCGCACGGTGAACATCAACCCGGTGACCCACACCCGCTTGCCGCGCTATGCCCGCGACAAGGAGGGCATGGTCGACGCAATCCGCGGCTGCCACGTCTACCCCGATACCGCCGCGCTCGACGTGCACAACGAGAGCCCGCAATGGCTCTACGCGGTCGTCTTCACCGGCAAGGAACTGTGGGGCGCCGACGCCGACCCGGCAATCAAGGTGTCGATCGAGGCATTCGAGCCCTATCTGCTGCCGGCGTGAGCGCGCTCGACCGCAACGCCGCCGCCCGGGCCGCTCTTGAGGTGCCGGGCATCCCGCAGGGCGAGAACGGCCCGATCTTCCGCGAGCCGTGGGAGGCCCAGGCGTTTGCCATGGCCGTGTCGCTGCACCAACGCGGGCTGTTCACCTGGCCCGAATGGGCTGCAACCCTCGCGGATGAGATCAAGCGCGCCCAAGCCGCAGGCGATCCCGATACCGGCGATACCTATTACCGTCACTGGCTCAACGCGCTGGAGCGTCTCGTCGCCGAGAAAGGCCTCACCGACCCGGCGACCCTGACCCTTTACCGCGACGCCTGGGAACGCGCCGCCGACGCCACGCCGCACGGCGACCCGATCGTGCTCAAACCCGAGCATTTCGAGCCTTGACGGCAGATTTTTCAGCCATCCTGGAATTCCTCTCCGCCCCCAAGGGGCGGAGAGGTTAGGTGAGGTGGGGGATTCCAGAGGCGTCCGAGCACGCCCACCTCACCCTCCCATTGCTGCGCAATGGGTCCCTCCCTCTCCCCCCTTGAGGGCGGAGAGGGTAAGATCTGCGTGACCCCCAATGCTCCATGCGAAGAACTAGCAATGGAATTCGGCATTTTCCACGAGTTTCTTTCGACCCGGTCGCAGTCCCAGGCCGAGGCGTTCGCGCAGTCCTTCGCGCAGATCGACGCGGCCGAGCGCTGGGGCCTCGACGTCGTGTGGCTGGCTGAAATCCACATGAACCCGACCCGTTCGCTGCTGTCGGCGCCGCTGACCGTGGCGAGCGCCATCGCGGCCAGGACCAGCCGCATCAAGATCGGCACCGCGGTGCAGATACTGCCGCTCGGGCACCCGCTGCGGCTCGCCGAGGAAACCGCGACGATCGACCAGATCAGCAATGGCCGGCTGATCTTCGGGGTCGGGCGCAGCGCCTTTCCGCGGGCCTACAACGCCTATGGCATCTCCTACGAGGAAAGCCCGCAGCGCTTCGCCGAATGCCTTGAGATCGTCAAGAAGGCGTGGACAGAGGAAAACGCCTCCTACCAAGGCCGCTACCATAGTTTCGAGAACTTCACCCTGGTGCCGCGCCCGGTGCAGCAGCCGCATCCGGAAATCCGCATCGCCGCCAGCCAGCACGACACCTATGCGGCGATCGGCGAGCTCGGCTATCCACTGTTCTCGGCGGTGCGCGCCAGCCCGTTGTCGGAGCTTGCCTACCACACAAGCGCCTATCGTGAGGCCTGGCGCGATGCCGGTCATCCCGGTGAGCCGCGCGCCTACCTGCAAGTGCCGATCTATGTCGGCGCGACCCGCGAGGCCGCGCTCGCCGATGCCGAGGCCGGCATGATGCGCTTCTCGACCTACCGCCCCGACCTCATCCGCGGCCCGATGAACTACGAGACCGTGCTGCGCGAGAAGGGCATCGCCGGCACCCCGGAAATGGTCATCGCACGCCTCAAGCAACTCCGCGATGAGGCCCACCTCGCCGGCGTCTCGGCCGAGATCAACCCCGGCTCCATGCTGAGCCACGAGCAGGTGATGTCGTCGCTGCGGCTTTACATCCAGGAGGTCATGCCGCATTTCAAATAGAAGGACCGCGGGCGTCCCGCCCGCTCTATCGACCCAAGGGCGGGCGCGATGCCCGCGCTCCAAGGAGGCGCCCATGTCGGCCAATGGACAGCGCTACAATGTCGGCGGCGTCATGCTCGACCGCCCGTTCAAAATCCGCCGGCTCGGCCATTTCGGGTTCAATCTGGACAAGCTCGCCGAAGGCCGCGAGTTCTACGGCGACCTGCTCGGGTTCACCGTGTCCGACCTCGCCGATTTCTCGCGAGCGCCGTGGTTCCCCAAGGACCAGGATGTCGGCCCGCAGGGCTACTTCATGCGCTACGGCACCGACCACCACGCGATGGTGCTGTTCTCGAAAAAAGTGATGGACCACCGTGCCGACCGCAAATTTGCGCCCGAGGTAACGGTCAACCAGATCACCTGGCAATGCGGCAGCCTCAAGGAGATCGCCGACGCCCACAGCTATTTCACCGAGCACCAGGTGCGCATCCAACGGGTCGGCCGCGACATGCCGGGCAGCAATTGGCACACCTATGTCTACGACCCGGACGGCCACACCAACGAGCTCTACTACGGCATCGAGCAGATCGGCTGGAACGGGTTGTCGAAGCCGCGCGACCTCTATTACCGCGGCTTTCAGGAAAAGCCCCCGCTGCCGCAGATGTCCGAGGCGGCGGAGCTAAAAGAGGCGGCCGCAAAGGGCATCGAATTGCTGTCCGGCCACAAGCCGAACGACAATCTGCCCGCCACCTTCGATGTCGAAGGCGTGCTGCTGCCGCGCCCGTTTAAGATCACCAAGATCGGCCCGGTCAGCCTGTTCGTCGACGATGTCGATGCGGCCGAAGCCTTCTATGTGCAACGGCTCGGCTTTATCCGCAGCGAAGAGGCCATATACCGCGGCGCGCGCTGCGTCTTTCTACGCTGCAGCGCCGAGCACCACGCGCTCGGTCTGTTCCCCAAGGAATTGCGCAAGATTCTTGGTCTCACCGAACGCAGCACCTGCATGTCGTTCGGCATCGAACTCGGCAGCTACGCCCAGCTGCGCGACGCGCTCGCGTTTCTCAAATCAAACGGGGTGACGATCGTCGACACGATCCCGCCCGAGCTATACCCCGGCATCGATTATTCCGCCTTCGCGCTCGACCCCGACGGACATTGCATCCAGCTTTACTACTACATGGAGCAGATCGGCTGGGACGGCCGCGTCCGCCCGGCCTCCGAACGTCGCAAGGCCTCCCGCGACTGGCCCGAGACGCTGGAACCCTTAGCGGACACCTACCAAGACCAGGTCTTCCAGGGCCCGTTGGGCTAAGCACCGTCGTCCCGTAGGGCGGATGAGCGTAGCGTCATCCGCCGCTGAGCCCTCATGCGCTATGGCGGAAGGCGCTGCGCTTGTCCGCCCTACAGCCTCACCACTTGTTCCGCAGCTCGCGCAGCTTGAGGAACACCGTCTTCTGATCCGGCTGATCCGGCAAATCCGGGAACGCCTCGCGCAGGCGGCGGATCACCGACGGGCTGGTCAGCCGGAAGAAGGTGTTGATCTCCATCTCCAACCCGAGCGTCGTCACCAGCGCGCGGTTGGTGTCCTGCTTTTCCATGCTCGGCAGCATCGCCTGGGCCTTGGCGTTGTCGGGCTCGCGGTCGAGCGTAAAGCGCAGATTGTTGGCGATGTAGTCGTGCCCCGGATAGATCAAGGTCGTCGCCGGCAGCTTCGACAGCTGGCTGGCGAACGTGCCGTAGAGCTCGCTGGGGTGGCCGCCGTTGTGGCAATTGCCCGCGCCGGCGTTGAACAGCGTGTCGCCGCAGAACAGCGCCGGCGTGTCGCCATGCGCCAGGATGCAAATATGCGACATCGTGTGGCCCGGCGTATCGAGGCACTGCAGCTCGACCGTGCGCCCGACTTTGATCACGTCGCCGGCGCCGAGCCCCTTGTCCATCTCCGGGATGCGCGGCTTGGCGTTCTTGTGCGCCAGCACCGGGGCGCCGGTGGCCTTGACCATCTCGTCGTTGCCGCCGGTATGGTCGCGGTGCTCGTGGGTGTTGAGGATCTGGGTGATGTTCCAGCCTTTGGCTTTCGCCGCGGCGAGGCATTTCTCATAATCGAGCGGATCGACCGCCAGCGCCTCGCCGGTCTCGGCGCAGGCGATCAGATAGTTGAAGTTGCGCCCGGAGTTTCCCGTCCAAATCTGTTCGACGATCATCATTTGCCCTCGTGCTGTGCGGTTGCCGCGAGTGTAGAGCGGCGCCGGCCGCTTCGCCATCCCTGGGCGGTCTCGCGCTTGACGCGAGCTTGGCCGCAGCTTCTATTCTCGATTTCCGACGCGCTCTTCCAGCCTAAGGGCAACGATGATCTCCAAAACTGTAATTATCGGGTTGGCCGCAGCATTACTGGCCGGCTGCGCCCCCCTCCCCAAGCAGGCGCCTTCCCCTCCCCCGCCGCCACCACCTGAATCCGAAGCAACGCCGCCCCCGGCGGAGCCCATTGAACCGCGGCTCGCCTCGGTCGATGTGCGCAGGATGACCTGCGCGACCCTCAACTCCGCGGCGGATGACGACAAGGCCTATGCCTCGACGTTCCTGCTCGGCTACCGCTCGGCGCTGACGCACTCGCACACGATCGAGGTAAAGCGGATTGAAGCGGTGGAGGAGGCTGCTCTCGCCGACTGCGCCACCAAGCCCGAGGCGATGGCCAGCAAGGTCTTTGCCGCTGCATTGGCGAAGATCGCGGCCGGAAACGAGCCGGAGCGGCCGCGGCGACGTCACCGCAAGCACGCTCCGGGGGAAATCGCACCGGCTGAGGCGACGCCGGCTCAGGCGATGCCGGAAGAGGCTTCGCCCTCCCAGTCGCCGTCAATGCAATACGCGCCGGCTCAGACGACATCGCCTCAACCGGCGCCGGCCGAGCCGCCACCGCGCGAACCGTCGCCGAGCGAGAAACCGCCTCAATAGCGCCGGAGCTGCCCGCATGTCCCTGAGCCGCCAATTCGCCGCGTTCGTCGCCGATCTCCGCTACGAGGACCTGCCGCCGGCCGTCGTTGACCGGGCCAAGGGCGTCACTCTTGAGGCGCTAAGCTCGGCGCTCGTCGCCCACGACATGCCGGCGAGCCGCCAGGCCTTGGCGCTGATGCAGGAGGAAGAGGCCGGCGGCGGCGGAGCCGCGACCGCGCTGTGCAGCGGCGCCAGGCTGACCAAGGCCGGCGCCGCCTTTGTCAGCGCCGAGACCATTTTCGCCGGCGGCAAATGGGACACGTTTCGCATGCTGACCCATCCCGGCACGGCGATCCTGCCGGCGGCGCTGGTTGCGGCGGAGGTTTCCGGCGCCTCCGGCAAAGACTTCCTGACGGCAGTGGCCGCGGCCTACGAGGTCATGGAGCGGATGGCGGCCGAGCACATCCCGACCGTGATGTCGCGCGGCTTCCATGCTGGCCCGGTATTCGGAATTTTTGGCGCCGCGGTAGCCGCAGCGAAGCTGGGCGGTCTCGATGCCGAGCAAATCCACGGCGCCATCGCCCAATGCGTCAACCTTGCCTCCGGCAATCTCGAAGGCATCCGCAGCGGCGGGCGCTCCTTGCGCGAAGGCGGGGCAGTGCGCAATGCGCTGCTCGCGGTGGCTTTGGCCAAGCAAGGCACCCCCGGCGGCGAAACCACGCTCGAAGGCGAGGCCGGCTTCTACCACTCCTACGCCGGCAATAATCGCGGCGAGCTGCGCTACAGCTTCACCGGCGACAACCGCACCGACCTTTCGAAGATCGCCGAAGGCCTCGGCAAAGACTGGATCTTTCTTGAGACGCTGTACCGGGTCTATTCGACCGCCGGGTACAACATCGCCCATGTCGACGTGACCGCAGCGCTGTGCCGCGAGCTCAACCTCGGCTATGCCGACATCGACCGCATCGAGGCCGTGGTCAACTGGTTCGAGACCGAATACCCGAGCCCGCTATTCCCCACACCGGCAATCGACGGCAAACCGAAAATCGGCAGCACCCAATATTTTACCGCTTACGGCGCGGTTACCGGCGGCTTCCCGATGCTGCGCCAGGCGATGCCGGGCCCCGGCGACGCCGACCCGCCCGAGGTGCTCGACCTGATGCACCGGGTCGCGATCGTCCCGACCGTGCGGCGCACCCTGTTCGGACCGCGCATCACCGTATTCACGAAAGACGGCCGGACCTTCACCAAGGAAGGCACCGGCCGCGAGTTCATCATGGATTTCGAGGAGCTGACCCGCCGTCTCCGCCCGCTCTCCGACGGGCTGGCGATCGGCGACGCACAATACGCCGAGCTGATCGATGCCTGTCGCCGTCTCGATACGCTCGATCGCGCGGCGGAGCGGCTAGTCGCGCTGACGATCCCGAGATAGCGCGTGCCGGGGTCAGCCGGCGCGGCTGCCCTCGACCCGCTTTTTCAGCTCGGGGAATTTGTCGACCTCGGCCTGGACGTCTTTCGGGAACTCGTCCATCTCAAAGACCTGCCGCACCTCGACGACCGAGTTGTCGACGACCGGAATGCGTGACGCCCACCCGATCGCCTCGTCCTTCGACTTGACGTTGATCATCCAGTAGCCGCCGAGCGCCTCCCGCGTCTCGGCGAAAGGCCCGTGCCGCACGGTGGGCTTGCCCCCGGCGAACGACACCCGCGCGCCGTCGGACGGCGGATGCAGCCCGTCGAGCGACAGCAGCACCCCGGCCTTCTGCAGCTGCTCGTTGTATTTCATCATCGCCCCGACGGCTTCGGGATCGGGCATCGTGGCGGGAGTCGCCCTTTCGTAGCCGTCGGGGATCATCAGCATCATAAAACGCATGCCCTAACTCCTGTTTGCTCCGCCGGGTCTCAGCTACATTTTCGGCTCGACATAAACCATCCAGCCGACGCCGAAGCGGTCGGCGACCGCGCCGAAACACGGCGAGAAAAAGGTCTTGCCCAGCGGCATCTGCACCTGGCCGCCATCGGCCAGCGCCTTGAAACGGCGGTCGGCCTCGGCTTCGTCGGCCACGGTGAACGACAGCGAGAAACCCTCGAAGCCTTTCGCCGGACCGCACATTCCGTCGGAGACCAAAACCGGGGTTCCGGCGATCTTGAGGCTCGCATGCATGATCTTCTCGGCGGTGCCCGGCTGGGTCATGCTTTGGTCGGGCGCATCCTTGAACCGCATCATCATCTCCACTTCGGCGCCGAGCGTCTTCCGATAGAACTCGATCGCCTCTTCGCAGCGGCCGTTGAAGAACAGGTAAGGTTGGATCGACATGACAGGCTCCTTCTGGGTGAGGTGGCAAGATTCTGGGAGAGAATTGAGGCAATCCGACGACAGAGGGCCAACGGCTGCCTTGACTTTTGAGTTGATATCAACATAATTGGCCCATGTCAAACCCCGAACTTCTCCCCTACGAAATCACCCTCAAGGTGCGCGATACCTGCCTGTGCCTGCATCTGCAGCGCGCGGCGCGGGCAACGGCTCGCCGGTTCGACGCGGCGCTGCGGCCGGTCGGCCTGACCAACGGCCAATTTTCTTTGATGATGTCGCTTAACCGCTCCGAGCCGGCCAGCGTCGGCGATGTCGCCTCCTTGCTGGCGATGGACCGTACGACCTTGACCGCGAACCTGAAGCCGCTCGAGCGCCGTGGCCTCATAAGCGTGACTGTCGATCCAACCGACCGGCGCACCCGGCGCCTCACCCTAACCCCGGCTGGCCGCGCTCTATTGGTGGTAGGCGTGCCGCTGTGGGAGGCCGAGCACTGCGCGGTCGATCGCCTGCTTGCTCCGGCCGACCCAGACGGACTGCGCGCCGACCTTCGCGTCCTTTCTTGAGACTGCAAAAATTACGCTGAACAATTCCGACATCATGCAAAATGCGCTTCTGCTGGGCGACGCGAACACAGCGAGGTGCATTCGATGTCCGTTACCGAAGCCGAGGTCATGACGCCGTCACCGGCTTTGCCGTTGCGGCCGCGCATCGAGGGCCCTTCCGCCTGGGTCGGCGCGGACATGAAAAACCGCGAGGCGGAGTGGACCTACCGCCTGTCATCGGCCGAAATCGCCGAGATCGAGACGGCGGTAAAGGCGGTGCGGGAGCGCGGCCTCGATCTCACCGATATCGGCCGCGGCGACTTCCCGTTGCCGACGCTGGGGCCGGTGCTCGACCGGCTGCGCGCCGAGGTGCTCGAGGGGCGCGGCTTTGTGCTGTTGCGCGGCATGCCCGTCGAAGATCGACCAATCGCCGACAGCGCCACGGCCTATTGGGGCGTCGGCGCTTATTTCGGCGCGGCCCGCTCGCAGAATGCCAAGGGCCATCTCCTCGGCCATGTCTACGACCTCGGCCAAGGGCTCAGCGCCACCAACCCGAACCTGCGCAGCTATGCGACCGCCGAGCGGCAGAACTTCCATATCGACCGCTGCGACGTGGTGGCGCTGCTGTGCCTGCGGCAAGCGAGGTCGGGCGGGCTGTCGACGATCGTCAGCTCGATGACCGTGCACAATGTGATGGCGGAGCGCCGGCCCGATCTGCTCGACCGGCTGTACCGGCCCTTGCCCGTTGACCGGCGCGGCGAGATACCGGAGGGCAAGGCGCCGTTCTACGCAGCGCCGGTGTTTAACGAGTACGCCGGCGCCGTGTCGGTGCTGTATTCCCGGCTTCATATCGGGTCCGCCCAGCGCTTTCCCGACGCGCCCCGGCTTACGCCGGCGGATATCGAGGCGCTCGACATGATCGGCGAGCTCGCAAGCGACCCGGACTTGCGGCTCGACATGAACTTCATGCCGGGCGACATCCAGTTTCTGCACAACCATACCATCCTGCACGCCCGCTCGGCCTATGAGGACTGGCCCGAGGTCGAGCGCAAGCGCCACCTGCTGCGCCTGTGGCTGTCCCCGCCGGGCGCCCGGCCATTGCCGCCGGTCTTCGCCGAATGCTACGGCGACCTGATGATCGGCGATCGCGGCGGCATCATCTGCAAGGACACCCGCCTGCACGCCCCTTTGAATCCAGGCTGAGTGCCGGAGGCCGGCGACGGTCAGTGGTAGTTGGCCCCGCCGTTGACGCTGATCGTCTGGCCGGTGATGAAGCCGCTGTCGTCGCTGACCAGGAACAGGCAGGTCGCAGCGATCTCGTCGACATGGCCTTGGCGACCGAGGGGAATGCCGGCGGCGTTCGGCGGGCGGTTACCATACCATTCGGGATTGTCGCGGCGGGTGTCGATACTGCCGGGCGAGACGACGTTGACCCGGATGTTGTGCGGCGCAAATTCGGTGGCGAGCCCGCGCGCCATCCCAATCAGCCCCATTTTCACCGCCGACAAATGGGCGCGCCCGCTGCCGCGCGCCGAGATCGAGCCGTCGCCGCAGAAGAACAGGACGCGGCCGTACTTGTTCTTGACCATTTCCCCGATCAGCGCGCGCGTCAGATAGAAGGGGCCGTCGAGGACGACGTTGCGGACCCGCTCCCAATCCGCGTCGCTGACTTCGAGAAACGGCTTGAGCGGGCGGATCGCCGCGTTGTTGATGAGGATGTCGACCCGCCCGAACTCGGACAGGGCCTTGCTCGCTAGGGTTTCGACCTCGGCCTTGTTGCCGACATCGGCGATAATCGGGACCGCCTTGACCCCGAGGTCGCGGACCTCGCGCGCGACTGACTCGGCCTCCTGTTAGTTGCTGCGGGCGTTGACGACGACGTGCGCCCCCTCCCCGGCCAGCTTCAGCACCGTTGCCCGTCCGATATTGCGGCCCGAGCCCGTCACCAACGCGACTTTCCCGTCAAGCTTACCCATGATTCGCCGCTCCCGCCTCATTCCGCGCTTTCCGCGGTAGCAAACATGCCGCATCTTCGGATTTTGGGCCATCTTCGGCTGCTCGAAGACGAGGGGATCGAATGAGCGCCGAGAATACGGGGCTGCCGGCGCTGCCGCTCGCACAGGACGTTGCAGCCGACGCTGCGCCCGTGACGCAGACTCCGCCCAGGCCACGGGGCCGCCTGTTCCGCAAATATGTGCTGTTTTTCGTCGGGCTGGTGGCTGTGGCGCTGCTGGTCAATGGCGGCTTCGACTTCTGGTTCGGCTACCAGGAAAACAAGGATTCGCTGATCCGCGTCCAGCAAGAAAAGGCGGATGGGGCGGCGCAGCGTATCGAGGAATTCGTCGAGGGCATCGAACGCCAGATCGGCTGGACGACGCACGCGCAGTGGTCGGCCGCGCCGCTCGATCAGCGCCGTTTCGACTACGTGCGTCTGCTCAGCCAGACACCCGCGATCACCGAAATCTCCGAGCTCGACCGCGACGGCAAGGAGCAGCTCAAGGTCTCGCGCCTGGCGATGGACGTGGTCGGCAGCGGGCAGGATTTTTCGCAGACACCCGCCTTTACCGAGGCACGCGCCCACAAGGTATGGTTCAGCCCGGTTTATTTCCGCAAGGAGTCGGAACCCTACATGACGCTGGCGATGGCGCGCGCCGGGCGCAACGCCGGCGTCACCGTCGCCGAGGTCAACCTGAAGCTGATCTGGGACGTCATCACCAGGCTCAGGATCGGCCAGGGCGGCTATGCCTATGTCGTCGACGGCAAGGGCAAGCTGATCGCCCACCCGGATATCAGCCTTGTCCTGCGCGACACCGATTTCACGCATCTGCCACAGGTGGCCGCCGCGCTACCGCAAACCCCCGGAACGCCGGCGGCGGTGACTGCGGTGTCGGTCGCCCGCAACAACGGCGATAGTTCGGTGTTGAGCGCGCATGCGTCGATCGCGCCGCTTGGCTGGCTGGTCTTTGTCGAGGTGCCGCTGAAGGAGGCCTTTGCGCCGCTTTACGGCGCTGCATTGCGCAGCGCTGTGCTGCTCGGGCTCGGCCTTGCCGGCGCCACTCTCGTCGCGCTGCTCCTCGCGCGCCGGATGACCGGGCCGATCCGGGAAATGCAGGAAGGCGCCGCGCGGATCGGCGCCGGCGACCTTGACCGCCGCCTCGACATCCACACCGGCGATGAACTGGGGGCGCTCGCCCACCAGTTCAACAACATGGCCGCCGGCCTGCAAACTTCCTACGCCGAGCTCGAACACAAGGTCGAGGAACGCACCGCGGAATTGTCGGAAGCGCTCGATCAGCAGACCGCGACCGCTGAGGTGCTGGGGGTGATCAATTCGTCGCCGGGCGACCTCAAGCCGGTGTTCGACGCGATGTTGGAGCGAGCGAACGGGCTTTGCGGCGCCGCGTTCGGCACCTTCATGCTACGCGATGGAGAGCGTTTTTTTGCGGCGGCATTGCACGGCGCGCTGCCTGCGCCGTTTGCGGCGATCCTCCGCCAGGGGTTTGAGCCCAGCCCAAGCAGCCCGGTCGGACGATTGCGAACCGGGGAACCGTTCGTCCACATCCCCGACTTGGCGGCCACTCTACCGTCGATGCCGGATGACCCCGTGCCGCGCACCGCAGTCGAGGTGGGCGGCGTCCGCACATTGCTGATGGTGCCCCTCGTCAAAGACCGTCAGCTCGTCGGCATTTTCACGAATTTCCGGCAAGAGGTGCGCCCATTCACCGATAAGCAGATCGCGCTGTTGCAGAGCTTTGCCGCGCAAGCGGTGATCGCGATGGAGAATGCGCGCCTGCTCGACGAAATTCGCCAGCGCCAAGCCGAGCTGCGCGTCACCTTCGACAATATGGCCGACGGCGTCGCGATGTTCGACGAGAACCTGCACCTCGCGGCGTGGACCAAGAATTTTCAGGAAATCGTCGACCTGCCCGACGATTTCCTCGCCGAGCCGCACGATTTCGAGGGCTATATCCGCTATCTGGTCGCGCGCGGCGAATTCGGTGCGGCGGCCAATCCCGATGCCGAGATGACCCGGCTGCGTGCCCGCTTCCACGAGCACTACAGCTTCGAGCGCACCCGTCCGGATGGCAGGGTGATCGAAGTGCGACACAACCCGATGCCGGAGGGCGGGTTCGTGCTGATCTACAGCGACATCACCGAGCGCAAGCGCAGCGAGGCCGAAATCCGGGCCGCCCGCGACGCCTCCGAGGCGGCGCTGCGCGAGCTGAAGGCGGCGCAGGCCAATTTGGTCCAGGCCGAAAAGATGGCCTCGCTCGGCCAGCTCACTGCCGGCATCGCCCACGAGATCAAGAACCCGCTCAACTTCGTCAACAATTTCGCCAGCCTGTCGAACGAGCTGTTGATCGAGCTGCAGGAAATCGCTGCGCCGGCCCTCGCAACCCTCGACGAAAACACCCGCGCCGAGCTCGACGAGACGATCGAGATGCTGACCGGCAATCTCGATAAGATCGCCGAGCACGGCAAGCGCGCCGACAATATCGTCAAGAGCATGCTGGAGCATTCCCGCGGCGTCAGCGGCGAGCGCCGGGAGGTCGATCTCAATGCCCTGATCGAGGAGGCGCTGAACCTCGCCTATCATGGCGCTCGCGCCCATGATCAAAGCTTCAACATCACCCTGGAGCAGGAATTCGATCCGGCGCTGAAACCGATCGAGCTGGTGCCGCAGGACATCACCCGCGTCTTCCTCAATCTGTTCGGCAACGGCTTTTACGCGGCCAACAAGCGGACACATGACAACGGCGACGCGGCCTTCCGCCCGGTGCTGCACGTCGCAACCCACGAGTCCGGCGATGCGGTCGAGGTCAAGGTGCGCGACAACGGCACGGGCATCCCGCCCGATATCAGGGACAAGCTGTTCCAGCCGTTCTTCACCACCAAACCCACCGGCGAGGGCACTGGCCTCGGCCTATCGATCAGCTACGACATCGTCACCCAGCAGCACGGCGGCACGATTGCGGTAGCCAGCGAACTCGGCCAGTTCACCGAATTCACCATTCGCCTGCCGCGCAGCGGCCAAGCCTTCCCCACCGGGACGGCGCCGCGGGCGGCCGCATCTTAATCCGTTCTCGCGTTCGTGCTGACCACGCAACCTGCGCGCATCGCCCTCGAATTCGTCGCGGCGGCGATTGTCTCCAACCGTCGGCCGCGGTCGGCGCACTGATGGGCTCGACATTTATAAAGAATTCACCACTATCCTCGATGGTCACAGGCACCCATCCGCTGCCGGCCTGCACCTATGTTCCATCTCGACTGGCATTTTTTCCCGGTTTTTGATTCGGCCGATTTTGGGACCGAGTATGTCGGCGTTACGACCCGGCACTCGTGGTCGTCTCGGTCGTCATCGCGATCCTCGCCGCCTTTGTCGCGCTGTCGATTTCCGGCCGCATCGTCGCCGCTCAGACCGAGCGCAGCCGTTGGGCCTGGACCAGCGCCGGCGCCGTTGTCATGGGCGGCGGCATCTGGGCGATGCACTTCGTCGGCATGCTCGCGTTTTCGTTGCCTTGCGGGATTGGGTATCACCTGATCGGCACGATGCTGTCGATGATTCCGGGAGTTCTGGCGAGCGGCGCGGCGCTCTCGGTCATCAGCCGTGAAGAGCAGCCGAGCCTGGCGCGGCTCAGCATCGGTGCGGTGCTGATGGGGGCCGGCATCGGCGCATGCATTATTCGGGCATGGCCTCGATGCAGCCCGAAGCCCTGCTGCGCTACGACCCGGCCTGGGCAGGGCTATCGGTCGTCGTTGCAGTGGCGCTGGCGCTGGTCTCGCTGAGCATTCGCTACCGTTTCCGCCGGCCGGACACATCGAGCATCCCGGCAACCTTCATCGCCGCGGCGGTGATGGGTTGCGCGGTTGCCGGCATGCACTATGCGGCGATGCGGGCAGCGCTGTTCTATCCGCTGCCCAGCATCCTCAAGCTGCAGATGGCGCTGCCGCCGACCACGCTGGCGGTGGTCATCACCATCTTCACCGTGCTGATCGCCAGCATCGCCCTGGTCGCCAGCTTTGCCGGCCGTCAGGCCGAGCTTGCCCTCAGCCTGCGGGCCGAGATCGCCGAGCGCGAGCGCGGCGAAGCCGAGCTGATCAAGGCACGCCACCAGGCCGAAGAGGCGAACGTCGCCAAATCCCAATTCCTCGCGACGATGAGCCACGAGATCCGCACGCCGCTCAATGGGGTGATCGGCATGGCCAATCTGCTGGCCTCGACCCCGCTCAACCAGCGCCAGGCTCAGCTCGTCGACAATCTGGGGCGGTCGGGCCGGATCCTGCTCGCACTGATCAACGACATTCTCGACTTCTCGCGCATCGAAGCGCACGAGCTGGAGCTGTTCGAGGCGCCGTTCGACCCCCGCGAAGTTATCGCCGAGGTCAGCGATCTGTTCGCCGAGCAGTGCGGCGCCAAAGGCCTCGACCTGATCTACGCCGTCGCCGAAGACGTGCCGCTGCAGTTGATGGGGGATTCGGTCAGGTTGCGGCAGGTCCTGATCAACCTCGTCGGCAACGCGATGAAATTCACCGAGCGGGGCGAAATCCTCATCGAAGTCGCAATCGCCAAGGATGCGGGCGACGAGCTGATGATGGCGTTTTCGGTCGAGGATACGGGCATCGGGCTCGCCGCGGACAAGCTCGATCAGATTTTCGAGCCCTTCCGCCAGGCCGACGCCTCGATGACTCGCTCGCACGGCGGCTCGGGCCTTGGCTTGGCCATCACCAGGCGCCTGGTCGAGCTTCAGGGCGGCGAAATCGCGGTCGAGAGCCGGCTCGGCAATGGCTCCCGCTTTCATTTCACCGCCCGGTTCCGCCGTGTCGCCAGCGCCGAGCCGCCCCGCGTCGGGCGTCACATAGAACGGCCGCTGCGCACCCTGCTCGTCGACACCAACGCGGTCAGCGCGCGCGTCACCCGCGAATACCTCCTCAACTGGAAAACCGAACCGACCGTCGTCAACAACGCGCCAAAGGCCATGGCGGCATGGGAAAAGGCGAAAGCGGCGCAGGCCCCGTTCGACGTCGCGATCATCGACATCAAAGGCCTCGGCGCCAGCGGCATCGATCTCGCGCGCACGGTCCGCGCCGAAGGACAGCAAGCCGGAGCCGAGATCATCCTCCTCGTCGGCACCAACAATCTCGCCGAGGAGAACGATATCGAGGCGCTGCACGCCTTTGCGACCTTGACCAAGCCGGCGCGGCCCTCGGCGCTGTTCGACAGCTTGGTGTCGATCGCGGCCGGCGCCGACGGCAAGGGCGTCGCCCCGCTGGTCATGCGCCGCAACAGCCGCGCCGCGGCGCCGAGCTTCGACGCCCGGGTGCTGGTCGTCGAGGATAATGCGGTCAACCAGGAGGTCGCCACCGGCATTCTGGAAAACATGGGCTGCCGGGTGGTGACTGCCGCCAACGGCAAGTGTGCGGTGGACCGCTTCACCCGTGAAACCTTCGACCTGATCCTGATGGATTGCGAAATGCCGGTGATGGACGGGTTCGAGGCCGCCCGGCAGATCCGCGAGATCGAGGCCGGCGGCACGGGGACAGATGCGCCCCAACGCCTGCCGATCGTCGCCCTCACCGCCCACGCCCTTGCCGAGATTCGCGAGACGTGCCTGCGCTCGGGCATGGACGACTTCCTCGTCAAGCCGTTCGACGAGCGTCAGATCGGCGAGATGCTGCGGCGCTGGATCCCCTCGCACGAGCAGGCGCCGCGGGAAAAATCCTGCGCCCAGGCAGAAGAGCAAATCGCCGCCTTCGAACCGGCGGGCTCGGTGACGGTGATCGACCTCGCGGCAATCGACAAGATTCGCGGCATTCATGGCAATAACAACACCTCGCTGTTCGAGCGGGTGGTGTCGCAATTCGCCGATACGGCGCCCTCGCTCGCCGCCGCCATCCGCACGCAATGCGATGCCGGCGACACCGAAGCCCTATGGCGCGCCGCCCATAGCCTTAAATCGAGCGCCGCCGCGCTTGGCGCGCGCCGCGTGTCGGAGCGTTGCGCCCAGATCGAGAGCTTGGCGCGCGAGGCCGGAATCATACCGGTGCGCGGGCTGATCGATGCGCTCGACGCGGATCTGGTGGCCGCCCAAAGCGGCCTGCGTGAATTGCTCGGAGCGGAGCATGTCTGACATCGCCAATACATCACCGGTGCTGATCGTCGATGACGACCCGATTGTCCGGTCGCTGATGCGGGCGACGCTCGAGGTCGACGGCTACGAGATCATCGAGGCCGACGACGGCGAGAAGGCCTGCCGTCTTTTCGAAGCGCATCGGCCGCAGCTCCTGGTCGCCGATGTGGTCATGCCGCATATGGACGGTTTCGCGCTGTGCCGGGAGCTGCGCCGCCGGCCCGCCGGCGCCTATGTGCCGATCCTGATGGCGACCGGGCTCGACGACGTCCCCTCGATCACCAAGGCCTACGAGGCCGGAGCCACGGATTTCATTTCGAAGCCGATCAACTGGGTCATCCTCGGCCATCGCGTACGCTACATGCTGAGGGCGAGCCGGGCCTTTGATGAGCTCCGCTTAAACCAGGACCGCCTCGTTGCGGCCAAGGACGCCGCCGAGACGGCCAGCCGGGCCAAGACCGAGTTCCTCGCCAACATGGGTCACGAGCTGCGCACGCCGCTCAACGCGATCATCGGCTTTTCGACCATGATGCGGGAAGGCACGTTCGGTCCGCTCGACGGCAAATATCTTGAATACGCCACCGCTATCGCCGAGAGCGGCTGCCACCTGCTGACCGTGATCAACGGCATCCTCGACATGGCTCGGGCCGAGTCGAACCGCATGGTGCTCGTCGAGGAGGAGGTCGAGATCGCCCGCGCCGTCGCCTTCAGCCTCGGCACCATCGAGGAGATGGCGCAACGGGCTGGAATCGATTGCCGCAGCGAGCTTCCGGACGACCTGCCGCGGTTTCTCGGCGACGCCGCCAAGCTGCGCCAGATCCTGATCAACCTGATCTCGAACGCGGTCAAGTTTACCCCGGCCGGAGGCGAAGTCAGGGTCACCGTCGAACGCGAACCCGACGACGGTCTCGCCTTCCGTGTGGCCGATACCGGGATCGGCATCCCCCATGACAAGCTGTCGCTCGCCCTCGCCCCATTCGGCCAGATCGATGGCGGTCTCAACCGCCGGTACGATGGCCTCGGCCTCGGCCTGCCGCTCGCCAAGCGGCTGGTCGAACTGCACGGCGGCACGATGGAAATCGCCAGCGAGCCGGGGAAAGGCACCGCGGTGACCGCGCGTTTTCCCAAAGACCGCACCGCCGCCGGCCCGCCTGCTCGATCTGTCTGCGAGTGTCCAATGCGGCCAAGCGCGCGCGTTTCGCGGCGGTGACAATCACAGAAACAGTCTGAGCCCTGCCGGCTTGTGGCGGAAATTTGACGACGTTATTTCGCTGCGAGGGCGAACGCCCGGGCCCGAGCTGACCTCAAACTCCATACTGGCGTAGTCGGATGAGACCGGCATCGGGTGGCACTGCTTTGCATCGGGCAGTGCGCCGGGAGGCGCAGGGAACGGACCGCACCTCCCGGCTTAAACCAACGCGACTGTTAGTCCTGGAACGGCAGCTGATCGAAGTAGGCCACCACGCAGCCGTTGCTCGTACCGCAAAGCTGCGCGCTGTTCCCGGTCGTGTCGCCGCCGCCGGCGCCCGGTGGGCCGTTTGCGTTTTTGGGAACCACCTGACCGACATAGATAAAGTTACGCTTGGAGTCGACGGCCACCGAATGCGAGCCGCTTCCTGACGGGATCGTGCCGATCAGAAGGTTGGTCTGTGCGTCGATGATACCGAGCACGGGGCCCCCGAGATCAGCCCGATTTGCGCTCGACCCGGTATAATAGTGATTGTCGCCGGGATTAAACGCGACCTCGTCCGACCCCGTGACGCCAAGGATCAGGGAGGCATTCTTGGTGAACGTGTTGATCGCTAGCGTACCGATATTGCTTGGCATGTTGGCCGGAGTGCAGCCCAGCAACAGATTGCCGTTAGGACCGATGATGGCGCCGTTGGGTCCGCATTGACTGAGCGCCAGAACGCCCGCATTCACGCTGGCATTGAACGGTCCATAATTGGTGTTCCGCGAGACTTGCGTCGGGTCGATCACCAGCAACCCGCCAAAGCAAGAATTGACCGCCGAGAAGGGTGTGCACCCCGCCGGGACGTTGATCTGCGGGATCGACACATAAAACCGCTGAGTTCCGGGATCAAATACCGGCTGCTCCATCGACAGGCCGAGACCAGCGGGAATGATCGAGGTGTCGACGGTGATCTTGGCGGTTATGCTGACCGCGCTCGTGGCGTTATCGCCGTTCGCAGTGAACATCGTCGCAAACGGCGGGTCCTCGGCGTTGTTCGCGGCAATCAGCACGGTGCCGGCCGTGTTCAGGTCCATCTCGTCGACCCGGGTCGTGCCTCCGGTCGCGATCGACTGCTTGATGATCGGATCCGCCGCGTTACCGACGGCCTGGAGATCCATCACCTTGAGGGTGCTGTCACCATCACCGGCATAGAGCCACCGGCCATGCGCGACGAGACCATCGGGTCCGGACTTGGCGGCAACAACTGTATTGTTGGCGGGATTAATTATGGCGCCGACGAAACCGCCGATCGTCCGCTGATACCTGTTGGTCGACGTCTGGATAATGTCGATCCCGGCATTCGAGCGGTCGGCAAGGTAGAATTCGGCGCGATTGGGATTAACGAAGCCAATGTCGAACGAGGTCAGCGGGTTGCCGGGAATTGCGATCGCAGACGAACAAATAATCGGTGAGGTCGATGCCGGCGCCCCTAAACCAGCGCACGGACCAGCCGCGAATGCGACCCCGGACGCCGCGAGCACCGCGACCCCAACCAGCGATCCCGTGACTGCGGCGGCAAGTTGCCCGCGTCTCGATCGCCGAGGGGAAGGTTGAGAGAGATAACCTTCGGACATATTCGCTCCTCCCAGACTAGGTGATTCTGCCGAACACTAGCCGGCCGAGGATAAGGTCTTTTACGATCGTGGGCAATCACGAGTATAGCGTTTTAGCGAGATGATATCGCGTAATCACCGTTTGTTTCAATAGGTTATGCTGTTAGTGGTTATTTATACCCAGCTTAAATAACCCGATTGTCATATGCGGCGGCGCCGCGCCAAGGACGCGGACCTGCGCATCGCGCTGTGCGACATCCGACGGGCCGTTTGGGTTTTAAGCGCAGACAGCCGGTGGCGAGTGCTCTGGCCCGGAGCTTCGATCTGCATACCCGACACACGATCTGTTCAGCCGTTTCGCAAGCGCATCGACGACTGGCTGGCCAGCGAGGTGGACTATCGAGAAACGCATTAATCACTGATGCCGGGAGCTGGCGGAGGTTTGATCCGGGGCGAACTGGGGATACCGGCAAACGCGACGGTGACCGAGGGCTAGCAGAGGGGTTCTTTACCGGGGGCACGCTTCGACACGCGCCGCAAAGCGGCAGAGTGAGCTGGCCGCTTCGCCGGGAGGCGCTCGAGTAGGCCGAAGCCCACTGACGCGCACCTCCCGGCTTAATCAGCGTCGGTCAGTCTTGAAACGGCAGCTGATCGAAATAGGCGACGATGCAGCCGTTGCTCGTGCCGCAAAGCTGCGCGCTGTTCCCGGTGTTGTCGCCGCCGCCGGCGCCCGGTGGGCCATTTACGTTTCTGGGAGCCACCTGCGGCACATAGATAAAGTTACGCCTGGAGTCGGCGGCCACCGAATGCGAGCCGCTTCCTGACGGGATCGTGCCGATGAGAATGTTGGTCTGTGCATCGATGATACCGACCACAGGCCCCCCGAGATCGGCTCGATTTGCGCTCGACCCGGTAAAGTAGTGATTGTCGCCGGGATTAAACGCGACCATGTCTGAGCCCGTGACCCCAAGGATCAGGGATGCATTCTTGGTGAACGTGTTGATCGCAAGCGTACCAATATTGTTCGGGTTGTTGGCCGGAGTGCAGCCCAGCAACAGATTGCCGTTAGGACCGATGATGGCGCCATTGGGTGCGCATTGACTGAGCGCCAGAACGCCCGCGTTCACGCTGGCATTGAACGGTCCATAATTCGTGTTTGCCGAGACTTGCGTCGGGTCGATGACCAGCAACCCGCCAAAGCAAGAGTTGACCGCCGAAAAGGGCGTACAACCCGCCGGGACGTTGATCTGCGGGATCGACACATAAAACCGCTGAGTTCCAGGATCAAATACCGGCTGCTCGATCGACAGGCCGAGGCCAGCGGGCATGATCGAAGTGTCGACGGTGATCTTGGCGACGAGGCGGACCGCGCTCGTAGCGTTGTCGCCGTTCGCGGCGAACATATTTGCAAACGGCGGGTCCTCGGCGTTGTTTGCGGTGACCAGCACGGTGCCCGCCGTGTTCAAGTCCATCTCGTCGACCCGGGTCGTGCCTCCGGTCGAGATCGACTGTTTGATGATTGGATCCGCCGCGTTCCCGACGGCCTGAAGATCCATCACCTTGAGGGTGCTGTCGCCGTCACCGGCATATAGCCACCGGCCATGCGCGACGAGACCATCGGGTCCGGATTTGCTGGCAATTACCGTGTTCGTGGCAGGGTTGATCACGGCGCCGACGAAACCGCCGATCGTCCGCTGGTACCTGTTGGTCGAAGTCTGGATAATGTCGATCCCGGCATTCGAGCGATCGGCGAGGTAGAGTTCGGCGCGGTTCGGATTAACGAAAGCGATGTCGAATGAGGTTACCGGGTTTCCGGGGATTGCAATCGCAGAGGAACAGACAATCGGCGAGGTGGATGCCGGGGCCCCTAAACCAGCGCACGGACCCGCCGCAAATGCGACCCCGGACGTTGCGAGCACCGCGACACCGACCAGCGGTCCCGTTAACGCGGCGGCAAG
This sequence comes from Alphaproteobacteria bacterium, assembly GCA_038228485.1. Taxonomy (GTDB): domain Bacteria; phylum Pseudomonadota; class Alphaproteobacteria; order ATCC43930; family CGMCC-115725; genus DATARH01. Next base: position 29,002 of record JBBRPG010000018.1, read on the forward strand.
TTGCCTGCGTCTCGACCGCCGATGGGTAGGTTGAGAGATATAGGCTTCGGACATTTTCGTTCCTCCCAAACTAGATGATCCTGCCGAACACTAGTTGGCGGAGAGTAGGGTTTTTTAAGATTGCGGGCAATCACGAGTTGGGCTCGGTTTCCGTATTTTTTTCCCTGCGTGGCGTAACCTCCAATCGCTGACGGGGTTTGGTCTTTTCGACAAAGGAACTCGATCCATGTCGTGTGCCACGAGGTCGGGCGTCCCACGGTGTGGCTGCAGGCGCACTCGACCTATACGATGACAACGGTGCCCAGCTCGGAGATGCGGGCAGCGTTAAGGCGTCCATTGTGTTTAACCGGTCGGATAGCGTGGTGGCGAAACTCCAAAACGGGGAGGAGACCTCATCGAGGTCGAGGGTCAGCTTAACGAGCTTCCCGCGCGCGGCGCAAGCCGCGCCCGCAGGCTAGAAAAACCCGGCGCGCGGCACCGGGTCGGCGTCGGCAAGCGGGGGCGGCCAGCAGGTCGAGCGGTGCGGCGGGTTGTCGCAGTCTTTTATTTAAGTACTACGATGTTTTAGAAGTAAAAGTGGGCCGCAAAGAGCTCTTGAAGCAATCGCGCAGCCTCCGCAATGTCCTCAGGCCAAGTGCTGACCACCCCGGCCGGCGCTAACTCGAGGAGATTTTCCATGAACGACTACAACGACAACTTCAGGTACGTGACTCGGAAGTCTGCGCTAAGCGGTCGCGAGCTGCTGTTGGTCGCCGCCAAGGAAGGACAGATCGAATATCTTGAGATCGGACAGGGGCCGGTAGGTGAGGGCCTTCGGCGCGTCCTCAATCGGCGAGCGCGGGAGCTTCCGCTCGTGATTTTGATCGACATCGCACATCCGCAATTCGATGAAAACTTTCACCCGCAGCTGTCTCGCTACCTCTCAACCGAAACCGTTGAGGTTTTGTTCGTTAACTCGATCGCGGACGGGGATGAATTTTCCCGGAACGTCGAGCCCCGTCACGCCCAATGGGCGATCCAGGCAGTCGAAGCCGGCGCATGCGCGGTGGCGATCGTCCTCGGCAACAAGGCCGAGTGGCTCTACGAGGGCGGGAGCTACGACGAGAGTCGATGGCAGGAAGATGAGCCGGAGATGGGAGAGCCGTCATGAGCCGCAACAACAACGAACCGTCTCAAACCGATCTCGAAGTGGCCGAAGCGTTCTACCGGCATCGGCGCCGCGATCATGGCGCACGTTCCACACTATCATACGGTCATGACCGACCTGCTGTTCCTCACCACGACGGACCCGGACGACTGTGATATCGGCATCGGCTTGCTGGAAATGATGAAGTTGATCGAGCTGCGCGAAGGCCGACCTCCCGCCTAAACCTACCCCAATCGGAACCACGAAAACCCCGGCCACCGTGCCGGGGTTTTTCATCGGCGATCCGGGCCCCGCCTAGGTCGCGGCTAGGGGCCGCCTAGGGGCCGGAGGGCCCCCCGGCGGGGAACGGAGGCGCCGTCTTTGATCAGCGCATTGAGGCGGGTGCCCGGCGAGCCGACGATGGAAGAAGCTAACGACGGTCACGATCGCGATCAAAGTCGCGGTCGCGATAATGGTCGCGGTCGCGGTCGCGGTCACGGTCGCGGTCATGGTCGCGATCCCAATCACCTCGCCGATCTCGGTCGTGATCCCGATCGCGATCGCGATGGTCCCATTCCCAACCCCAATTATTCCAGGGCCCATTTTCGCGGCCATGATTTCCCCAACCCCAACCCCAATTGTCCCAGGGGCCATGTTGGGCATGAGCCAGGTTGGGCAAACCCGCGATAAGCACGAGCGCAAGTAGCCATCCGAGCCGTCGCATGAGCAGCCTCCTCGCTTGACGCCACCCCGATTAACGTCCGAAGAGCCAATTTAGTCCGCGCGCAGTCAAGGAGCCGACGGTCTCAGCGCGTTGCCTCATTCTTTGCGGGCGAGTAACCTGGGGACAAACCAACGTCAGGGAGGAGACCAAAGCTCGGAGCACCGTGGTGACGAACGACGATCACGCAGCACTCATCGAGGTCAAGGGTCGGCTTGACGAGCTTCGCGCGCGGCACGGCGAGGCGGAGGACGCGGCGGCCCGGGGCCAGCTGCAGGCCCAGATCGACGCGGCCGAGGCGGAGCGGGTCGAGATTCTACGCCGCACCCACCCCGAGGACATGCCGAAGCTTTAGGGCGGCTGATAAAAATTGAGCCCGACGCGCCGGGGGAGCAGCGCCGGGCTCGCTTCCTGGTGGGGAAGCGGCGCGAGGAATGGCCGAAACTCGCGCTCACTCAAGAAGCTCGCCTACCGAGATTGAGATTTGGTTACTGAAAGATGATGCCGCGGCTCAGCGCCCCGCGAGAATGCGAGCGACTTGGCGGAGCACCTCCTGGTGCTTCTCGTTCTGGATCGCGGTGAAGTTGTTCGCGAGCTCGATGATCGTATGCTGACGCGGCGCGGGCTCCGACGAATTCGCTCCGCCTACACCCTCGTAGAAATAGGTGATCGGCACATCCAGCGCGCGGGCGATCTCATACAGCCGGCCCGCCGAAACGCGGTTGATGCCGTGCTCGTACTTGTGGGTCTGTTGATAAGTTATGCCGATCGCCTTGGCGAGGTGCGACTGGGTCAGACCAAGCATGATCTGGCGCTCGCGAATGCGGGTCCCAACATAGTCGTCGATCCGTTCGGTCGCCGGGCTATGTTTTGTCATCGCATGCACCTCTGGTTGCGCTGCGCCGTCTCTCCTTATACGCGAAAAAGCGAGCACCGACCCCAGACGATGTCGAATAGGGCCGCATCATACTTTCGGGTAGGTTGAGCCGATGCGCGCCCCGGTTGATTGTGCCGTCCATGGGCGAACTCGATCCCCTCACCGTCTCGATCGCGCTGGCGTGCATCATGGCCGTGTTCTTCCAGGTCTCGCGCTAGCGGCGTTTCCCTAAATCCTCATTGGGGCGGGAGTTCTACGGTGTCAGCGATGTATTCGACATTCGAAGTTAATTTTAGATACATCCGTTGCATCGGCCAATTGGTTCCTTTTTACTCCTCCGATCGCTCCTCGAGCAATAATCCAAGGCGGATATTTTGGTTGGCTAGTTGAACTTCCCGAGGGTTCAACTAACGGGCGGGCGGGCGTGTAGCTCACGGTAGAGCACCGCCGTCGAACGGCAGAGGCAGGAGGTTCAATTCCCTCCCGCGCCCACCACTCCGCCAACCATAACGCCGGGCCGCTCCACGTCGGGAGTGCGCGGATACAAAACCCGCGAGGGGAAAAAGCGCGCCCGTGCGCAGACGGGTTTCACCCTCCCGGCACCAAGCCCGAGCGTGTCAAAAATAGGATTAAGTTGAACCCATTAACGATCAAATACTTTGTAGTTTCGCAATGCAGCGCTTTTGCTTCGGGCATGAACCCGGAGCATATGTTCTACGCGTACCGGTGTGGGCATCAACGACGAGGAGGTCGTCGCCCTCAAGCAGCGCCTGGATCGCCATGCCAATCCACTGGCGATCGTCAGTCCGGATGGTTTCAGTATTGCGAAGGTAAGACATGAGCGCCGCCGTTGAACTGGGGGCGGCGCGGGCGGCGCTTTACTTGCCGGGCGAGCCGGCTTATAAAGGTCGCGGCGTCGTCAGCGCCAAGTCTAGTAAAGAGATGTAAGTAACTCGGCCGGCGGGTTGGTCTCCTGCTGGCCGTTTCTTTGAGGCTAGGCCGGCGCATCAGCTGGCTCCCGCGTCGAGTTGCGGGTTCTTTCTTCGAGCCATGCTAAAACGGCGCTGCGGCGGTACCGGATGCGCCGCTTCGAGAGCGCGATATATTTTGGCCCCACCCCCTTGTGGCGCGCAATCTCGGCCCATTGGATGCTGACCCCGAGCCATTCACAGAGCTCGGTGGTGCTCAGCAGATCGTCGCCGTTGCCGGCGCCGGCTTCGATAAGCTCGGCGGCGCGCCGGTCGAGGTGGTGAGTCTTGGGTGCAGCTCGCGGAGCGGGCGCGTTGAGTTCGGTATCGATCGGCATTGCTTGCCCTCCTGAAGGAAGGCGCGCCGACCGGACAAAAAAATACCCCGACGTCAGCGCGCTGTCAGCGTGGCTTTCATCGAGGCAACTCCTCAGGGCGACCCCCACCTTTCTGAGCGGAAGTCGCGCGCTCAATATAGGGCAAGTTACTTTGGTTGCAAAGGACTAAGTCGCAATATTTGTATTTTTATAGCTCCTTTTTCTTCAACTCGGCCCTTTATGCCCCGATCTTCGTGACGTTCTCAGCTTCCGGCACCGCAACCTCGCACAACTCGGCGATGCGGTCGGCCACGACCTGCGCCGCCGCACGCAACTCCTCGCGTGTTTTCACTGTGTAGCCGGCGGTGACGTCCCCGCTGGTGGTGTGCGCCACCAGTCGTTTAAGACTGTAGGGCGAGATGGGGCAGTTCTCGGCGATTGAAATGAATGTGCGGCGCAGGTCGTGCGGCGACACGGTGATCCCCGTCGCCGCTGCCACCTTGTCCAGGGCGAGGGGCATGCTTTGCGTGTGCCGCGTCCGGCCGTCACCCGGGAAGACGAAGGGGCCGTCGTTACCCAGAGCGCGGCGCGCGACCAGCACCTCGGCCAGCTGACGCGACATTGGCAGATCGAAATCCTTCCGGCCCTTCATCCGGGCGGCCGGGATGCGGATCATACGCTCGCCGAGGTCGACCTCGGACCACCGCAGCCCCGATATCTCCATCGCCCGCCACCCGGTGAACAGCGCCATCGTCAGCAGCTCGCGGTAGAGCCGGCTTGAAAGGCCTAGGATGCCGCAGTAGAAACTTGGCATCTGCGCCGGCTCCACGAACCGCTGCCGGCGTTGGAGTTCGTGCCACTTGCCGGATAGCAGGGCGGTCGGGTCCAATAGGGTTTGCATCTCAGCAACGCGCTTCTTCTGGTCCCGCCACAGCGTGCGGAGGATCGAAAGCGCGCCGTTCGCCGTGGCAGCGCCGGTCACGTTGAACCCGCCGCGGCTGCCGCCAGCCGCGCGCCGCGCCTCGACTTCGCCGGTGATCGCCAGGAACCGCGCCTCGGCCATGTTCGGCGTGATCGCCGCAATCGGCATGTCGAGCCAGTCGGCCAGGTGCCGCTCAGCGCGGCCGCGATACTCGTGCTTCGTCCGGTCCGCCAGTTTTGGGTTGCGAAGGTATTGCTCCAGCGCCTCGCGCACCGTCGCGGGCTGGTGCTTTTTGGCCTTCGGGTCGACGTTGCTGTGAAGGTCGGCGAGCACGGGCCGGGCCTTTCGCCACGCCTCATCCAGCGCCAGCACCGCGACCGGGCCGAGCGTGAC
>JBBRPG010000019.1:0-34159 GCA_038228485.1 Alphaproteobacteria bacterium
GCCCTGTTGCGCGACCCGGCGTTCGAGCGGGTGCTCGTCTTCACCCGCACCAAGCACGGCGCCGACCGGGTCGTGCGGCACCTGGTCGAAAGCGGCATCGAGGCCACGGCCATTCACGGCAACAAATCGCAGCCCCAGCGCGAGCGGGCGCTGGCCGGGTTCCGCGGCGGCCATACCCGCGTACTCGTCGCCACCGACATCGCCGCGCGCGGGATCGATGTCGACGCAGTATCGCATGTCATCAATTTCGAGCTGCCGAACGTGCCGGAAGACTATGTCCACCGCATCGGCCGCACCGCCCGCGCGGGAGCGGCCGGCATCGCCATCTCGTTCTGCGCCGACGACGAGCGCGCCTATCTGCGCGACATCGAAAAGCTGACCCGGCTCAAGCTCACCGTCGTGCCGCTTCCGGCGAACCTGCCGACCCCCAGCCGAAGCGAAACGCCTGAGCGGCGGCCGGAGGGACGCGGCGAACGCTCGCCCGCGCGCGGCTTCAACGGCTCCGCCCCCCGGCCGAATGGCGGCAGAGGCAACCCCAACGGCGCGAGCGATCGGCCCTGGTCTGCGAACGGCCAGCGGCCTGCGCCGGCAAATGGACAGCGGCCATCGCCGGCCAACGGGAACCGGCCGCCGGCCGGCGATGGCAACGGGCTCCCGGCCTTCTTGCGGCATGACGGGTCGACGCGGCGCCCTTCTCAGGGTCCTTGGCGGCAGCGCAGCCCCGCCGGCGGCCGCAATTCGGCCCGTCCTGCCGGGCGCTGATCGGCGAAGTCGCTGGGCGGCGTTGCGTTTGCCGCTGGCTCCCTGTAGCCGACAAATGCGTTAGTCTCCTCCTCGATCTCGGGGAGGAGGCGAACATGCACGATCTGGTGATCCGCGGCGCGACGGTGGTCGACGGGCTCGGCCACGACCCGGTGCGGGCCGATGTCGCGGTCGAAGCCGGCCGCATCGCCGCGATCGGCAATCTCTCCGGCGAGGCGCGCGAGACGGTCGACGCCGGCGGCCTCGCCCTGATGCCGGGCATTATCGACATCCACACCCATTACGACGCGCAGGTGACCTGGGATCCGACCCTGTCGCCGTCGCCCTCGCTTGGCGTCACCACGGCGGTGATGGGCAATTGCGGCTTTGGCATCGTGCCCTCCCCACCGCCGCTGCGCGACCTCATCATGCGCAACCTCGCGGTGGTCGAGGGCATGGACATCGACGCGCTGCGCCAGGGCATCGACTGGCAGTTCCAGTCCTTCGCCGAGTACCAGGACATGGTGCGACGGCGTGGGCCTTACATGAACCTTGCCGTTCTGGTCGGTCATTCGGCGGTGCGCACAGCGGTGATGGGCGAGGACGCCTCGACCCGCAAGCAACCGACCGCCGCCGAACTGGGCGAGATGAAGCGCCTTGTCGCCGAGGCGATGCGGCTGGGTGCGATCGGGCTCGGCGCCTCGTATTCCTTGAACCATTCGGGCTGGGGCGGTGTGCCGATGCCGTCGACGATCAGCGACGTGTCGGAGTTCGATGCGCTGGTCGGGGCGATGGGCGGCCCCGGGCGCGGCGTCGTCGAGATTTCGTCGGGCGCGACCCCGGTCGATACGATGGAGCATATCGCCTCTCGTCATGGCCGGCGCATTTTTATGAGCACGGCGACCGCGCTTTACAACGAGCAGTATCCCGAGCGCGCGCTCGGGATGTTCGACGCCTGCGCGGCAGCGCAGTCGCGCGGCAACGAGCTCTACATTCAGATCACCTGCCAGCCGCTGTCCTTCGACTTCACGCTGGCAAGCGCCTACCCGTTCTACAGCCACCCCGCCTTCGACCCGATCAAGGCCTATGACCGCGAGCAGTTGAAGACGGTCTTCCGCGACGAGAGCTTTCGCGACCGTTTCCGCGCCGATCTGCGCACACCGCGGCCGGGGACGGTGTTCCAGGGAAATTGGGACCGGATCATCGTCGCCGCGCCGGTCAAGCCCGAGCATGCCGGGCTGACCGACCGCTCGATTGCGGAGATCGTTCGCGATTCCAACCGCGACCCGCTCGACGCGATGCTCGATCTCGGCCTCGACGAAAATCTCGACACCGGGTTTATCGGCCGCTTCTTCAATGCCGTCGACGCCGGGGTCGAGCCGCTGGTCAAGCACAAGGCTGGGGTCATCGCGCTGTCCGATGCCGGCGCGCATCTGGTCTATCTCTGCGACGCCGGGTTCGGGCTTTATTTCCTCGGCCACTGGGTGCGCGAGCGCGGCGCTTTCGACCTCGTCGAGGGTGTGCGCCGTCTGACCAGCCACCAGGCCGGGCTCTACGGCATCCCGGATCGCGGCAGGATCGCGGTCGGCGCTCATGCCGACCTGCTGTTGTTCGATCCGGCGACGGTCGGCGTTTCGCCGGCGCGGCGGGTCAACGATTTGCCGGGCGGCGGTCCGCGCACGATACGCGATCCGATTGGCGTCCGCGGGGTTTTCGTCAACGGAACCCGCGTGTTCGACGGCAAGGATTACGTCGCGCACGCCAAGGGTCCGGGCCAGCTGCTCGACAAGTTCCTGCCGGCTGGGCCGAGCCCGCTCGCCGCGGCAGCGCAATAGACGCGGCGCGGCGTAAGCGTAGGGCAAAAGCGGAGCGCTTTCCGCCATTCTTTCTCGGTGTGGGCGGCGGACGGCGCTCCGCTTATCCGCCCTACTAATCGGACTAATTCAGTCCTAATTCGTCGTCCCACAGCTTGATTTTGTAGAACCGGCCCCCATCTCTCCGACATGACGCTGACGGCTGCGCATTGGGCGGGCCGGGCTGGCGTCGCCCGCGCCTCTTGAGGGCGGGACCAGAACGAGGTGCCCAAGTGGACTTCGCAAATTTCACCGAGCGCGCGCGGGGAATCCTCCAGACGTCGCAGATGGAAGCGCTCGCGGCGCGCCATCAGAATTGTCTTCCCGAACATCTGCTGAAAGCCCTGCTCGACGACGGCGAGGGTCTTGCCGCGCGCATCGTTCGCGATGCCGGGGGCGACCCGGCGCTGCTCAAGACCGCCGCCGAGGAGCGTCTCGAACGGCTGGAGCGGGTGCCGGGCAACGGCCCGTTCCCGGTCTACATGTCGCCCGAGCTCGCGGCCGTCTTGCAGGCCGCGGCCGAGGCGGCGCGCGCCGGCGGCGACAAGTTCGTCACCGCCGAGCGGCTGCTGGAAAGCGTGGCGCGGCAAAGCGCGCTGCGCGCCATCTTCACCCGCGCCGCGGTCGATCCCAAGGGCTTGACCGAGGCGGTCGAGCATTGGCGGCAAGGCCGCAAGGCCGACGCGCCGGAGGCTGAACAGAACTGGGAGGCGCTCGCCAAATACTCGCGCGACCTCACCGAGGAGGCGAAGAACGGCAAGCTCGATCCCGTGATCGGCCGCGACGACGAAATCCGCCGCACCATCCAGGTGCTGGCGCGGCGCACCAAGAACAATCCCGTCCTGATCGGCGAGCCCGGGGTCGGCAAGACCGCGGTCGTCGAAGGCCTGGCGCAGCGGCTCGCCGCCGACGACGTGCCCGAGGGCCTGAAGGGCCTCCGGGTGCTGGCGCTCGACCTGACGCAGCTGCTCGCCGGCGCCAAGTTCCGCGGCGAGTTCGAGGAGCGGCTGAAGGCCGTGCTCGGCGAAATCCAGGCCGCCGCGGGCAAGATCATCGTCTTTATCGACGAGCTGCACATGCTGGTCGGGGCCGGCCGCATCGACGGCGGCATCGACGCCTCGAACATGCTGAAGCCGGCGCTGGCGCGCGGCGAATTGCGGTGCATCGGCGCCACCACCCCCGACGAATACCGCCGCTACATCGAAAAGGACGCGGCCCTGGCCCGGCGTTTCCAGCCGGTGACCATCGACGAGCCGTCGACCGACGACGCGGTGTCGATCCTGCGCGGCATCAAGGGCCGCTATGAGGTGCATCACGGCGTGCGCATCACCGATGCGGCGATCGTCGCCGCGGTGCAGCTGTCGGGCCGCTACATCGGCGACCGGCGCCTGCCCGACAAGGCGATCGATTTGATCGACGAGGCCGGCTCGCGCGTGCGCATCGCCATCGACAGCAAGCCCGAAAGCCTCGATGCGGTCAGCCGCCGGGCGATGCAGCTGAAGATCGAGCGCGAGGCCTTGAAGGCCGAGCCCGACCGCGCCTCGCAGGAGCGGCTGGCCAAGCTCGAAACCGAGCTGGAGGATGCCGAGAAGGCCGAGGCGTCGGCGGTCGAAGAGTGGCAGACCTCGCAGTCGCGCCGCCACGAGGACCGCCGGCTCAAGGAAGAGCTCGACCAGACCAAGACCGCGCTCGAACGCGCCCAGCGCGACGGCGATTGGAGCAAGGCCGGCGAGTTGACCTACTCGATCATCCCCGACCTGGAGCAGCGGCTCGCCGAGGCCGAGGCGCGTGCCTCGACCGAGCGCGAGGAGGTCACCGCGCGCGATGTCGCCGCGGTCGTTACCAAATGGACCGGCATCCCGGTCGAGCGCATGCTCGAAGCCGAGCGCCAGCGCCTCAAGGACATGGAGGACAATCTCGCCAAGCGGGTCGTCGGCCAGAAGGAAGCGGTGCGCGCGGTGTCGAAGGCGGTGCGGCGCGCCCGCGCCGGTCTCAAGGACCCGGCGCGGCCGACCGGCTCGTTCCTGTTCCTCGGGCCGACCGGCGTCGGCAAGACCGAGCTGGCCAAGGCACTCGCCGAGTTCCTGTTCGACGACGAGAACGCGGTCACCCGTCTCGACATGTCGGAGTACATGGAGCGGCACACCGTGTCGCGGATGATCGGCTCGCCGCCGGGCTATGTCGGCTACGACGACGGCGGCACCCTAGCCGAGCGCATCCGCCGCAAGCCGTATCAGGTCGTGCTGCTCGACGAGGTCGAGAAGGCGCACCCGGACGTGCTCAACGTGCTGCTGCAGGCGATGGAGGACGGCCGCCTCACCGACGGCCAGGGCCGCACTGCGGATTTCCGCCATGCGATCCTGATCATGACCTCCAACCTCGGGGCCGAGGCGCTGTTGGCGCTGGGCGAGGACAAGCCGGTCGGCCACGCCCGCGACGAGGTGATGGATGCGGTGCGCCGCGCTTTCCGGCCGGAATTTCTCAACCGGCTCGACGACGTGCTGGTGTTCGGCCGGCTCGGCCGTGAGGACATGGCGCGGATCGTGGATATCCAGTTGGCTCGAGTTTCCGAGCGACTGGCCGAACGCGGCCTCTCGCTGGTGGCCGACGAGGCGGCGTGCCGCCGGCTGGCCGAATTGGGCTGGGATCCGGCTTTTGGCGCCCGGCCGTTGAAGCGCGCGATCCAGGGCCTGGTCGAAGACCCGATCTCCGAGCGCCTGCTCGACATGCCGGAGGATGCCGGCGAGCGGCAGACCCTGTCGCTGACGGTGATTGACGGCCGCCTCGCGCTCGACGGCGAGATCGTCGAAGAAGACCGCCCGCTGGGCTTCAAGGCCCCCGAGCGTCCGCCGATCGGCTTCGCCCTCGCCGGCGGGGCTCGCCCAAGCTCGGGCAGCGCCGCGGTGCACTGACAAGAGTAACTGCCCTCCCGCGGGCTTGGGCGATTGTCAAGCTGTGCAAACCCCTCTCCCCCCAAGGGGCGGAGAGGGTTTTCTTTAACGCCCCACCGTCTTGGTGCCTTATTGCCGCCTCTATAGGGCTAACCCAGCAGCTTTTGCAGCCGGGCGGCGATGTCGTCGGGCGGGGTGTCAGGAGTGAAGGTCGCGGTGAAGCGGCCTTGCGGGTCCATCACGTAGATCAGCGCGCTGTGGTCCATGTCGTAGCCGTCGGCGGTGGGGTGCTTGGCGAAATAGACGCGGTAGTCTTTGGCCGCTTGCGCTACCGCCTCGGGTGAGCCGGTCAGCGCGACGATCGGCCCGCCGAACGCGTCGACATAGGTTTTCAGCACCGGCGGGGTATCGCGCTCAGGATCGACGCTGATAAAAACGATGCCGACCTGATCCTTCTTGTTGCCGAGCTTGTCGATCGCCAGCGCCAGATCGTTGAGCGAGGTTGGGCACACGTCGGGGCAATGAGTGTAGCCAAAGAACACCAGCTGCCACTTGCCTTTGAGGTCGGTATCGGTGAACGGCTTGCCGTTCTGGTCGACGAGGCTGAACTTGCCGCCGATCGCCGCGGCGAGCGGGCTGCCGGCGACGCCCTTTGCCTGGTCGCGAAAGGCCAGCGCGATCAAGAGGCCGGCAACGAGAATCAGCGCGCCGGCCAAGGCCGTCGCAATCAGTGCGAAGGGTGGCGGGCGTTTCGGGGCGGGCGGGGACCGGGGCATTCTCGGCCGGCCGTCAGTGCTTCATTGGCATGTCCATGCCGCCCTGCGTATTGCCGGGACCCATCGCCCCGATCTTCTGGATCGGCGCGTTCACTTCGCGGACGCCGGCTTTCTCGAACGTGAAGGTCAGCGCGACGCTCTCGCCTTCCTTCAACGGCCGGGCGAGCCCGGTCAGCATGATGTGGAAGCCGCCGGGCTTCAGGGTAACGGCCTGGCCCGGGGGCAGGTCGATTCCGTCGACCTGGCGCATCTTCATCACGCCGTTGTCCATCGTCATCGTATGCAGCCCAGCCTGTTGCGCAGCCGGCGTCGATACGGCAGTGAGCCGGTCGCCGGCGGGCGCGGCGATCGTCGCATAGACAGCGGCAGTCTGCGCGCCGCCCGGGGTGGCGCGAGCCCAGGCGTCCTTGATCTCGACACTGCCGGTTTGCGCCTGCGCGCCCGCGGCAATGGCAAAGACCAGGCTGGCGGCCAACGCAAGCAGCTTCGGTCGCATCGCAGTCCCTCCGCGGTCGGCGCTTTCGTGCGAGAGATATAGCCGGTTGCCGGCTATTCGAGCAGCAGCGCCTCGACCTCTGCGATCAGATGGCGCAGGTGGAACGGCTTTGCCATCACCCGCGGCCGGTTCGCGGTGAAGAGGTTCTCGTGCAGCACCACCGCGGCAAAGCCGGTGATGAACATGACGCGAATGCCGGGCTGCTTCTGCGTCACCTCGCGGGCCAGCGCGATCCCGTCGAGCCCCGGCATCACCACGTCGGCGAGCAGCAGGTCGAAATCGGCGCCGTCGGCCAGGACGAGCGCGGCGGCGCCGTCGCCGACCGAATCGACGGCATGCCCGGCGCGCTCGAGCCCGCGGGCGAGGAAGAACCTCAGCTGATCGTCGTCTTCGGCAAGGAGGATGCGCGCCATCTCGGCGAGGCTCGATATGGTGAAAAAACGATTACAGCGCAGCACCTAACACAGGTCAACGCGGGGCGGAAGGCGAGCGGTTGTACGGCTCGCGGCGGGATTGCCCCGCGATTGAGTGCAATGGCTGACAGCGGCGCGGCAGCACACTAAGCTCGCATCATGGATGGCGCGACCGCCCTGGTGTCGGCGATGGCCGCCCCGCTCGATTTGCGGCGGCCGGCGGCGCGCGTGCTGCCGTTAGTGGTCGCCTCGCCGCATAGCGGCTCCGACTACCCGGCGGATTTCGTCGCCGGCTCGCGGCTCGACCCGCTGACCTTGCGCCGTTCGGAAGACGCTTTTGTCGACGAGATCTTCGGCGCGGCGCCTGCGCTCGGCGTGCCGCTGCTCGCCGCCCGGTTTCCGCGCGCCTATCTCGACGTCAACCGCGAGGCCTATGAGCTCGACGCGGCGATGTTCACCGACGCGTTGCCCGACTACGTCAATGTGCGCTCGCCGCGGGTGCGGATGGGGCTCGGCACTATCGCGCGCGTGGTGGCGAGCGGCGAAGAAATCTATGGCGGCAAATTGTGCTTCGCCGAGGCCGAGGAACGGGTCGAGACGCTGTACCGTCCCTATCATGCCGCGCTCGCCCGGCTGATCGCCGAGACCGAGGATTCGTTCGGGTGCTGCCTGCTGGTCGATTGCCATTCGATGCCCTCGGGGGCGAGCGGCGGCGCCGGCCGCGCGGCGCCGGACATCGTGCTCGGCGATTGCCACGGCGCGGCCTGCGCGCCCGAGATCGTCGAGGCGGCGCGCCGGCACCTGTCGCGCCGCGGCTTTGCCGTCGCGCTCAACGCGCCCTATGCCGGCGGTTTCACCACCGGCCATTACGGCCAGCCCCGGCAACGCCGCCATGCTCTTCAAATTGAAATAAACCGCGCGATCTATATGGACGAGCGCAGCTATCGGCGGCGGCCCGGCTTTGCCCAGCTCGGCGACGAGATGGCGGAGCTGATCGCCCGGCTCGGCAAGGTCGCGCAGGATTACCTGGCGCCCTCCTGCTGATCTCCCGTTAGCTTGACAACGGGCCGGACGAAAAAAACGGGCCGCGCTTGTGGCACGGCCCGAGTTCAGGGAGGAAACGCCTAGAAGACGTGCGATAGGACCGTCCGTAGGGCGATCGATATCGCACTGCACAATTTAATGTACGCCGCCGATATGTCAACCCCTCTGACAAGAACATCCCTGTGGATAAGTGTTTTGAGAGCGTACCGTATGTTGACGATGACCAGGGCCGCGACAGTGCGGCGCACAAGAAACGGCATTGAGGTGGGGGAGTAAGATGGCTCGGTCCAAGGCCACAACGACTTGGCTTGTCGGCGATATCGGCGGCACCAACGCCCGTTTCGGGCTGGTGGCGACGGACGGCACGCTGCTCGATTCGCGCGTCCTGGCCGACGCTGACTATCCCGGGATCGGCGAGGCGATCGATGCCTACCTGTCGCAACGCGGCGGTTTGCCGCGGCCCCGGCGGGGGGCGATCGCGATCGCCTCGGCGATCGCCGGCGACGAGGGGCGGATGACCAACCATCCGTGGACCTTCTCGAGCGCCGGGCTGCGCCAACGCCTGCGCTTTCAGCGGCTGGAGGTGATCAACGACTTCACCGCCCAGGCGCTGGCGCTGCCGCGCCTCGGCGACGGCGACAAGGTCGCGGTCGGCGGAGGCAAGGCCGCTTCCGGCTACCCGATCGGCGTGCTCGGCCCCGGTTCGGGGCTCGGGGTTTCCGGGCTGGTGCCGTCGGGCCGGCGCTGGGTGCCGCTGACCGGCGAAGGCGGGCACGCGACGATGTCGCCGTATACCGCGCGTGAGTCGGCGGTTCTGGACGAGATGCGCCGGCATTTCGACCATGTCTCGGCCGAGCGGGTGATCTCCGGGCCGGGGGTCGTCAACCTCTACAATGCGCTGGCGGCGGTCGACGGGGTGCCGGCGAAGCAATACTCGGCGGCGCAGATCACCGATGCCGCCACCGCCGCCGACCCGCTCTGCGCCGAGGCCACCGCGATGTTCTGCGCGATGCTCGGCACGGTGGCCGGCAATTTGGCGCTGACCTTGGGCGCCAAGGGCGGCGTCTATATCGCCGGCGGGATCATTCCGCGGCTCGGCGAGCGCTTCGCCGCCTCGCCGTTCCGCGAGCGTTTCGAGTCGAAGGGCCGGTTCCGCGATTACCTCGCGGCGATCCCGACCTATGTGGTGACGCATTCCCTGCCGGCGTTTCTCGGCTGCACCGAGGCCCTGTCGCAGCGTCCCGACTAATCCCGCACCGCGGCGCGGCGCAGCCGGTCGTTGATCGCCCGCCCGAGGCCGCGCTCGGGGATCGCCATCACCGCGATGCCGGTGAATTCGGGCCGGTCGAGGCGGCGCAGCATCGCGAACAAATTGGCGGCGGCCGCGGCGACGTCGCCGTCGGGCGACAGGTTCAGCACCTTGGCAAAGCCCGGTGGCGCTTTCGGCCCGAAGGCGAGCAGCGCTTCGCCGGGCCGGGCCTGGGTTACGTCGAGGCGCAGCTTTAGTCGTGGGGCATAGTGACTCGCCAGCTGGCCGGGTGAGCGCGGCGCGGCGGGGTTGGCCTCGGGAGTCGGCACGGGGCCCAGCACGGCGCTGAGTTCCTCCAAGGTAACACCGCCCGGCCGCAACAGCGCTGGTATCTTGCCGGTGAGGTCGAGCACCGTCGATTCGACACCGACCGCACACGGGCCGCCGTCGAGGGTCAGCGCGGCCCGCCGGCCCAGCTCGGCGGCGACGTGCTCGGCCATGGTTGGGCTGACCCGGCCCGAGCGGTTGGCCGAGGGCGCGGCGAGCGGCCGGCCGGTCGCGCGCAGCAGCGCCTGCGCCACCGGATGCGCCGGCGCCCGCACCGCCACCGTGTCGAGCCCGGCGCAGGCGAGCAGCGAAATGCCGCTCGTCGCGCGCCGCGGCAGCACCAGGGTCAGCGGCCCCGGCCAGAATTGCGCCGCGATTTCCCGCGCCCGCTCGTCGAACACCGCGATCGCCTCGGCCTCGGGGAGGCCGGGGACATGCACGATCAGCGGGTTGAAGCGCGGCCGGCCCTTGGCGGCGAAGATACGGGCGACGGCGCGCTCGTCGGTCGCGTCGGCGCCGAGGCCGTAGACCGTCTCGGTCGGGAACGCGACGAGCTTGCCGCTGCGCAGCAGCGCGGCGGCGCGGTCGATTGCCTCGAGAGTGGCGGGGACGACCCGTTCCATCGCGCCACCTTGTCGGCACGGCGTTGCTCCCGCAAGATCGAGCAGGAAAACGCTGGCGGAAGCACATGATCGACAAATTCGTCCGCTCGGTGGCCGAGGCGATGGCCGGGATCAAGGACGGCTCGACCGTCCTGGTCGCGGGCTTTGCCCAGATCGGCGAGCCGCGCGCGCTGATCGACGGGCGGATCGAGCAGGGCGCGAAGGACCTCACCGTCGTCCACAATACCGCCGGGCGTGGCCGCGAGGGGGTGGCGCGGCTGATCGGCGAAGGCCGGGTGCGCAAGATCGTCTGCAGCTTTGCCCGCAGCCGCGGCTCGGTGCTGTTCGAGGAGGTCTATGCCCGCGGCGAGATCGAATTGGAGATGGTGCCGCAGGGCACGCTGGCCGAGCGCATCCGCGCCGGCGGCGCCGGCATCCCGGCGTTCTTCACTCCGACCGGCGGCGGTACCCTCGTCGCCCGCGGCAAGGAGACACGGGTCATCGACGGCCGCGAATGCGTGCTGGAGCAGGCGATCCGCGGCGATGTCGCGCTGGTCGAGGCGTGGCGCGCCGACCGCTGGGGCAACCTCGTCTATCGCGACGCCGGGCGGAACTTCAACCCGGTGGTCGCGGCCGCCGGCGCGCTGACCATCGCGCAGACGCAGAACATCGCCGAGCTGGGCGAGCTAACCCCGGAAATGATCGTCACCCCCGGCATTTATGTCGACCGCGTGGTGCATGTGCCGTCGGGCGATCCGCCGGTGGTGATTTCGTGACGATGTTTGTTGCTGTCATTCCGGGGCATCGCGTAGCGATGAGCCCGGAACCCATGAACACCGGCTCAACCAGCGATGAGCCTGCCTCGGTACATCATTGCCAAATGTCCGTGTTCATGGGTTCCGGGTCTCGCCCTGCGGGCGATCCCGGAATGACGGCTTAAGAGGTGAAGCTCATGCCGAACTGGAAACCCTGGGCGCGCGAGGAGCTGGCGGCGCGGGTGGCGCAGGACATCCCCGAGGGCTGGTCGGTCAATCTCGGCATCGGCATCCCGACCCTGGTCGGCAATTACGTGCCGCCCGACCGCGAGGTCATCGTCCATTCCGAGAACGGCATCGTCGGCATGGGGCCGGCGCCGCGCCCGGAAGCGCTCAACCCGTGGCTGGTCAACGCCAGCCGCCAGCATGTCACCCTGCGCACCGGCGCCAGCTACATGAACCACGCCGACAGCCTCGGCATGGTGCGCGGCGGGCATCTCGACCTTTGCGTGCTCGGCGGGTTCCAGGTGGCCGAGAACGGCGACCTCGCCAACTGGTCGCGCTCGGAGGACGACAGCGCCCCGGCGATCGGCGGCGCGATGGACCTCGCGGTCGGCGCCAAGCGCATCTGGGTGGTGATGGAGCACACCACCAAGAGCGGCGAGAAGCGCCTGCTGCGCCGCTGCACCTACCCGCTGACCGCGACCGCCTGCACCAAGCGCGTCTACACCGACCTCGCGGTGATCGAGGTGACCGAAAAGGGCTTTGTCGTCATCGATAGGGTGCCGGGCCTGTCGTTCGATGAGCTTCAGGCGCGCACCGACGCCGAGGTTCACGGCGCTTGAGCGCGCCTCTCACCGCTCCCCGGCGAAAGCCGGGGCCCATATTTCGATGCCCGGAACCGCGGCGGGGTGGGTCCCGGCTTGTGCCGGGAAGCGAGAATCCTAACGCAATTGCCGAAAAAGCTGAGGCCTCTCAATGAACTTCGATCATGAAGCCGATTTCATCGTCGTCGGCGCCGGCTCGGCGGGGTGCGTGCTGGCCAACCGGCTGACGGCCGACCCCGGCACCTCGGTGCTGCTGCTGGAAGCCGGCGGCAAGGACAGCAATGCCTGGATCCACATCCCGGCCGGGTTCTACCGCAACATCTTCAATCCCGCGATCACCTGGGTCTACGAGACCGAGCCGCTCGAGGCGCTGGGCGGGCGGCGCATGCAATGGCCGCGCGGCAAGGTGCTGGGCGGCTCGTCGTCGATCAACGGGTTGATCTACATCCGCGGGCAAAAGCAGGATTTCGACCATTGGCGCCAGCTCGGCAATGCCGGCTGGTCATATGACGACGTGCTGCCGTATTTCCGCCGCGCCGAGGGCCAGGAGCGCGGCTCGGACGATTTTCACGGCGCCGAGGGGCCGCTCGCCGTCACCGACATGCGCGCCGCGCACGAGCTGCACGATGCCTTTATCGCCGCCTGCTAGGAGGCCGGGCACAAGGCCAACCCCGACTTCAACGGCGCCGAGCAGGAAGGGGTCGGCACCTATCAGCTCACCGTGCGCAAGCGGCGCCGCGCCAGCACCGCGGTCACCTATCTGCGTCCGGCGATGAAGCGGCCCAACCTCAAGGTCGAAATCCGCGCGCTGGCGCAGCGGGTGATCTTCGACGGCAAGCGCGCGGTCGGGCTCGAATACCGCCAGGACGGGCAAATCCGCCGCGCCCGCGCCCGCCGCGAGGTGCTGCTCGCCGGCGGCTCGCTGCAATCGCCGCAGCTGCTGCAGTTGTCGGGGGTAGGGCCGGCGGCGCTGCTCAAGGAACACGGCATCGAGGCCGTGCACGAGCTGCCGGGGGTCGGCGAGAATTTGCAGGACCATATCGGCTGCCGGGTCATCTACAAGGTCAAGAAGGCCAACACGATCAACGAAATCTCGCGCAGCTGGGTGCGCCAGGGCTGGGCCGGGTTCCAATACCTGCCCGCCGGGCGCGGCCCGCTGATGATGGGCGCCGCGCCGATCGGCCTGTTTGCCCGCGCGCGCCCCAATTCGGCCTCGCCGGACTGCCAGTACCAGTTTCTCGCCGGCAGTTTGGACCAGCCGGGCAAGCCGATGCACCCGTTTCCGGCCTGCTCCTTGGTCTGCATCCCGTGCCGGCCGGAAAGCCGCGGCTGGCTGCGGATCAAATCGGCGGACCCGACCGTGTTCCCGGCGATGCAGCCCAATTATCTCGGAACCCAAAACGACAAGGACACCATGGTCGCCGGGTTGCGCCTGGCGCGCAGCATCTTCCAGACGCCGACGATGCAGCGCATCACCACCGAGGAATTCTGGCCCGGGCGAGCCACCGACAGCGACGCCGACTGGCTCGAGCACGTCAAGAATACCGGCAGCACCACGTTTCATCAGACCAGCACCTGCATGATGGGCCCCGGCCCGATGGCGGTGGTCGACAACGAGCTCAAGGTGCATGGGATCGAGGGGCTGCCCGTGGTCGACGCCTCGATGATGCCGACGGTTATTTCGGGCAACACCAACGCCGCGACGATCATGATCGCCGAAAAGGCCGCCGACCTGATTCGCGCCGGGAGCCGGGCGGCGGCGAAGGCGGCGTGAGTTAGCGCCAGTCCGCTCGACCGGATTGACAAACTGTAGCCTGTAGGCTACGAACCCGTATGCTCGAAATTCATCAAACGGAGGAGTTCGAGCGCTGGCTGAAACGTCTCAAGGATCCAACCGCCCGAGCCAAGGTGCTGATCCGCATTCGCCGCTTGGCTTTCGGAAATCCTGGCGATGTGCGGCCGGTTGGCGGCGCCGTCAGCGAAATGCGGATCGATTACGGGCCGGGCTATCGCGTCTACTTTACGCAACAGGGCCCGGTATTGGTCATCATTCTGTGCGGCGGAGACAAGCGTGCCCAGCCACGGGATATCAAGCGAGCGATCGAGATTGCCGGGGGATTAGAGGATCGCGGATGAAGACCAAGGAATTTGACGAGGCGGCTTTTCTCGAAACCGACGAAGACATCGCGGCGTACGTGACCGAAGCGTTGGCCACCGGTGATGCGGCTCTTATTACGCATGCCTTGGGCGTGATTGCGCGGACGCGCGGGATGACTCGTATTGCTCGCGAGACCGGCTTGTCGCGCGAAAGCCTTTACCGAGCGCTCAGCGCCGGGGGCAACCCGGAATTCGTCACCGTGCTGAGGATAATGGAGGCGCTCGGGCTTCGCTTGACCGCAGAGCCGACGAGCGCGCGCTGAAAATCGCTAAGAAGGGAATGAACATGCCGGAAGCAAGCCAATCGCCGCTGGCGGTTTATCAGGCGCATCTCGACAAGGGTGAGTTGGCCTATCAGTGGGACAGGGTGGCCGGTCGCGCGGTGTTCTACCCGCGTGTTGTCAGCCCCTATTCCGGCAGCACGGACCTTGAGTGGCGGGTCAGCAAAGGGCTCGGCACAGTCTACGCGACGACTGTCACCCACGCGTTCCAGGGCGAAGGCTACAACATCGCCCTGATCGACTGCGACGAGGGGTTCCGGATGATGGGAAGGGTCGAGGAGATCGACCCGATGGCGGTCAAGATCGGCATGCGGGTCAAGTTCCGCGTCCACCCGGCCAGCGAGGACCAGCCGGCCTATCCCGTCTTCACTCCGGCAGGAGACGCGGCATGAGCGGCCTTTTGCGCGGCGGCGCGGCGATTGTCGGGGCCGCGGAAAGCGACCTCGGCCAGGTCGGGCCGGGGTTCAACGTCATCGATCTGATGGCGCAGGGCATCACCCGCGCGCTTGACGATTGCGGCCTCGCCCTCAAGGATGTCGACGGCCTGATCAGCGCCTGTACGCAGAGCCGCACCTCGGCCCTCAACCTCAGCGAATATCTCGGCATCTCGCCGAATTTCATCGATTCGACGATCGTCGGCGGGTCGTCATTCATGTTCCATGTCGGGCACGCGCTGGCGGCGATTCAATTGGGCCTGTGCGAGGTCGCGGTGATCGCCTACGGCTCGACCCAGCGCAGCATCGGCCGGCAAAACGCCAGCGTGCGCGAGATCAACCCATACGAGACGCCGTACCGGCCCTTCCTGCCGTCGACCGCCTATGCGCTGGCCGCCTCGCGCCATATGCACGAGTTCGGCACCACCCGCGAGCAGATGGCCGAGGTCGCGGTCGCGGCGCGGCAATGGGCGCTGAAAAACCCGGTCGCCTGGGAGAAAAAGCCGCTGACGGTCGAGGAAGTGCTTGGCGCGCGGATGGTCAGCTATCCGTTCACGGTGCGCGACATCTGCCTGGTGACCGACGGCGGCGGCGCGATCGTGCTGGTGAGCCCCGAGCGGGCGAAATCGCTGAAGAAGCCGCCGGTTTATGTGCTGGGGCAGGGCGAATACATCACCCACGCCAACATCTCGTCGATGCCCGACCTCACCGTCACCGGCGCCGCCGAAAGCGGCCGGCGAGCCTATGCGATGGCAGGCTTGGCGGCGAAGGATATCGACGTCGTCGAGCTCTACGATGCGTTCACGATCAATACGATCCTGTTCCTCGAAGACCTCGGCTTCTGCAAGAAGGGCGAGGGCGGCGCGTTCGTCTCGGGCGGCCGCATCGCGCCGGGCGGCGGCCTGCCGGTCAACACCAACGGCGGCGGCCTGAGCTATTGCCACCCCGGCATGTACGGTTTGTTCCTGCTGATCGAGGCGGTGCGCCAGCTGCGCGGCGAATGCGGCGAGCGGCAGATCGCCGGCGCCAAAACCGCCATCGCCCACGGCAACGGCGGCGTGCTGTCGTCGCAGTCGACCGTGATCCTCGGCACCGAAGCTACCGTTTAGAAAACAACTCGACGCAGAGGACGCGGAGGGGAACGCAAAGGACGCGAAGCCGTCCGTATTGCGGCAAAGCCGCTATAAAAGCCACCACAGAGGCACAAACGACATAGAGAGTTCTGAGCGCTCATCTACTCTGTGCCCTCCGTGCCTCTGTGGTGAAGGTTGATGGCGCTGCGCGCCGAGCACTGGCGGCTTCGCGTTCTCTGCGAACCCTTTGCGTCCCCCGCGTCGAAGTGTTTTCTTTCCCCCACGCCCGAGTTCTTCAAGGGAGTTTCAAATGGCCGAAGGCGAGCTGGTCCGGTTCGAGAAGGACGGCGATATTGGCGTTATCACCGTCGACAACCCGCCGGTAAACGCGCTGTCGCCGGGGGTGCCGCAGGGCATCGTCGATGCGCTCGACAAGGGCAACGCCGACCCCGCCGTCAAGGCGATGGTGCTGATCGGCGCGGGACGCAGCTTTATCGCCGGCGCCGATATCCGCCAGTTCGGCAAGGGCCCGGCCGCGCCGCCGCCCACCCGCCGCCATTACGACGTGATGGACCAAAGCCCCAAGCCGGTGGTCGCGGCGATCCACGGCTATGCCCTTGGCGGCGGGCTCGAAACCGCGCTGGCATGTCATTATCGGGTGGCGGTGCCGAGCGCCAAGGTCGGGCTGCCCGAGGTGCTGATCGGCATCCTTCCTGGCGCCGGCGGCACTCAGCGGCTGCCGCGCCTGATCGGCCCCAAGGCGGCGCTGGAAATGATCACCTCCGGCCGGCACGTCCCGGCGGAGGAGGCGCACAGACTCGGCATCGTCGACGAGATCGTGCCCGAGGGTCAGCTCAAGGAAACCGCAATCGCCTTCGCCCGCAAGATCGCCGACCAGAGGCCGCTGCCGGTGATCCGCGAGCGCGACGAAAAGCTTGCCGAGGGCACGCCCGCGCTGTTCGACGGCATGCGCAAGTCGATCGCGCGGCGCGCCCGCAACCAGCGCGCGCCTTATGCCTGCATCGAGGCGGTGGAGGCGGCCTGCAAATTGCCGTTCGACGAGGGCTGCAAGCTCGAACGCAAACTGTTCGACGAGCAGGTCGCGTCGGAGGAGGCGAAGGCGCTGCGCTATGCCTTTTTTGCCGAGCGCGAAGTGGCCAAGATCCCCTTCATCCCGGCCGACACCAAGCTGCGTCCGACCGACAACCCGGCGGTGGTCGGCGCCGGCACGATGGGCGGCGGCATCGCCATGTCCTTCGCCGACAACGGCTACGACGTGAAGATCACCGACGCGACCAAGGAAGCGCTTGACCGCGGCATGGCGCGGATCAAGGGCAATTACGAGACCAGCGTCAAACGCGGCTCCCTTGCGCAGGACGAATTCGAGCGCCGCTTCGCCCGCATCCACCCGGTCGCCAGCATCGACGACCTCGCCGGTTGCGACGTGGTGATCGAGGCGGTGTTCGAGCAGATCGACGTCAAGCAGGATGTCTGGAAAAAGCTCGATGCGGTGATGCCGCAGGGCGCGCTGCTCTACTCGAACACCTCGGGCATCGACATCGACATCATGGCCAACGCGACCAAGCGGCCGCAGGACGTGGCCGGCACCCACTTTTTTGCCCCGGCCAACGTGATGAAGCTGTTCGAGGTGGTGAAGGGCAGCAAGAGCGCCAACGACGTGCTGGCTACGGCGATGGCGCTGGGCCGCAAGATCGGCAAGGTTTCGGGGCTCGCCGGCAATGGCGACGGGTTTCTCGCCAACCGCAGCCGCGCGCCGTTCAGCATGGAGATGGGCATCCTCGTCGAGGAAGGCGCGCTGCCGGAGCAGATCGACAAGGTCATGGTCGATTACGGCTACCCGGTCGGCCCGTTTGTGGTGTCGGACATATCGGGGCTCGACATCGGCTACGACACGCGCCGGCGCCGCGCCGAGATGTACCCGAACTATCGCAAATCCCCGATCTCCGACCGCATCGTCGAGGCCGGACGCCTGGGTCTGAAGACCAATGCCGGCTGGTATCGCTATGAGCCCGGCGAC
The DNA here is from genome assembly GCA_038228485.1 of Alphaproteobacteria bacterium. Taxonomy (GTDB): domain Bacteria; phylum Pseudomonadota; class Alphaproteobacteria; order ATCC43930; family CGMCC-115725; genus DATARH01. Next base: position 17,958 of record JBBRPG010000019.1, read on the forward strand.
CGCACTCCGCACGTCGACCCCGAGGTGCACCGCATCATCAAGGACACCGCCGCGGAGTTCGGCTTCCCGCAGCGCAATGACTTCACCGACGAGGAAATCCTCAAGCGGCTGCTGTTCGCCTCGGTCAACGAGGCCTGCAAGATCCTGGAGGAAGGCGCGGCGCTGCGCGCCAGCGACGTCGACGTGATGTGGCTCCACGGGTTCGGCTTCCCGCGCTACCGCGGCGGGCTGATGTACTGGGCCGACACGATCGGCGTGCGCGAGGTCTACAACCAGATCGCCAACTGGCATCAGCGCTACGGCGACCGCTGGCGGCCGTCCGACTATCTGCGCCAACTCGCCGAAGCCGGCACCCCGCTGAAAGAGGCCAAGGCGCAACGGCCGATGGCGTAATACTCGCCGTCATTGCGAGGAGCATCGCGACGAAGCAATCTCGTGCGGAGTGGGCCAAGGCGGATCGAGATTGCTTCGCTCCGCTCGCAATGACGGGAGGCGCAATGACCCGACAGGAACTCGATGCGGCGCTGGTACGGCTGGGGCTTGCTGTGCCGGAAGAAGAGCGCGACGAGATCGCCGCCGCGGTCAAGTATGTCGAGGCGATGGCGGTTTCGGTGCGCAAGAAACGGACCGTGATGGACGAGCCCGCGCATACCGTCGCCTTCCCGGAGAAATAGCGATGGTCGCCGATTTCCTCACCATCGCCGAGGCGGCGCGCCTCATCGAGAAGCGCGAGCTGTCGCCGGTCGAGCTGACCGAAAGCCGGCTCGCCCGCATCGAACGGCTCGACGGCCAGCTGCACAGTTTCATTCGGGTGCTGGCGGACGACGCGCGGGCCAACGCCAAGACCGCCGAGGCCGAAATCGCCGCGGGCCGCTACAAGGGACCGCTGCACGGCATCCCGTTGGGCCTCAAGGACATCTACGAGACTGCCGGCATCCCGACCACCGGGCACTCCAAGGTCATGCAGGACCATGTGCCCACAGCCGACGCATTCTCGGTGACGAAGCTGAAGGATGCCGGCTGCGTCGTCATGGGTAAGCTGGCGACGCATGAATTCGCCTTTGGCGGGCCGAGTTTCGATCTGCCGTGGCCGCCGGCGCGCAACCCGTGGGACACGACGCGCTTCACCAGCGGCTCGTCGAGCGGCACCGGCGCGGCGGTGGCGGCGGGGCTGGTGCTCGGCGGCACCGGCAGCGACACCGGCGGCTCGATCCGCGGCCCCGCGGCGCTGTGTGGCATCGCCGGGATCAAGCCGACCTATGGTCTGATCAGCCGCAGAGGCATCCTGCCGCTGGCCTATTCGCTCGACCATGCCGGGCCGATGGCGTGGACCGCCGAGGACTGCGCGATCATGCTGCAGGCGATGGCCGGGCACGACCCGGCCGACCCGGCGAGCGCCAACCGCCCGGTCCCGGATTACCGCAAGGCGCTGACCGGGGATGTGAAAGGGCTGCGCATCGGCCTCATCCGTCATTTCTACACGACGGACAACGAGGCCAACGCCGCCACAAGCGACGCCATCGACACCGCGGCGAAAAAGCTCGAGGAGATGGGCGCGTCGGTGCGCGAGATCACGCTGTCGCCATTGCAGGATTGGGCAGCCTGCGGGGTCATCATCATGATGACGGAAGCCTATGCGATCCACGAGGCGAACCTGCGCACCCGCTTCACCGATTTCGGCGAGGCGTTCCGCGACCGCATGGTGCTGGCCGGGCTGTTCACCGCCGCCGATTATGTCCAGGCGACCCGCCGCCGGCGCGAGCTGATCGACGAGCTCGACCGGGCGATGGCGGGGCTCGACCTGCTGATGACCGCGTCGGCCCGGGCCGAGGCGCCCAAAATCGATGCGGTCGGGAAATTCTCGATCCTCGAACGGCCGCTGTTGACGATGCCGTTCAACCTCACCGGCAGCCCGGCCATGTCGGTGTGCTGCGGCTATGGCGAGGGCGGGTTGCCGCTGTCGTTCCAGATCGTCGGCAAGCGCTTCGACGACGCCACCGTGCTGCGCGCGGCCGACGCCTACGAGCGGGCGACCCCGTGGCGCGGCCGCCGGCCGAGCCTACAATAGCTGTCATTGCGAGGAGCTGAGCGACGAAGCAATCTCGGGCCGGGTAGTCTCGATTGGATCGAGATTGCTTCGCTCCGCTCGCAATGACACGGAACGTCGTAGGATGGGTTGAGCGCAGCGAAACCCATCGAGCAGGCCGACGAGGCGATGGGTATCGCTTCGCTCAACCCATCCTACCCGCTTGCTACCCGCTTGCCATGCACGGAAAGGGAGGGGCCGATGAAAGTCCTGAAGAACGCGCGGCTGATCGATGGCACCGGGGCGGGCGCGGTCAAGAACGCGACGATCGTCATCGACGGCGAGCGCATCGCCGCCATCGGCACGCAGAACCAAAGCGAGTTCCCGGCCGGGGCCGAGGTCATCGATTGCGCCGGGATGACCGTGCTGCCCGGCCTCATCGACTGCCACGACCACATGGCCAACCACAAATACGATCTGGCGCATCGCTGGGGCATCGACGAGCCGCACTCGACGCGGCACCTGCGCACCGCCGCGGTGCTGCGCCAGACCTTGGAGGCCGGCTACACCCTGATCCGCGACGCCGGCGGGCTCGATGCCGGGTTCAAGCGGGCTATCGACGAAGGGCTCGCGACAGGCCCGCGGCTGCTGATTTCGCTGGCGATCATCTCGCCGATCGGCGGCATCGGCGACCCGGTCAGCCCGTCCGGCGACAGCTGTTGCGTCAACGGCGATCCGCTGCTGCCGAGCGGTGTGGTCGAGACCTTTGCCGATGTCCGCCCGGTGGTGCGCCGGATGGTGCGGGCCGGGGCCGACGTGATCAAATGCGCGACCACCGGCGGCGCCAGCTCGCGGCCCGGACACGGGCCGCGCGACGGCGCCTTCAACCTCGACGAGATGCGCGCGCTGGTCGAGGAGGCGCAGGCGCTCGACCGCCGGGTCATGTGTCATGCGCTCGGCGGGCGCGGGCTCGACATCGCCATCGAGGCCGGGGTCAACTCCATCGAGCACGGCTGCTATCTCGACGAAGACCCCCGCCACCTCGACCGGATGGCAGCGCGCGGTATCGTCTTCGTGCCGACCCTGCTGGTCTACGAGTACCACCGCAAATCGCCGCAGCCGCACGTCAAGGAGCGCGCGCTGCACCTGCAAAAGCCGCACGAGCAGGCGATCCGCAAGGCGCTCGCCGCCGGGGTCAAGATCGTCGCCGGCACCGATGCCGGCGGCCACGGCCATCCGGCCAATGCCGGCGAGCTCGACTGCCTGGTTCGCGCCGGCTTGACGCCGATGCAGGCGATTCAGGCGGCCACGTCATGGGCCGCCGAATGCTGCGGTAAGGAGGCGGAGCTCGGCACGGTCGAGAAAGGCAAGCTCGCCGACCTCGTCGTCGTCACCGGCGACCCGCTCGCCGACATCGCCGTGCTGCGCGAGGTGAAAAACATCGCGCTGGTGCTCAAGGGCGGCGCGGTGGCCGCGGACCGGATGAAGGCGGCGGCGCGCTAACAGCTCCGCGTCCGGCCGTGGGTGATCAGGTAGTTGCTATCGTGGATACGCGGTTTCGGCGTCGGTTGAGACGAACCTGGAGTTGGTGCGATTTGAGTGCGGGGTGGGAGACGTGCTACAACGCCGGCCGCGCACAAGGCGAAAATGATGGCGGACGTCGATCTGAACGCTCTCGGCGAGCTGGTGCAGCGCATCTACAGCGATGTGCGGGCGCTGCGCGAATCGAGTGACCGGGTGGCTGGCGAGGTGTCCGACATCAAGGGCGAATTGTCGGACATCCGGGATCAGCTGCTTGTTCAGGGCGCGATCCTGGTAAAGCTCGAAACCGGCGCAGTGGGGGGCGATAGCGCTCGCATGCTACAGATGCTGCAGCGCCTGCAACGTCGCATCGAAGCGCTGGAACAACGCTAGATCAGCGATACCGTTCTCTGCCCGACGACGCTGGCGGGCCGGTCAGATTTTGGCCTGCGCCTTGACGAAATCGCGCGCCAGCTCGCAGGCCCGGCGCGAGGCGTCGGAGGCGGGGTCGCGCATCGCGAAGGTGTGCGGCTGGCCGTCGAATTTGTGCAATTCGATTTGTCCGCCCTTGGCGCGCCAGGCGGCGGTGAAGCGGTCGGCCATGTCCGGGGTGACGTTGTCGTCGCCGGTGCCCTGCAGCAGGATCGCCGGCGGCAGGCGCGCCGCCTCGCCGGCCTCGACGATGCGCAGCGGGTTGCCCTCGCCCATCTCGGCCTCCGAATTCCAGTAGGCGTCGTGCGACTGGATGAGCGGTGTCCTGCCCTTTTCCTTGACCATCTGATAGCGCGCCAGCGGGTCGGAGATCGGCCAGCACAGCACCAGGTACGGCAGGCTCGCATCTTCGCCCGGCGCGCCAGCTTCCGTGGGGGCGAGCGGCAGCGCGGCGTAGCGCGGGTCGTTCGGCTTCAGCGCGCTCAACAAAAGCTGGTGCGCGCCGCTCGAGGTGCCGAGTCCGGCGACCAGGTCGCGGCGGCTGCCGAATTCGCCGGCATGCGCCTTGAGCCAGCGCGTCGCGTAGTGGATGTCGGCGATCGAGGCCGGATAGCGGTGCCGAGGCGGCATGCGGAAATCGACCGCCAGGACGACGATGCCGCTTTTCGCCAGCGCCTCGTCGAGCGGGGCGTTGTTGAGCCGATCGCCCCCGGCCCAGGCGCCGCCATGCACCTCGATCAGCGCCGGGAACGGGCCCGGCCCTTTCGGCTGGTACAACCGCGCCAACAGCGGGCCGTCTTCGCTCCGCCGGTATTCGAGGTCGCGCACCTCGATCTCATGGGTGGCGGCGATCGCGACATCGTTCGGCATTGCGGTGCCCTCAGGTGGTTGTTCCGGGTTGCCGACAACTTGCCCGCCGCCGCGGGCGCTGCCAAGCGCGTCGGCATAACTCCGTGGCGGTGATGTGCGGCGGTGTAACCATTTGACAATGAGTTCGCGGCAAAGTTGTGGCGTCATGTCCGCCTGGTCGGAATCCAATATTGCGCCGAAGCCCGGCGAGCCCAATCCCGATTACGGTGAGTGGACCGATTACCGCGTTCCCGACGACCGCAGCGGCTGGCACCCGCTGATACGCCAGTCTACGACTACTGGTTGTCGGCGGCGCCGCCGGGCCAGCTGCCGGGCCGCCAGCACATCGCGCCGGAGGACATGACGCCGTTTCTGTCGCGGCTATGGCTGCTCGACGTCTATCGTGACCCGCTGCGGTTTCGTTGCCGGCTGATCGGCAGCGAGATGGTGCGCACGCTGGGCGGCGAGGTCACCGGCAAGTGGCTCGACGAGGTCCATCCGCAGAGCGTCGCCAATCCGAGCTCTCGCGAGCGTTTCCGCATCCTCGCCGAACAAGCCCGGCCGACTTGGCGGCGGGGCGCGCCGCATTGGGTTCGCGCCGTGCCCGAATACCGGGCGGTCGAAAGCTGCCTGGTTCCGCTTGCCGGCGACGGCGTGACCGTCGACATCGTGATGGCGGTGTCGATGCTGTTCGCGGCCGATGGCCGGCAGCTCTGATTGAGGCCGGCATCGCGTAAGCGGAAGTGTTCCGGCGCGGTTCCGGCGGTTTAGCGAGCCCGCTCCGGGTTCAGCGCCGCGTGGTTCTCGCGGCCCGGTAGCCCGGCGATTTCGCTGACCAGCTTGCGGGTCATCGAGTCGGCGAAGGTTTCGAAATTCTCCACCACCAACAGGAACGCGCCGGTCCCGCCGATCACGTTCTCCTTGTAGTAGTTGGGCAGGCCACCGGGCGGCTGGGTGTGCAGGGCAAAGCCGGGGTTGGCCTGGGTGTTGATGATCGCCAGCCCGTTGATCGTCACCCCCGCGGCCAAGGCCTCGTCGCGCGCCTCGGTGACGGCGCGGCCGGAATTGCTGGTGCCGTCGCCGGAGATGTCGATGACCCGCCGCTCGGCTTTCATCGGCGCGGCGTTGAGGCGCTCCAGCGAAAAATCGATCGCCGCGCTGATCGAGGTGCGGCTGAGAAACGAGCGGGGCGCCGACAGGATCGTCGCCGCGGCCACTGCGGCGCCCTCGCCGTCCTGGATCACGGTCCAGTCGACGACGGTTTTCTGGTCGGTCGCGCCCGACCATTCCATAAACGTCAGAGCGATGGCGTGGTGCGGGCCGCCGGTGATCGCCTTGATCACGCGCGGGTCGGTCAGCGCCGCGGCGTAGCCTTTGCGCTGCAGCGCAAACTCGCCGTCGTCGATGCTGCGCGAGACGTCGGCGGCGAGCACCAGCAGCAGGTCGACGCCCTCGGCCCGCGCCGGCGCGACCGTCAGAAAGACGGCAAAGAGCACGGCGATGATCCGGGCAGATTTCATCCCGTCAATTCGTGGCGGACGATCGCGGCGCCGTCAACCAATGCCTGCAATTTGGCGGCGGCGCGCTCGCGCGGGAGGTATTTCATGCCGCAATCCGGTGCGGCGACGAGGCGCTCGGCGGCGATGTGCTTGAGCCCGGCGCGCAGCCGTGCGGCGACCTCGGCGGCGGTCTCGGCCCGGGTGCTGCCGAGGTCGAGCACGCCGAGGAGGATGGTCTTTTGCGACAGCTCGCTCAGCACGCCGAGATCGAGCTGCGGCTGCGCCGCCTCGAGCGAGATCTGCTGCGCCAGCGAGTCCGCCAGCTGCGGCAGGAAGGCGTAGCCGCTTGGCTTGTTCTTCACCAGATGGCCATAGCCGAGACAGATATGCACCACCGTCGGCCCGGAAATGCCGGCGAGGGCGCGGTTGATCGCCTGGACGCCGTAGCGCGCCGCCTTGTCCGGCGCCGCGCGCACCCAGGGTTCGTCGAGCTGCACCACATCGACGCCGGTGGCCTTGAGGTCGCGCAGCTCGGCGTTGACCGCGTCGGCGTAGTCCATCGCCAGCTCGGCCTCGTCCTTGTAAAACTCGTTCTGCACCTGCTGCGACATGGTGAACGGGCCGGGGAGGGTGATCTTGGTCGCGCGGGTCGCGTGTTTGACGAGGAACGCCGCGTCGTTGACCTCGACCTTGCCCCTGCGGCGGATCTTGCCAGTGACGCGCGCGACCGGGGTCGAGCGGCCGTTGGCGCCGATCACCGCGCCCAAGCGCTCGGAATCGACGCCGTCGAGCGCCAGCGAGAAATAGTTCGAATAGCTTTCGCGCCGCATCTCGCCGTCGCTGACGATGTCGATGCCGATCCGCTCCAGCTCGCCGATGGCGAGGATGGTCGCGTCGTCCTGCGCCTCCTTCAGGTGCGCTGCGGGCACCCGCCAGATCTCGTGCGCATGGACCCGCGGCACCCCATGCTTTTCCAGCGCGCCGCGGTCGATCAGCCAGTCGGGCTGCGGATAGCTGCCGACGACGGTGGTGGGGATCAGATGGGTCGGGTAGGTCATCGCCTTTGGTGCCTCCACCGGCGTCGGTTGCCCGACAACATACAAGTTTCGACGTGCCCCGTGATCCCTCCCTCGACCGTTCCACCTGCATCTGTTGGAAATCAGCAGGCGCGTGCTTCCCAGCGGTCCCAGCAGTGGAAAGCCGCCCGCCCACCCGCTGTTCTCGCTGTTATTACAAGGAAAATACAGCGGGCGCCGGGTCGGCATAGCAGCGCGCTGCCGGCGAGGCAGGCAATTTGCCATAACGGGAATGCTGGCGATTGTCAAGAACAAAGAGAGAACGATATATGATCTCGATACCGATCATCGCAGCCAATGATGTCGCCGCAATGCCAACGCGGAGCCGTCGATACATTCCAACGTGCCGGCACGGTTCAACGTATGCAGCCGACGACCGGGCCAATGGCGGCCGGGGCGGAGCACCGTTCGAACCGCTTGCTCGAAACCGTGCTCGTCCAGGCGAGTGATTTCGGCCAAACCCAGTGCCGCTCCATAGGCCTCGCGGCAATCTTGAACCGGCCGCCAGAGCCGACCATCGCGAACCAGCATATTGCCTGCCGGTCGGGCGCTGGCTGGATCGACGAGAACGGGATTGGCGGGATGTGGCCGCCATGGGCCAAGCAGTCTGTCCGCGATGAATATGCTTAGGGAGTCCGAGAACGACCCCATATTCTTGCGAACTGCCGCAAACATCCAAAATCGGCCCTGATATCGAAGAATGGTTGTGTCGCTGGCCTCTATATCCGTGAGTAGATCAGTCTCCTTGATCCAACGATGAGCGACAGAAACCGCTCGATAAAGCGAGACCGTTCGGTTGGCGGAACTCTCCGGGATCAACCACAATTCGCCATCGTCTTCGATCATGAAGGGGTACGAAAGGTGCCAGGGCTCTTCCAGAACAGGAAATACATCTCCCTCGGGGCCGTCAGGACCGAACTCGACGGCTGAGATAATTCCCTTGCCGCGCCGGTGGTCAAAATCCTCGAAAAGGAGGCAGGTACGCCCCTGCCAAATCACGGGAAAGGGGTCGGCGAAAAAGCGGTATGAAGCATTGGGCAATACCTGCCACTCGGCGCCACCCAAATCATGCCTGTCCCAAACATCGCCATCCCTGACAAATCGCCAGCCGATCCGCCAATGAGGCGAGTAAAAGCACTGCCGATAGATAGATTTTGCAGCATTGCGGGCTATTTCAAACCCTGTCATGGCACTTTCGTCTCTGCCGACATTAGACCATGATTAAGGCATGCCCGCGTACAGCTATGCAAACTGACTGGCGGGCGCCCTGCGATGCCCAACGACAACAGATGAAAATTATCCACCTCGCCCCGCATTGCGACGAGGTTGGCAACGGCGTGGTCAATGCGGCCATTGATCTTGCATGCTTTCAGGCCAAGGCAGGTCATGATGTCATATTTGCCAGCCCCGGAGGGTCTTATGAGCAAATTTTGCATTCGTACTTCATAAGATATGCAGCAATAAGAGGTTGCAGAGTTGTCGACTTAACACAAACCGTGTTTTCTCTCCGTCGGTTATTTCAAGAAACGAGGCCGGATGTCGTTCATGCCCATATGATTTCCGGCGCACTGCTCGCCTGGTTACTTCGCGGGCGTCCTGCGTTCCGCCTCGTTACGACGGTTCACAACGGGCCCTCTTTCCGCTCATTATTAATGGGTATCGGCGACCGCGTCATCTCGGTCAGCAAGGCCGTGGCCACTGAAATGGAGCATTTGGGATTTCCGCGCGGTCGGCTTCGCGTGGTCCGAAATGGACCGCTCGGCTCGCCCCGCCGTGACGAGCGACAGGACCAAAAGGTTGAAAAGAACTTGCATTGCCCCGCGATTGTGACAATCGCCGGGCTGTATTCGCACAAAGGTGTCGGCGATTTGATCGAGGCGTTTTCCCTGATCGCGCATCTTGTTCCGTTGGTTCGGCTATATATCGTGGGCGACGGCCCGGATAGAGTCAGGTTCGAACGAAAGGCAGCCCGAAAAGGCTGCGCAGACCGAATAATTTTCACTGGATTTGTTCCGGACCCCCGGGTTTATCTAAGAAATGCCGATCTGTTTGTGCTTGCATCCCGCCGCGAATCTTTTGGTCTTGTTATTGCCGAAGCCCGCGAGGCTGGTTGCGCGATTATAGCCAGCAACGTCGGTGGAATTCCCGAAGCCTTGGATAGCGGATCGGTGGGCGTGCTTGTTCCGCCGCGGCAACCGCGGATTTTGGCAACGGTTATGCTGGAACTGCTGCAAGACGACAACCAACGGCGGCTTTGGTCCGACCGCGCTGCGACCAACCTCGGGTGGCTCCACGCCAGCCGGGTTACCGCAGAAACTCTGGCAGTTTACCGGGAAGACCTTTGATGGGCCGCCGAATCCCGATTATCGGGCATCAGCAGTTCTGCGCCGACCTCGACGTTCGGCAGCGGGGGCTCGAATGACCCAGTTGGGGCAGGAAGGGCCCTTCGCAAGTTGCGAAGCTGAGTGACCGGCGTCGGTCGAGGGCCGGCGTTACCGCGCCCGCCCGCGGTACTGGTGCGGGATGCGGCGGATGTCTTGGACGAGGTCGGACGGCATCCCCTCAACACCGTCGGCGCGCAGGGTCAGCGCGTCGGCGAGGCCGCCGAACCGTTCGGTGATCGCGCCGACGATCTGGTCGTGGCGGCCGACCGCGGCGAAGAGATGCGCGACGTCGTCGGGCACCTCTTTCGCCATCTCGCTCCATTTGCCCTGGCGCACCATCGCGTTGAGCTTGAGCCCGAGGTCTTCGAGCCCGTGCACCGCCAGCACCGGGTAGTAGGCCGGGGTCGAGCCGTAAAAGGCGACGCGCTGGCGCACCCATTCGAAGCGATCGGCGACCGCCACGTCGTCGGGCCCGGTGGCGAGGAACCCGCCGCCGGAGATCTCGTATTGCGGGCGGGTGCGGCCGGCCTTGGCGAGCCCCGCCTCGATCCGCGGCATGATCTCGTCGGTGAGGTACTTGCGGGTGCAGAACCCGTGCAGCTTGACCCCGTCGCACTCCTCGGCAGCGACCTTGAGCATCGCCGGGCCGACCGCGGCAATGGTGATCGCCGGCGGCGGGCAGGCGATCTGCGGCGGGGTGAAGTTCGGGGTCATCAGGGTGAAGCGGTAGTGCTGGCCTTCATAGGCGGGCTTGGCCCCGGTCTTCCAACAATCCCAGATCGCCCGCAGCACCTGGACGTACTCGCGCATACGCGGCGCCGGCGGCGTCCAGGCCACCGAAAAGCGGCGCTCGTTATGCGCACGCACCTGCGAGCCGAGCCCGACGACAAACCGCCCGCCGGTCGAGCCGGCGAGGTCCCAGCCGACCTCGGCCACCGCCATCGGCGTGCGGGCAAAGGCGATCGCCACCGAGGTGTGCAGCTCGACCGTGTCGGTGACCGCCCCGGCGACGGCGAGCGCGAGAAACGGCTCGTGCTGGTTTTCCATCGTGACGATGCCGTCATGGCCCTCGGCCTCGGCGGCGCGCGCCGCCTCGGGCACCTTCTTCAGATCGCCCTGGGGCACGGTGGTGAAGACGCGCATCGCCCGATTCCTCTCGCCGCTTGCCAAGCCGAACGATCCGGCCACAGGCGGCGCGTGCAATCAAGAGAGGAAAGCGGATCGTCGTGGTAGCCTCGGACGTTGGCCGGAAGCAACAACGCCATCACCCATTGGAGGCCCTGGACCATGCTCGAGAAACTGCCCGCGGGTATCGGCCGCGTATTGCGTGGCGCGCGGCCCGGAATGGCGGAGCTCGCGATCAACGACGAGGCGCTCGCGGAGGTCGCCGAAACCATCGCGGTCACCAGCCCGGCCTTTAGCGACGGCGATCCGCTGCCGGACCGGTACACCGACGGCGAAGGCATCTCGCCGCCGCTGCAATGGTCGGGCGTGCCCGAGGACGCCGCGGAAGTCGTGCTGCTGGTCGAGGACGCCGACAGCCCCACACGCAATCCGCTGGTGCACGCGATCGTCTGGAAGCTGCCGCCGGAGGACGGAAGCCTGGAAGAAGGGGCGATGCCCCTGGAATCGGAGCCGGGACAAAAGCCGGCGATGGGGGTGAACTCCTATCTGCGGATCGGTTATCTCCCGCCCGACCCGCCGCCGGGCCATGGTCCTCACCGCTATGCGTTTCAGGTCTTCGCGCTGGTGACGCCGCTGAATATCGAGACTTCTGCCCCGGGCCGCACCGAACTGGTCGACGCGCTGCATGTCCATGCCATTGCCAAAGGCATGCTGATCGGCACCTACGAGCGGGAGTGAGCCGCGCTCCGTCGCTGGTTCCGGGCCGGCGGATTCTTGCGGCCGCGTCGGGTATGATCGCGCGATGAGCGAGATGCATCCATCGCGGCGCGGCGCAGTGCTGGCGATCGCGTCGGCGGCTTTGTTCGGCGCCAGCATGCCGTTCGCCAAGCTGTTGATCGGCGGCGGGGCCGATCCGTGGCTGCTGGCCGGGCTGCTTTATCTCGGCTCGGGGGTGGGGCTGGGGCTGGTCCATTACGGCCGCCGGTTGTTCGGCATCGCCCCCGCCGAGGCGCCGCTGCGCCGCGCCGACCTGCCGTGGCTGGCCCTGGTCGTGGTCAGCGGCGGCATGATCGGGCCGGTGTTGCTGATGGTCGGGCTGGCGACGGTCCCGGCGTCGTCGGCGGCGCTGCTGCTCAATCTCGAAGGGCTGATGACGATGGCGATCGCCTGGCTGGCGTTTCGCGAGAATGTCGACCGCCGGCTGCTGCTCGGGGCGGCGGCGATCCTGGCCGGCGCGGTGGTGCTGTCATGGCAGGGCGGGCCCGGTGGTTTTGGCGGGGGCGGGTTCGGCCTCGGCGCGCTGGCGATTGCCGGGGCGTGTCTCGCCTGGGGCATCGACAACAATCTGACCCGCAAGCTGAGCGCCGCCGACCCGGTGCAGATCGCCGCGATCAAGGGGGCCGTGGCCGGCGCGGTGAACCTGGCGCTCGCTCTTGCGGTCGGCGCGAGGCTGCCGGCGGTCGCGGCTGTCGGTGCGGCGGCGGTCGTTGGGTTCCTCGGCTACGGGGTGAGCCTGGTGCTGTTCGTACTGGCCTTGCGCGGGCTCGGCGCGGCGCGCACCAGCGCCTATTTCTCGACCGCGCCGTTTATCGGCGCGGTGCTGGCGATCGGCATGTTCGGCGAGCCGGTGACCGCGGGCCTCGTCGCCGCCGGCGTGCTGATGGCGGTTGGGCTCTACCTGCATCTGGCCGAGCGCCACGAGCATCCGCACACCCACGAGGCGACCGAGCACGAGCATCGCCACAGCCACGACGCGCACCATGCGCATCCCCACCAGCCGGGCGATCCCGGCGGCGAGCCGCACACGCACCCCCACCGGCACTTGCCCATCGCCCACTCGCACCCGCACTATCCCGACCTGCACCACCGGCATTTGCATGGTGGGAATGGACACCCCGCCTAACGGAGCGCACCATGATCAAGAAAGTCGCGGTCGGGATGGGGATCATGGAGTTCCCATTTTCCGGCGCCGCCGCCTATTGGCGCTGGGTCGACATGCTGGAGGCGGGCGGGGTCGACTCGCTATGGCAGACCGACCGCCTGGTCAGCCCGACCCCGTTCCTCGAATTCATGAGCGTGATGGCGGCGCTGGCCGGGCGCACGCGCCGGCTCAAGTTCGGGGTCAACGTGCTGTCCTTGGCGATGCGCGATGCGGTGCTGGTGGCGCGGCAATGCGCGACGATCGACTATCTGTCCGAGGGGCGGCTGCTGCCGGCGTTCGGCATCGGCAGCCCGCTCGGGCCGGAATGGAAGACGCTCAACCTCGACACCAAGACCCGCGGCCGCAAGACCGACGAGGGGCTCGAGGTGATTCGCCGGCTGTGGTCCGAGGACAAGGTCGATTTCGAGGGGGTGCATTATCACCTCAGCGGCGCGTCGCTGTCGCCAAAGCCGGTGCAGCCCGACCTGCCGATGTGGATCGGCGGCTCGTCCGAGGCGGCGATCCGGCGCACCGCGCGGCTCGGCACCGGCTGGCAGGCCGGGCCGGAGACCCCGGAGCAGGCGAAGATCGTCGTCGCGGCGATCCGCCAGGCCGCGAAGGAGGAAGGCCGCACCATCGACGACGACCATTACGGCGCCGGCATCCCGTTCCGCTTCGCCAAGTCAACCGATGGGGCGGATGAACCCGGCCTCCAGCCGCTGTTCGACGCCTACCGCAAGCGCACCGGGCGCGATCCCGCGAATTATTTCGCCATCGGCGACGCCGCGGCGATCACCGACAAGATCGCCGCCTATGTCGACGCCGGCGTGTCGAAATTCATCCTGCGCCCGGCGGCCAAGGGCGACGACGACATCATGGCCCAGACAAGCCGCCTGATCGACGAAGTGCTGCCCCTCGTCGCCGCCCGCTGGCCCAAGCCGAAGAAGCGGATGGCGGCGAAGTAGGACAGTACGAACTCCGATCGCGGGGGATCAGCCCGTATAGGCCTTGTCGAGGTCGGCGATGACGATCTTTTGCATCTTCATCATGGCCTGCAGGGCGCGATCGGCCTTTTTGCGATCGGGATCGCTCAGGTAACGGCCGAGGGCCGTGGGCACCACCTGCCAGGACAGGCCGAATTTGTCCTTGAGCCACCCGCATTTCGATTCCTCGCCGCCGTCGGCGGTCAGTCTGTTCCAGAAGTAGTCCACCTCTTCCTGGCTCTCGACGCTGATGAAGAAGGAGACCGCCTCGTTGAACTTGTATTTCGGGCCGCCATTGAGGGCGTTAAACTTCTGCCCCTCGAGCTCGAAGCTCGCCATGAAGTCATTGACGGTTTCGACCTTGGCATTGGGAAACACCGATTTGTAGAAGGCGACAGCCTCGGGGATGTTCTTGTCGAACCAGAGGAACGGCGTGATCGAAGTCATGAGGATTTCCCTTGTTGGTTGAGCTCTAGTCTGTCGACGGCACGGAGTGATGCTTGTGGGCGACGCGTCAGTCGCCATCGATGTTGCGCAGTCCGATCGTCAGCCGGAACAGAAACCCGCCTTCCTCCGGAGGGCCGCTGAACGTGCCGGAGCCGCACCGCATGATGGCGACGGCGAAGGCGACATCTTCGCCAGCGGCGGCAGAATGAGGGATTAGGATTTCTGCTCCATCTCGCTTCGGTACATCGATAAAGCAAATCCAGCCGCAAGAGCGGCGTCAGTGCCGCGCGCAGTTTGTTGAATTTCCTCGATCACCGGTATCGCCTGCTTTGGCATTTCATCTAACAATTGAACCGCCGCAAAACCGCGTATGCTTACATTGGGATCGTTTAGAAGTCCGACGAGCGCTGCAGATCCTCCTGGGCAAATTGCCTTGAGTTTTTGAGCGGCTTCAATAGCCGCGTCCGTCGCCTTGTCTCCCGTTTCCTGGTCGTCCAGTTCCTCGTATCCGATCGATCTCAGATCGGCGGCAAATCTAAAAGCGGCGGCCAGGCAGTCAATGCGTTCTTCAACGCCTGTTACCGCGTCCACTTGCTGCATCAACCCGTTCAGCTGATCGAGAAGCTCATGCTTGCGTGCGAAGCCGCTCTGCGCGCGTTTGATGAATTCGCGGAGGATGTCGCGTTGGGTTTCAACATCATTGTTTTCGTGCGCCTTGAGAAAACGCTGAATGACTTCCCGCAGACCTTCCAGCGATTCGATGTCGATCGGTCCGCGCCGCATGATTCTCTCCCGCCCCGCTCTCTTATTTAATAAGTCCAAGGTCTTGAAGCAGTTTGATCCCCGTTCTACTCCGCGTTGAGAACGGCAAAGTGAACATTGTCAACCCCAACCTCAGCGGCCAAGCCGCGCGATCAGCGCCATTGCCGCGTGCGGGGCGCGGATTTTGGCGCCGTTGATGAAATAGACGAAGCAGTCGCGGCTGGCTTTGGAGTGCTCCGCGAACCGCTGGTGAATCGCGGTGAGGGCTTGCGGGGAATAGCCGGTGGGCTCGTCCTCGCTGCAGCGGCGCAGGCGGGCATAGACGAAATCGGCGGTGACCGCCTCGAACGCCGGGTGTTTCTCGTCCTCGACCTGGGCGATCGCCGCCCCGTGCTTTTCCATCAGCTTGACGAAGGCGGGATCGGCGAAGCTCTGGTGCCGCACCTCCAGCACGTGCCGCAGCGGGCGGTTGCCGGCGCGCTTGGGCAGCAAGGCGAGAAACGCGGCGAATTGGCCCTCGTCGAAATGCAGGAACGGCGCGAACTGCCACAGGATCGGGCCGAGCTTTTCGCCCAGCTCGGTGACGCCGCTGTCGAAGAAGCGTTCGAGCGACTCGCCCGCCGTGCTCAAATCCTTGCGGTGGGTGATGAAGCGCGAGCCCTTCAGCGAAAATACGAAATCGTCCGGCGTGTCGTCATGCCAGCGCTTGTAGCTGGCCGGCTTCTGCAGCCCGTAGAAGGTGCCGTTGATCTCGATCGCGGTGATTTGGCGGCTGGCGTGGCTCAGCTCGTCGGCCTGCTTCAGCCCCTTGGGATAGAAGGTGCCGCGCCACGGCGGGAACACCCAGCCGCCGATGCCGACCCGGATTTTGACAGTTTTGCTAACGTTAGGCACTTTGTCGCCGGACAATCTTTTCTCCGCCCATCATTTAGCCCATCAAGCGGCTGGTAACCGGGGCTGATGCTACCTCAGATCGCTCTCGACGACGCGCTCCATGCCACGCACGATGCGGGAGCCGGGGGGCCGGGGACATGGCGCGCGATAGGCTACGGAAAATTAACCTGGATCGAAGGTTAGCGCGGACGGCGATGAGGGTCAAAAAGCGGAGACGCGGCATACCAAGTTGGGGTGACTGCTGCCGCTTGCACTAGTGCTGGCGAAACTCCGGCCCGCCACC
>JBBRPG010000020.1:0-31714 GCA_038228485.1 Alphaproteobacteria bacterium
GTACTTGTGGGCCTGCTGATAGGACAGGCCGATCCTCTTGGCGAATTGCTGCTGCGTCAGACCGAGCATGATCCGGCGCTCGCGGATGCGTGCGCCGATATGGTTATCGATCTGTCCGCTCGCCTCGCCCCTCCGCGATTTTGACATCGTGTGCACCTGTGGTTGCGGTGTGCCTTTCTGCAAAGCTCGGGCCGGGGCCCGCAGACGGCTAGGTGCTACTCCGAAACCCGATGACCAAGTCCTGCCGCCTTGGCAAGTTCCGATCGCCGCGCCGCGTAGGCTTTCGAAACGAGCGGATAATCGGCTCGCAAGCTCCATCGGGCGCGGTATTCGCTAGGGGTCAGTCCGTGGGCGCGGAGTAGGTGCCGCTTCAGCATCTTCGCCTTCGCCCCACAATCGAGGCAGATAATCGCCTCGGCGCTGACGCTTCGCCGGATGGGAACCGCCGGTGTGAGCGGGCCAAGTATAATTGTCGGTGGTTGTCCGAGGCTCGCAAGCGACTGGCTCACGCTTGCGATCAGCGCGGGCAGTTCGGCACCAATAATTTGGTTCTTCCTGACATACGCCGCGACGATTTCAGCGACCCGTTCTTTCATCTGCTTGGCCTATCTGTTTCGGAGAGGCTAATTTATTTAGCCGGTCACGACCATCGCTCGAAACTGTTATTTGCCTGTCAAAACGCGCCGGGCTCGGGTATGCGGTGGTTGGTCACTTTGGGAGTTGTCGTGTTGGCTGCTGGCGTGCTCGCCCTGGCAGATGCCTATGGGCTGCGATTGTTTGCGGTGGCAGTCAGGCTTGCCGGCATCTTTGCGCTGAGTAGGTATGTCCGGCGCAGCCGAAAGAGGCAGCGGCGCCATCGCCAGTGGTTCGAGGAAGGTTGAACGCCGAAGCGGGGGGCGGATATTTCGACCGCGCTTTCCCGTCAGATTGGCCGCAGGCTCACGGCCTCAGGTCCCTTCTGACCATCGGCGACATCCACCGCGACGCGCTGGCCTTCCGCCAAGCTCATAATTCCGCCCCGCTCCAGCGCCGACGCGTGCACGAAGATATCTTTGCCGCCCCGATCCGCGGCTATGAAGCCAAATCCCTTGGTGGCGTTGTACCACTTCACCGTGCCGAGCTCCTCCGCGGTGGCTCGGTCTGTCGCCGGATATGCCGGTCTCTCCAGTCGCGCGCGCCTCGGCTGTTCCTGCATTGCCGTGCTGGCGTCAACGCTCAAGATCTCCGTCACCTGCGGTCCCTTTGGGCCTGGGCCAGCGCGGACCTGGAGGGTGGCGCCGGGCGACACGCTTCCGTGGCCGCTCCGCTCGACTACGCTCGCATGCAGGAACGCGTCACCGGAGCCGTCCGCTAGCACGACGAAGCCAAAGCCCTTCTCGGGGTTGTACCATTTGACGGTAGCTCCCACGGGCGCGCCGGAGGGGCTGTCGAATTGCGGACCCTGCGGTGGTGCGTATCCAAAATTGCGCGCAGGTGGCTGGTAGTCGTCGTCGGCGAAATCACGGCGGCGGGCGGGGCGAAAATCTCTGTCTTTGTTGCTCACGTCAGCGTTCCAGACGAAGGAGCTATTACTTTCGGATGTACCAGCGCGATCGTCAATGATCACCCACCGGGGTCGCCGCCTTTTGACCGTCATCGCCGTCCGCGCTACCTTCGATCCAACGGAGGGAACCGATGCTTAGAAAGCTCATTCTTGGGGTCGCCGTAGCTTTCTCGTTGCTCGCGCCCGCTTACGCCGCCGACCCCCAGACATTCAAGACGGAAGACACCGCAACCAAGTTTTGCAAGCCAGGCAACGTCGTCTGGTTCAACCCGGACTCGAAGATTTATTTCGAGAGTCGTTCCCGGTTCTACCGCAACCCAAAGCCGGCGGCTTAACTTGCCGAGCGTTCGCGGATAAAGCGGGATTCAAGGCCAACAAGGAACTGAAGTGGCGCATCCGGGAGCACGAGCTGCAAGGGGAGTGGAGCGCGTCACCGAGTGCAGCGCAACGTTTTGTTACGCGTGACGGAATGCTATAGCTCCGATAATGCCGCTCGCGAGGCGCACAGAGAAACAGCGATTCTCGACCGTCCTGTTGCCCGCGCCGACGGTCACGCCCTGATTAACCACGTGATTTTGGCACCGGGTTTGGCACCGCACGGGATGGCACCGGTTAGCATACTAGCCTAATTTAGGGTGGCCCCTGATTGCTTAAGCGGCAGAAATCCACATGCTTCGGCACGTTCAAGCACCCCCAAGCATGCCCCGTTGCGGATTACAAAACCGCTGCACTGCCACTGTGCTAACCCGGCCCGGCGGCGGCGGATTTTATAACACTCCCCGACTATCGCGTCGCCGTGGCGCCCCTTTGGGCGACGCTTAGTCACGGGCCACATTCGTCTTTTCCCGTTGCCGCATCGGGCCGGGCCGGCTAAAAGCGCCTGCCAGGAGCCGCCGATGCGGTCGGAGACCGGGGGACGCCTCGGAAACTAGATGAACCGATTATTCTTTCCGTTGATATTGATAACTTTGGGCGTTGCCGGGATTGCCGGGCAGGATGCCATCAACGCGCAATGGGTCGCGATGTACCCCCACGAGCCGGCCCGGCAGGTGGCGCTGTCCCATTGCACGACCGAAGATTCGTGGTTCAACCGCTTCAGCGCCTCGGCACGCGCCGCGTGTTATAAAAAATACTTGGTGGCACCCGAGGCGTGGCCCTGAAGGTCACTGTTTCAGTCGTCGGCGGAGGGTCACGGCCGACGATCACGCCGCCCTCTGCCGGCCGCCCCTGTACCCGCCGCCGACCAATTTCGGGTTGAGCCCATTCGACGAAAGCGCTCGCCGCCAAGGACACCCCGGCGGCGATCAGCATCCACGACGCGATCTCGACCACCGTATCCAGCTGTATGCCGAGCAAGGCTACGGCAATCCCACCAGCCACGCCGGCAAACACGAGCGCGACGAGCAACCGCCACAGAAGCGGGATGCGCCTGGCCGGCGAGTCGCTCAACCGAGGGGTCGGCATCTCCGTGATGGGTGCGGCGTGAGGCCGCGCCGGCGCTGATGCCTGTGCCGGCGGTGGCGCCTGTACCGGCGGTGGTGCCTGTACTGGCACGGGCGCCACCAACCGTATCGCAGCGGATGCCGGCGCGGCGATGGGGCGCGGATGGATGACCATGGGCGGCACCGGCGCCGATTGCACCGCCTCCGTTGCGACAATGCGCTGCAGCACCCGGGGCGCCGGGGCCAAGGCGGGCTGCGCCCGAGGCCTGGGTTCCGGCCGAAGCGGCGTCGGCGAGACGACGTCGCGGGGATATGGGGCGCGGGGATAGGGGTTCGTCTCCGGCGCCGATTGCGCGGGCGCAGGGTCCGATGCGGCAGTCTGCCCAGACGGCGATGCGGGCTGGAGGGCCGGCGCATGGCCGCTGACCGACAGCAGATTGGTATAAAGCGGCGGCACGAGGCGGGCATTGACGTCGTGCTGCATTACGAACAGGTCGCCGATCGCGAGATCGAAGCCGCCGTTCCACGCGGTCTTGCCGTTTTCGGCGTCGATCAGCTCCGCGTCGACGCGCAAGCCCTCGCCCGCGGCGCATACGCGGCCTTTGATCGCGTAGCGGATGCCAAGCGCCCGGCCGAGCGCGGTGAGATCGGGCGTATCGCCGCGATGGGTCAGTGCGGTCTTTCGGTCGACGACAAAACTGTCCTCGATCCGCGCCAGCTCGCTCGTCAGCTGGTCGGTAACGCTGTCGGCCAGAAGATCGTACCGCGACTCACCGGTCGCATTGACGAACGGCAGCACGACCAGCGACAGCAGTCGGACCGGAGCGATCATCGCCGGCGTGGGCAGGGCGTCGAGCGCCAGATTATAGACGTGCACGGGCGCCGCAACGTCTTTGAACGCCTTGGTGCCGCCATCGGGAAACAGCGTATCGAGGTCCTTATGGATGGCGGCGTGCGCCGCGCGGGACAGGCAGATGCCGCCTGGATCGGCGATCTCCTGCAGGCGGGCGGCGATATTTATGCCATCGCCGGAAACATCGTCGTCCTCGACGACCACGTCGCCGCGATGAATGCCCAAACGGAACGCCAGCCGCTGATCGACCGGCGTGTCGGCGTTGCGCTCGGCCATCAGCCGCTGCACTTCGATCGAGGTATGCGCCGCGTCGAAGGCGTTGGGGAATTCGAATACCGCGCCGTGGCCGTTGCTTTTGACCAAGCGACCGCCCTCTTGAATAAAAAGCGGGTCGATCGCCTCGCGGTGGGCCTTGAGCACGAGCTCAGGGCGGGCGTCGCCGGCGTGGGTCAGCTGGCTATTGCTGACGACATCGGCGCAAACGATGACGCCAAGACGTCGCTGGACAGTCGTCATAGACGGGGGCTCCTTGACTTGGACGCAAGTCTTATCTTGCGCAACCGCGGCGTCAAGGCGCGCGCATGCAATCGGCGGCAAACCGAGCGTATTCGTCCGCCAAAACCCCCTCGATACGGCTTTCCGGGCGGTCAGCCGCCTTCGAGCTTAGGGATGAAGAACACCTCGCTGCCCTGGTTGAGCTTTTGGAAATAGCCGGGCTCGTCGTGGATGGCCCCGTCGATGGCGACGGTGGTTTCCGTTTCGAGGTGCTCGCCGATGCCGGGATACATCTTGTCGAGCGCCTTGATGACGTCGCGCAGGGTGCGCGCCTCGATCTCGAACTCCCGCCGGCCGCCGGTGTAGCGGCGGCTGAAACCGCTCGTGAGCGTGACCTGCGCGGTCGTCATCAGGCGTTCCCGGCTATTCCGAGGCGTGATCCAGCGCCGCGCGGATCTTCGGCGGCGACATCGGCAGCTCTGTCATCCGCCTTCCAATCGCGTTGTCGATCGCGTTGGCGATCGCCGCCATCGGCGGGCAGATGTTGACCTCGCCGACACCCTTGGCGCCGTAAGGATGCGCCGGGTTCGGCACCTCGACCAACAGCGGCTCGATCATCGGCAGGTCGGAGGCGACCGGGCAGCGGTAATCGAGGAAGCCGGCATTATCCATCCGGCCCTTCTGGTCGTAGATGTATTCCTCGGACAGCGCCCAGCCGATGCCCTGGACGACGCCGCCCTGGATCTGCCCCTCGACATAGGAGGGGTGGATCGCGGTGCCGACGTCCTGGGCCGCGACAAAGCGCAGGATCGTCACCTTGCCGGTCTCGGGATCGACCTCGACATCGCAAAACTGGCTGGCGAAGCCGGGGGCCTGGCCACCGGCGTTGACCGAGGCGGCGGTGGTGATCGGCCCGCCGGTCACCCCGGCCTTGCCGGCGATCTCCTTCAGCGACATCGGCTTGAAATCGCCGACATTGCTCGACGCCGGCTTGGCGAAGCCGTCCTCCCAGACGACGCCGTCGACATCGACACCCCAGATCATCGCGGCGCGGGCGCGCAGTTCCTCGATCGCCTTCTTGCTGGCGTCGACGACGGCGGTGCCGGTGGCGAAGGTGACGCGGCTGCCGCCGGTCACATGGGTGTAGCCGACCGAGGCGGTGTCGGCGACGATCGCACGCACCTGGCTGTAGTCGACCCCGAAGGTCTCGGCCGCCATCAGCGCCATCGACGCGCGCGAGCCGCCGACATCGACGCTGCCGGTGGCGACGAGGATCGTGCCGTCGGCATTGAGCTGAACGCTGGCGCTCGATTCGCCGCCGCCGTTGAACCAATAGCCCGAGGCGACGCCGCGGCCCTGGTTCTTGCCGAGCGGCGACTTCCACGCCGAGTGGTTCTTCAGCGCCTCCAGCGTTTCGATATAGCCGCCATGCGCGAGCTTTGGCCCGTAGATCATCGTCGTGCCGGCCTTGGCCGCGTTCTTGAGGCGGAACTCGATCGGGTCCATGCCGATCTTCTTGGCGCACATGTCCATGACGCTCTCGACGGCAAAGGCCGAGATCGGCGAGCCGGGCGCGCGGTAGGCGGCGGATTTCGGCCGGTTGCAGACGACGTCGTAGCCGACCGTCTTGGCGTTGGCGACGTCATAAGGCGCGAACGCGCACAGGCACCCGTTCATCACCGGCGAGCCCGGAAAGGCGCCGGCCTGGAACTTGAAGAGCCCTTCGGCGGCGGTGATCTTGCCGTCCTTTTTGACGCCGATCTTGACCCACATCGACGAGCCCGAGGTCGGCCCAGTCGCCTTGAACACCTCGTCGCGGCTCATCGTCACCTTGACCGGGCGGCCGGTCTTTTTCGACAGCAGCGCCGCGACCGGCTCGATATAGACGACGGTCTTGCCGCCGAACCCGCCGCCGATCTCGGCCGGGGTCACGCGCAGATCGCCCACCGGCATCTCGAGCAGCTTCGCGGTCAGCGCGCGGACGACGAAATGACCCTGACTCGACGCCCAGATCTCGCCCTGGCCGTCGGCGTCCATTCGCGCGGTGGTCGCATGCGGCTCGATATAGCCCTGGTGCACCGCGGCGGTCTTGAACTCCTTCTCGATCACGAAATCGGCATCCTTGAAGCCCTGCTCCACGTCGCCGATGGCGAATTCGAGCCGCTTCGAGACGTTGGACGGCTTGGCCGGGGCCGGCTCGACGCCGCGGGTGATCATGTCCTCGAAGAGCAGCGGCGCATTGTCGGCCATCGCCTCGTCGACGTCGATGACGTGCGGCAGCACCTCGTACTCGATCTTCAAGAGAGCCTCGGCCTCCTCGGCGATCTCCTTGGTGGTCGCGGCGATCGCGGCGACGGCGTGGCCCTCGTAGAGCACTTTCTCGCGCGCCATGACATTTCGGGTGACGTGCCAGAAATTGACCGCGACCCGCTCCGGCCCGATGTACTCGAACTTATGGTCGGGGAAGTCGGCGCCAGTGATCACCGCCTTCACCCCCGGCAGCGCCGCCGCCTTCGAGGTGTCGATCTTCTTGATGCGCGCATGGGCGTGCGGCGAGCGCACCACCTTGCCGTAGAGCGTGCCCGGCAGCGCAAGATCGGCGCCGTACATCGCCCGGCCGG
This sequence comes from Alphaproteobacteria bacterium, assembly GCA_038228485.1. Classification (GTDB taxonomy): domain Bacteria; phylum Pseudomonadota; class Alphaproteobacteria; order ATCC43930; family CGMCC-115725; genus DATARH01. The sequence continues at coordinate 6,955 of JBBRPG010000020.1, forward strand.
TGACCTTGGGCACGCCGTCCGGACGGATCGGCCGCGTTCCCACCCATTTGTACCGAGACGGCGCTACATCGTTCACGGCTGGCACTCCTCGTCAGACAGCATTTTCGGTTGGCGACAGGGTCGCGCGCTGCGATCATAAATGCAAGACCGAGCCGGGCGGACGCCATGCGACAAGCGCTAGACCGCAAGCCCACGACCGAGCGCGGCCTTGCGCTGCCGATTGCCGCGGCGTTGGCGCTCAAGCTAGCGGCGCTGACCATCATCTACCTGATGTTTTTTGTCCCGGCACCGGATTCGGCGCCGCGTGCGGATAGCGCCGCAACCGCGGTCCTCGGGCTGCCGGCGAGCCGGTGATGATCGACCCGGCCGTGGTCGAATTGTCGCGGCTGCAATTCGCGCTGACCGCGCTCTACCACTTTCTGTTCGTGCCGCTGACGCTCGGCCTGTCGCTGCTGCTGGCGATCATGGAGAGCGTCTATGTGATGACCGGCCGGCCGATCTGGCGCGAGATGACCCGGTTCTGGGGCGTGCTGTTCGGCATCAATTTCGCGATGGGGGTCGCGACCGGGATCACCATGGAGTTTCAGTTCGGCACCAACTGGGCCCACTACTCGCAGTATGTCGGCGACATTTTCGGCGCGCCGCTCGCCCTTGAAGGGCTGATGGCGTTCTTTCTCGAAGCGACCTTTATCGGCCTTTTTTTCTTCGGCTGGGAGCGGATGTCGCGGCTGGGCCACCTGGCCGTGACCTGGATGGTGGCGATTGGGGCCAATCTCTCCGCGCTATGGATATTGATAGCAAATGCCTGGATGCAGAACCCCGTCGGCGCCGAGTTCAACCCAGCCACCCTGCGGATGGAGCTGACTTCGTTCTACGAGCTCATCTTCAATCCCGTCGCGCAGGACAAGTTCGTCCATACGGTCAGCGCCGGCTATGTCTGCGGCGCGGTGTTCATGCTCTCGGTCAGCGCCTATTACCTGCTGCGGGGCCGCCACGTGGCGATGGCGCGGCGCTCGCTGACGGTGGCAGCAAGCTTTGGGCTGGCTTCGGCGCTGTCGGTCGTCGTGCTCGGCGACGAGAGCGGCTACACCGCCGGACTGAACCAGAAGATGAAAATCGCCGCGATCGAGGCGATGTGGCAGACCGAACCGGCGCCGGCTGGCCTCACGCTGGTTGGCCTCCCCGACGTCGCCGCCCACAAGACGCTTTACGCCATCCGTGTCCCGTGGGTGCTCGGCATCATCGCGACCCGATCGCTCAACACGCCGGTTGAGGGTATTGCCGAGCTGGTCGCACGCGGCGCGCAGCGGATCGAGAACGGTCTCAAGGCCTATCGCGCGCTGCAGACCCTGAGGCAGCACCCGGACGACAAGGCGGCGCAGACCGCGTTCAAGGACGCCTCCGGCGATATGGGCTATGCGCTGCTGCTGCGGCGTTTCGCCGGCAACATCCTCGACGCCACCCCCGCGCAGATCGGCGAGGCCGCCGACAGCCTGATCCCCGACGTGCCGGTGTTGTTCTGGGGGTTCCGGGTGATGGCGGGGCTCGGCTTTTACTTTATCGCGCTGTTCGCGGCGGCGTTCTATTTCGCCACGACGCACACGCTCGAACGGCGCTGGTTCCTGCGCCTGGCGCTGCTGAGCCTGCCGCTGCCATGGGTGGCGATCGAGCTCGGCTGGATCGTCGCCGAGTACGGCCGCCAGCCTTGGGTGGTCGAGGGTGTGCTGCCGACCTTTCTCGGCGCCTCGTCGGTGGCGCCCGGCACCATCGTCTTCTCGATCGCCGGGTTCGTCATCTTTTACAGCGCGCTGGCGGTGACCGACGTGGCGCTGATGCTGCGCGCGATCCGGCGCGGGCCCGTGGGCGGCCCAAGGCGCGTCGAATGAGCGGCGTGCCGATCGCCTACGACATCCTGCGGCTGGTCTGGTGGGCGCTGCTCGGGGTGCTGCTTATCGGGTTTGCCGTGCTCGACGGGTACGACCTCGGCACCGCGATGCTGCTGCCCTATGCCGGCCGCGGCGATGCCGAGCGCCGGCAGATTCTCGAAACCATCGAGCCCAACTGGGAGGGCCATCAGGTCTGGTTCATCCTCGGCGGCGGCGCCTCGTTCGCCGCCTGGCCGATGCTCTATGCGGCGAGCTTCTCCGGCTTCTACCTGGCGATGTTCCTGGTGCTGCTGGCGCTGATTGTCCGGCCGGTCGGGTTCCATTTCCGCGACAAGCTGCCGGGACGGGCCTGGCGCGGGTTTTGGGATTGGGGATTGGCGACCGGCGGGTTCGTTGCGGCGCTGGTGTTCGGCATCGCCTTCGGCAATCTGTTGCTGGGGGTGCCGTTCGGCTTCGATGCCGAGTTGCGGCTCGCCTATGCCGGCGGCTTTTTCGACCTGCTCAACCCGTTCAGCCTTACCGCCGGCGTGCTGAGCGTGCTGATGCTGGCGATGCATGGCGGCGCCTGGCTGGCGATGAAGGCCGACGGCGCGGCCGCGTTGCGCGCCGGCCGGGCGGCGCGGCTGCTGGGGCTGGGCGCGGCCATCGTCTTCGCCCTCGCCGGATGGTGGATCGCCACCGGGATCGACGGCTACGCGCTCGCGAGCGGGGTCTCGCATACCGCGCCGTCGAACCCGCTGGCCAAGACCGCGACCCGCGCTGCCGGCGCATGGCTGGCGAATTACCGCATCCATCCCTGGCTGATGACCGCGCCGGCGCTGGGGATCGCCGGCGCGCTGCTGGTGGCGCTGATACCGGCGCGCAGAGCCCGGGTTCTGGCCTTTCTCTGCAGCGCCGGTTCGGTCGCGGGGATCGTCGCCACCGCCGGGGTGTCGCTGTTCCCGTTCCTGCTGCCGTCCTCGACCCACCCGGAGATGAGCCTTACCGTGTGGGACGCGTCGAGCAGCGCGCTTACCCTGTTCATCATGCTGGTGGCGACGGCGGCGATCCTGCCCGTCGTGATCGTCTACACCGGCATCGCGCTCAGGATCATGCGCGGGCCGGTGCGCCTCGCCGACATGATCCGCCGCGAAGGCCACTACTGAGGAGCCGCCGGTCTCATGTGGTATTTCGCTTGGGCTTTGGGGTTGGGCCTCGCCTGCGCGTTCGCGATCCTCAACGCGATGTGGTTCGAGTTGCGCGAGGACGACACCGACCGCCAGCGCTGAGATGCCGGTCCGCAAACTCGGATCAGCAATCCGCGCCGGCCCGATGTGCCGGAATTTACCTGGCCGAGGGCGCAGCCGCTCAAGGATCGCCGCGCCGCCCGTATGGCGCGGGGAATGTAGTTACCTGGGAAGAAACAAGCCCGTGGCCGGGCTTGTCCCGGCCACCCACGTCTTCCGTTCCATCGCTCGCCGATAAAGACGTAGACCCCCGGGACAAGCCCGGGGGAGGGCATTCTACTGCGGCCGGCGCTAGTCTAGTCCGGGGTGCGGGTCGACTGCCAGGTCACCATCTGCCACTTGCCGCCCTTGTTGGCGTAGACGTCGGTGAAGCGGACGCCGAAGCTGTTCGCCTTGCCACCGGCATTGACGCTGATCTTGCACTCGCCGGTCAGCACCACCGTATCGCCCAGATCCTGCGCCTTGACGTTCGACGGCACCACCGAGGTGTACACGGTCGAGCCCGATTCCATATTGCCGATCAGGCTCTTCTTGGTGTCGAGCCGGGCCGAGGAATGGGTGTAGATCAGATCGTCGGAAATGATCTCGTTGAGCGTCTTGATGTCCTTCTCGGCCATTGCGGTCATCCGCTTCTTGTCGAGGTCGATGACCGTTTGTCCGTTGCCTGCCATGACTGGTTCCTCCGGTTGTGTGACTATCTGGCTTCGAGCACCAGCTTGCCCTGCAGGTGGCGTCCTTCGCTGACCCGGTGCGCCTCGGCCGCTTGGCTGAGCTTATAGCGGGTGATCGCCGGCGGCCAGACCGCGCCGGCGGCGAGCAGCTCGGCCATGCGGTCGAGATGGGCGCGGTCGCGGTCGACCTTGGGCCGCAGCACCTGCACATCGCTGCGGCTGGGCTTGAACCCCGCCGGCGCCGCGGCGATCCACACCAGCCGCCCGTTCGGCTTCAACACTTCGTAGGAGCGCACCTGCACCTCGCCGCCGACCGTGTCGAAGACCACGTCGCAGACAGGACCGAGCGCGGTGAAAGTCTTCCTTCTGGTAGTCGATCGCCCGGTCGGCGCCCAGCTTTTTGACGTAGTCGTGGTTCTTGGCGCTGGCGGTGGTGATGACCGTGGCACCGATATGCTTGGCGAGCTGGATCGCGAACCCGGCAACCCCGCCGGCGCCGCCCTGGATCAGCACGGTCTCGCCCTTTTTGAGCTTGGCGGTGTCTTCGAGCGCCCAGATCGCGGTGAGGCTGGTCAGCGCCATCGCCGCCGCCTCGGCATGACTGAGCTTGGCCGGCTTCTTGACAATGATTGCCGCCTTGATCGCGATCTTTTCGGCATAGGCGCCCTCGGTGCCGGGGATCGTCACTCCCACCACCTCGTCGCCCACCTTGAGGTCGGCGCCGGGCCCGACCGCGCTCACCACCCCCGAAAAATCGCGGCCGAGGATATGCGGGAATTTGAGGCCGCCGGTCTGATAGTGCGCACCGCCGAGACGCATCTTGTAGTCGGCGGCGTTGACGCTGGCGGCATGGACATCGACGACGACATCGCCCGGCCCCGCCACTGGGTCGGGCGCGTCGCCGTAGGTGAGCTTGTCGATCCCGCCATGCCCGGTCAGCAGCATCGCCTTCATCGCATTCCTCCACCCTTTATTGCCGGACAGACTAACGCCTCTCCGCTTCCCGGCGAAAGCCGGGATCCACTCCTTTGCGCCCGCAACAGCGGAGACGTGGGCCCCGGTTTGCGCCGGGGAGCGGTATGTGAGGAGCGGGCAGGCCTTTTGTCGCAAAAAGCTCCCCGCCACAGGGCGGGGAGCTTTGCCGTTGCCGACCTGAGCGGCGCTTAAGCCGGGTGGAACACCAGAGTGCGCAATTCGATGCTCTCGCGCGGGGAGGCGTCGGCCGGGGTCGTCGGGTCGGTGAACGAGGTGTGCGGCATGAACCGCGCGCGGCCGTCGTTCTTGCTGTCCATGATCTTGAGCAGCAGCGCCTCGTCGCGGCGCAGCTCCGGTGCGTAATACCAGCGGTGCGCCGGGTTATAGGTGACCGAATAGGTCTCGCCGACCCGGTTCTTGTAGACCAGGTCCGACGCCACGAGGTCGTCCTGGCCGACCGTGCGCGCGTCGCACAGCGCCAGCGGCGCGTCCTGCAGCGGGCCCTTGATCGGGCGCCACAGATTGATCACCTGCACCCGGCCCTTGAGCAGCTCGTCGGCCTCGTCAGGGAGGAGGTCGCGGACGCGCTGCGGTCCCGAGCGGGCGGTGTGGTCGACATGGACGCGGGTCGCCGGCTGCCGCGGCCCGTTGCGCGAATAGTCGCGCAACCCGACGACGCGGCGGCGCTGAAGATGGTCGAAGATGAAGACGCGGCTGGCGCCGGTGTGCTCCTTGATGAAGGCCTCGGCCTCCGGGTAGTAGACCTGCCGCACCTCGTCGTCGTCCCAGAAATCCTTGACCGCGGTGCGGTGCTCGACCAGGCCGAAGCCTTCGCGGTCGAGGTCGAGGTCATGCTGGATCGGCCGCATATCGTAGATACTGACCGTGTGCGGGTCGGGTGTCATGTTCGAGCGCGGCTCACCCGGCTCCGGATCGTAGGCGAGGTAGCTCGGGCGCACGCTCATCGGGGCCATATAATTCAGCTCGGCCTCGACGTGGGGCAGCTTGACCCGATCGGTGGATAGTTGAGCGGTCATCGGTTGGTCCTCCGGGAGATGGCGTCTAGAACGGGGGAAAGCGCGGGATGTCGAAAGGGTCGCTGCGGCGGTCGCGGTACTCGGGACGGTCGGGCAAGTTTATCATCCCTTGCCACAATTTGCCGAGCGTTTGCTTTGCCCGGCGCCAAATCGCGGTCGGCGCGGCGTTGCGTATGGTCATGGTCGTTACTCCTTCCAAAACGGTTTGTTGGCGAGGTACTGGGCGTCGGCGCGGCTGATGCCGATATCGTGCAGCATCGCCTCGCCGAGGTCGGCGAGCTCGCGGCGGTCGCGGATGCGCCGGCGCCACTCGCGCAGGGTCGAGCGCAAATGCATGGCTGACATGTGAGAACTCCTAATCTTTGTGGTTTGTCCAGATCGGAGCCGATGGAAGCTCCTTGCAATGGAAAATGGGCCGCTCCACATCAATCAGCAAACGAGAGTTTTTCAGCGGCGAGTTAGAATATCTCATGTTGGGAAATGGCCATCTACGCCCTTGAGCGCGCTGCGAGCGTTCGAGGCCGCGGCGCGCCTGTTGAGCTTTTCGAAAGCGGCCGACGAGCTCAACGTGACCCCGGCGGCGGTCAGCCATCAGATCGCGGCGCTCGAAGCCGATCTCGGGGTAAGGCTGTTCAACCGCCGGAGCCGAGTAGTCGAGCTGACCGCGTCGGCACAGGTTCTGTTGCCGGGGTTGAGCGAGGCGTTCGCCGGTATCCAAGCCTCGGTGCGGCGGCTGCGGGCGCATAACGACACCGGCACCCTCAACGTCACCGCCTCGCCGTCCTTCGCCGGCAAATGGCTGGTGCAGCGGCTCTTCCGGTTTCAGGAGATCGCGCCCGAGGTCGATGTGCGGATTTCGGCGAGCGACGCGGTCGTCGATTTGATGCGCGGCGATTTCGACGTCGCGATCCGCTACGGCACCGGGCGCTATCCCGGCCTCACGGTCGAGCTGTTGCTGAAGAACGAAGTGTTCCCGGCCTGCAGCCCCGATTTGCTGCGGCGCGGACCGCCGCTCGAAACGCCGGCCGATTTGCGCCACCACCAGCTGCTGCACGACCAGGCGGTCGACCGCGACCCGCTGGTGCCGACCTGGGCGATGTGGCTGAAGGCGGCCGGGGTCGGGGACATGCCCGCCGCGCCGGGATTGACATTGAACACCAACATCCTGGCGCTGGAGGCGGCGATCGCCGGGCACGGGGTGACCTTGGCCTACAGCACCACCGCCGCCGCCGACCTCGCCGCCGGGCGGCTGGTGCGGTTGTTCTCGTTGTCGCTGCCGGATTTGTTCGCCTACTACATCGTCACCGCGCCCGGTGCGCTGGAGCGGCCCAAGGTGCGCGCCTTCCGCAGCTGGCTGCGGCAGGAGGCGGTGGGGGCCGCAGCGGGGTAGGGTGGGTCGAGCATAGCGAAACCCACCGTGCATCCGACAACGGCGGGTATCGCTTCGCTCCACCCACCCTACGAATGAGATTATCGGTACATCCGCAGATGCAGGCTCGGGTGCCAGAAGAGCTTGCCGAGGCCGCCGGCCGCCTTGGCCATCGTCGGCAGCCAGCGCGCGTGGTTGATCGCCTTCAGCACCAGCGCGGGAGGGCCATAGAGCGCTACCTGGACGCAACCGGCAGCCATCAGCCGTAAGGCGCGGCCGAGCTCGCGCGGCTTGACTATGGTGCAGACAAAGGTCGTCGTCTGAGCGCCGCGGAAGGCGCGCCGCAGCAGGTAGCCTGGTTCGAGCCGATCCTCGGGCACGGTTTCCCAGGCCACCGCCTCGCCGCACCACACCATCTTGCAGCCGCGCCCGGTCAGCTGGCGCAGAAACACGGTGTCCTCGCCGCCGGTGCGGGCCAGCCGGGGCAGAAACGGCTCGGCCGTGACGAAGCAGCGCGCCTTGTCGAAGATGCTGTTGCCGATGTTCCAGAGCAGCAGCGGCGTGCCGCTCGGCACCCGCGCATCGCGCGTGTACATGCGGCGGTGAAAGGCGTCCATCTCGCCCGCATCCTTGTGAAAGCGCGGCAAGACCGGACCGACCACGGCGTCGGCGCCGAAGCGGCGCAGGGCGTCGAGGAAATGTGCGAGCCAGTGCGGCTCGACCACCTCGTCGTCGTCGAGGAAGGCGAGATAGCGGCCGGCGGCATGGGCGACCCCGGTATTGCGGGCATGCGAGATGCCCGGGCGCGGCTCGCAGACATAACGGATCGGCACCGGGCTCACTTCCGCCATCCGCTCGGCGACCGGCTGGGCGGAGCGTTCGGCGTCGTTGTCGACCACGAGGATTTCGTAAGAGGTGGCAACCCCTTGCTGAACCAGCACGCTGCCGATCGCCCGCTCGAGTTCCTCGGGCCGGCGATAGGAGGGAATGACGATGCTGGTCTCGATCATTGGATAAGGCCTGACACCGAATGAGGTGCTCGCACGGCAAAGGGAACATGCGCAAGCGCCCATTAATTTCTCGACAACGTAATCGCGCTAAGAGTCCGAGCCCCAGCCCCTCCCAGGCTTTTGCAGGACAGCATGAGACAGTTGATGCGCGTTTCGATTGCGGCCCGGCTGGTCCGCGAGATCGGCGGCTTTTTGTGCACCCGTCCGGCCAAGGTGAATTGGCCCGGCGGCGTGGTGTCGTTCACCTTCGACGACTTCCCGCGCTCGGGCTGGGTCAATGGCGGCGCGATCCTCGAAGATCACGACCGCCGCGGCACCTATTACGCGGCGCTCGGCATGATGGGCACGGAAAATCATCTCGGGCCGATGTTCACGCTCGACGATCTGCGCGAGGCGCACGCACACGGCCACGAGATCGCCAGCCATACCTTTAGCCACCGCGACTGCCGGCAAGCCTCCGCGGCCGAGATCGCGGTCGAGATCGACCGCAACGCCGCGGCGTTGTCGCAGGCGCTCGACGGCGCGCCGGTGCCGAATTTTGCCTATCCGTTCGGCGGGGTCTCGATTGCCGCAAAAAGCGCGCTCAGCCGCCGCTTCGCCTCGTGCCGCGGCACCGGACGCGGCCTCAACCACGGCACCGCCGACCTCGCCGATCTGTTGAGCACCAGCATCTACGACCATACCTTCGAGCGCGATCGGTTGTGCCAGCTGATCGACGACGCCCACGCAGTCGGCGGCTGGCTCATTTTCTACACGCACGATGTCGCCGAAGCGCCGTCGCCATTCGGTTGCACCCCGGCGCAGCTTCGCTCGATCGTGGCCTATGCGACGGCGAATGTGGCGGTGCTGCCGGTGCGCGACGTGGTTGCGCGCCTGGGCGTTTCCGGCGCCGAGCCGGCGTCCGAGATGCGCGCCGCCTGACGCCTAGCCGCACCACGGCTCGGCGAGGCGGAGGGCTCGGGCGATCGCCTGCATCGCGGGCTCGACCATCCAGCGCGCTCCATGCATCACCGCGATCAACGCGACGATGCTCAGCACAAACCAGCCGAGCGGCAGCGCGGGGACTTCCTCGTGCGACAGCAACGCGCGGAAGACCGCGACCGCGGTGCCGCCGACGATAAGGCCGAGCACGATCTCGGCGGCATTGTGCTTGTTCAGCACGACCCGCGACAGCGCGATGCCGATAATTGCGATGGCAGCGGCGAAGAGCACTAATCGGCGGTAGCGCGGCGGCAGTGCGGTGCCGACCAGCAGCGCCAGGGAGCCATAGACTGCCGCGCTCATCGCGGTGTGCCCGCTCGGGCTGACGATGTGGGCGATGGCGAGACGCTGCCCGCAGGCGCCGAAGGCGAGCTTTAGCAGGGCGATGGCTCCGGCGCAGCCGCCGATCGTCAGCAGCCAGAACAGGGCGAGGCGCCGCGCGCCCGCCATCAGCAGAAAAATCAAGGTCAACAGCGCCAGCGGCACGGTGACCGCGCTGTCGCCGCAATCGGTGATGAAGACCCAGATCGCGTGCAATTCGTCGCCGCGCGGCAGGGTTATGCGGCCGGCAGGGTCGTCAACTCGCCGATCTCCGCGGCGCCGAATTGCGGCTGCTCGACCGCATCGAGATTGGCGCGCAGATGCGTCTCGTCGAGCATCGAGCACAGCACCACGTCGATCCCCGGCGCCGCCAAGGCATGGGCCAGCAGCGCACGGTGCGCATCGCCGCGGCCGAGGCGGAGGTTCTGCGCGCGGAAGAAGGGGCTGTGGGCGACGACCCGGCACCCGGCGCCGGCGAGACGGGCGGCGTTGTCGGTGAACAGCCCGTTGGCGAACTGGTAGATCAGCCGATCACCATAGGTCTGATGCAGCGACACGGCCGCGTCGATGTCGGTGGCGGCGCCGTAGGCGCGGATTTTCCCCACCGCGACCTGCCGGTCGAGAAACGCGGCGAGCTCGTCGGTGAGGTCCTTCGCCGCGCAATCGTGCAGAAACAGGATGTCGAGATAGTCGGTCTGGAGCGCGGCGAGGCTCGCATCGAGCGAGGCCTGCGCCGACCCGACCGAGAAGCGGTCCTCGGGCTGCGCGGGGCTGCCGGCCAGCGCGCGCAACACCGAGCGCGCACCGGGGATGGCAGCGGCCAGCTTCTGCGCAAGCGGCTTCAGCGCGCGCAACGCGCCGGCGGACCGCGGTGGGTTGAGGCCGAATTTGCTGGCGACGACGACGCGGTCGCGCTTGCCGCGCAGCGCCTCGCCGACCAGCGCCTCGGCCTCGCCGTAACCGTACAGCCGGGCCAAGTCGAAATGGGTGATCCCGCCGTCGAGCGCCGCGGCGATCACCCGCAACGACTGGCTGCGCCCGACGCGCCCCATGACGCCGCCGCAACCGAAGCCGAGGCGCGACGAGGGCGGCAAGCCGGGAGCCAGGGTGACGTAATTCATCCGATCTTCACCGCTATCGGTTCAAAAGAGGGCGACACCGGAACACCGGACGACGCCGCGGAGCCTCTGCCTACACGATGATCTGTCAAGAAATCCCTTCCGATAGTCGCGAAGACCTGCCGGTCATCGTCGTCGGCGCCGGCCCGGCCGGGATCGTCCAGGCGTTGGAACTGCGCCGGCACGGCATCGACGTGACCATGCTCGCCGGCGGCAACGACGGTTTCGACGCGGATTTCCAGACCCTCGCCGACGCCGAGATCGCCGATCCACGTCGCCACGCGCCGATGCAGATCGCGGTGCGGCGCGCGCTCGGCGGCACTTCGCTGTTGTGGGGCGGACGCTGCGTGCCGCTCGACGAGATCGATTTTGCCGACCGGCCTCACGTTCCCCTGAGCGGCTGGCCGGTTTCGCCCGACGATATCCGGCCCTGGTACGATGTCGCGGTGCGCTACCTGAACGCCGGGTCGGCGGATTTTTCGGCTTCCGTGCCGGGCGTTGGCGCGATGCCGGAATGCCGGATCGACCGGCTCGAACGCTGGAGCGAGCGGCGCAATCTGCGCCAGCTGCACGGCGACGCGCTGACCCGCGATCCCGGTTTGCGCATCCTGCTCGGCGCGGTCGCGGTCGGGATGGAGATCGATCCGGTCAGTGGCCGGGCCGCCGGGCTTATCGTCTGCCTGCAATCGGGCCAGCGGGTGACGATGCGGGCCCGCGCCATCATCCTTGCTTGCGGGGGGCTGGAGACCACGCGGCTGATGCTCGCCGCACACATGACCCAGCCGCGCCTGTTCGGCGGCGCCGAGGGCATGCTCGGGCGCAATTACATGGGCCACCTGGAGGGGCGGATCGCCGACATCGTGCTGAACCCGGCGCTGCCCGACGATACCTTCGATTTCTTTGTCGATGCGAGCGGCCGCTACGCGCGCCGGCGCCTCACCATCGCCGCCGCGGCGCAGCAGCGCCACGGGCTGCTCAACATGTGCGCCTGGCCCGACAACCCGATGTTGAGCGACCCGGCGCACCGCAGCGCGATCCTGTCGCTGGCCTATCTGAGCCTCGCAACTCCCGGCCTCGGCCGGCTGCTCGAACCCGACGCGATCCGCCGCAAGTATCTGGAGGACGGGGTCGCTGATATCGGCAAGCATCTCGGCAACATCCTCGCCGGGTTGCCGGAGGCCGCGCGCGAGGCGGCGCGGTTCCTCTATCGCCGCTACGGCGCCACCCCGCGCCTGCCGGGGTTTTTCATCCGCAACAGGGCGCACCGCTACGCGCTGTTCTATCACGCCGAGCAGGCGCCCAACCCGGACAGCACGGTCAGCCTCAGCGAGGCGCGCGACCGGCTCGGCCTGCCGCGGCTCAAGATCGATCTGCGCTACAGCGCGCTCGACGCAACGTCGGTCGTCGCCGGACACGCGGTCATCGACAGCGACCTGCGCGAGGCCGGCATCGGCCGGCTCGAATACCATTTCCCCGAAGAAGAGCGCGCCGCCCGGGTGTGGGACCAGATGACCGACGGCTATCACCAGATCGGCACGATCCGCATGGCGGACGATCCAAAGTACGGGGTCGTCGACCCCGATTGCCGGGTTCACGGCACCCCCAATTTGTTTGTCGCGGGGAGCGCGGTGTTTCCGACGTCGGGCCAAGCCAATCCGACGCTGACGATCGCCGCGCTGTCGGCGCGGCTCGCGGCGCATGTCGCGCGGCTGGTGCGCGAGCTGCCCGAACCGGGGCCGATCGAGATCGGCTCCGCAACAGGCTGCGCGCAGCCGGAAGCCGCGGTTAGACCTTCTTTTACCACTGAACCGCACTCTGCGCCGGCGACGGTGGCCGAGTAACCCGCGGCCAATTGGCTTTGCAGCGAGGATCGATGAGCAAGTTGGAGAAGATCGTTATCGTTGGCGCCGGCCCTTATGGGCTGTCGCTCGCCGCGCATCTGCGCGGCCGCGGCGTCGGCTTTCGCCTGTTCGGCAAGCCGATGTCGAACTGGCAGGACAAGATGCCGCGCGGGATGCTGCTGAAGTCGGAGGGTTTCGCCTCCAACCTCGCCGATCCCGACGACCGGTTCACGCTCGAAGCCTTCTGCGGCGAGCAGGGCCTGCCCTATGCTGCCGGCGGGCTGCCGATCCCGCGCGAGCATTTCATCGCCTATGGACGCGCCTTTCAGCAGCGCCACGCGCCCGAGGTCGAGGAGCGCCTTGTCACCGCGATCCGCCGTTCGGGCGGCGGTTTCACCGTGCAGCTCGATGATGGCGAGCTGGTGGCGGCCGACAAGATCGTGATCGGCATCGGCATCAGCGATTTTCCCTATCTGCCGCCGGCTCTCGACGGTCTTCCCGCCGAATTTCTCAGCCATGCCTCTCACCATGAAGACATGGCGGCGTTCCAGGGCCGATCGGTGGCGGTGGTGGGCAGCGGCTCCTCGGCGATCGATATCGCCGCCCTGCTGCACGAGAACGGCGCGGCGGTGCAGATGATCTCGCGCCGGCCGCAGTTGCCGTTCCATACCCCGCCCGAAGAGCATCCCTCGCTCGCTGCCCAGCTGAGTGCGCCGCCGACCGGAATCGGCCCCGGCTGGCGCAGCGTGTTCTACACCCGGTTGCCGCAGCTGTTTTACCGCTTGCCGGGCGATCTGAGGTTGCGGACGGTCCGCGGCTTCCTTGGCCCGGCCGGCGGTTGGTACATGCGCGATCGCATTGTCGGCCGCGTCGCGTGCCTGACCGGTCAAACGCCGGTAGGCGCCGAGATCGGCGGCGGCCAGATCCGGCTCAGCCTGGCCGGCGCCGACGGATCGCAGCAGGTGGTCGCGGCCGATCACGTCATCGCCGCGACCGGCTACCGGGTCGATTTCCAGACCGTCGGGTTTCTCGACGAAGCCCTGCGCGCGCAGCTGAATTCGGTCTCCGGCTTCCCGGTCTTATCGCGCAATTTCGAGAGCTCGGTCCCCGGGCTTTACATCGTCGGGCCGGCATCGGCCTACAATTTCGGGCCGATGTTGCGCTTTGCTTTCGGGTCGCGGTTCACTGCGCGGCAGCTGTCCCGGCATCTCGCCGCCACGGCGGTGCGCCGGCCGATGGTGCAAGGCGCGGCGCTGGCGACGCGATGACGCAAGCCGGCGGCAAACTCCTATCGCTGGCCGTATCGCCGTGAACGGGCTGATGATCGCGTTTGCGATCACCCTGCCCTACCATGTGCTGCGCACCGCGGCGGCGGCCGGGGTGCGCGTCCGTGTTCTCGGCAACGGCGCCGCGCGCGGCCTGCGGACATCGCGCCATTGCCACGGGTTTCACCAGTCGCAGTTCGCCGGCGACCCGGAAGCCCTGCTCGCCGAGATCGGCGAGCTGGTCCGGCGCCATGCGATCGACATCGTCTTTGCTTCCGACGACGTGTCGACCCGCCTGTTGGCAGCGCTGAGCGGCCGCCTGCCGGTGCGCGCCGTGCCGGTGCCGGCGCTGGCGACCTTCGACCTGCTCAACGACAAATGGAACTTCACCCAATTCTGCCAAGCGAACGGGGTGCGGGTGCCGCAGGGCTGGCGGTTTGACAGCACTGCCGCGCTGCGCCAGGCGCTCGACAGCGGCGAGCTCGCGCTGCCAATCACGGTCAAGCCGACCAACCGGTCGGGCGGGTTCGGCGTGCTCCACATCCGCGAGCCGGGCGACATCGCGCTGATCGACGCGGTCGACTACAGCCCGATCCTGGTCCAGCGGCATATTGTCGGCGAGTCGGTCAGCATCACGGTAATGTGCGAGCGCGGGCGCGTCATCGCCCATGTCGCGCAAGAGCGCGACGCCACGCGATTTCGAGTCATCGCGGACGCCGATCTGCTCGCCAACGCCAGCCGCCTGGCGGCACTGACGGGGTATGACGGAACCGCCAATTTCGACGCGGTCCTCGCCGAGGACGACGGGCTGAGCTACCTCGTCGAATGCAACCCGCGCTTCTGGTACTCGATCTATCTGGTGATGCTCGCGGGGCTGAATTTCGTCGATCTGGCGATCAGCCGTCCGACTGCCCTGTCCTCCGAGGTCGTTACGCTCGGTAGCGGCGAGATCCGGTTTTCCCTGCGAGACGCGGTGATGAAACCGTGGCGTGCCACCCGCCTCGATTGGAAGTTTCTGTTCTACAATCTGCGCGATCCGTTCGCCTACCTGCTGCAACGGGCAAAATCTTGGGACGACAGCGACGTCGCGGTGCCCGTCGACGAAATGAGCGGCTACGGCCTGCCCTGGTCGGCAAGCTGCGAAGACCATATGGCCGGCCCCGATGAGCGCCCCATGCCAGCTGGCCGTGCTCGACGTGCTTCCTGTACCCACTCCGCTGCTTCGGCAAAACCTCGCTGTGTTTGGCCGGATGCGCGTAAACGACGATATTTTATGAGCGACGAGGTAATCCAGAACAGCACGGCTCAGCTGTTCCGCAGCGTGCGGGCGGCGCGATCCTGGCTGCGCGCCGGCGCAGCGCGAACGGACACGCCGACCGTCTCCGGCTGCGTCGTGATGAAGCCGGGCAACGACGATCCGCCGGTGTTCATGATCCCCGGCGCCCCGGGGAGCATCTTGCAGCTTGGGCCCATCGCCGCGTCGATGTCGGTGCCGGCGCCGGTCTATGCGATCAGGCCGCGCGGCCTGATCGAAGGCGAAACCCCCTGTGAGCGCCTCGACGAGATGGCGGAATATGCCATCCGTGTCATGCGCAGCGTCCGTCAGGAGGGACCCTATTCGCTGATCGGCTATTCGGCCGGCGGGCTGGTTGCGCTGGAGATGGCGCAGCAGCTGACCGCGGCCGGGCTCGAAGTGCCGGTCGTGGTGCTGCTGGACACCTATCCCAGCAAGGAAATCTGGCCGCTGAGTACCCATCTCGACATCCTGGCGCGGCAAGCCGCCAATGCGCTCTTGTCGCTGCCGCAATGTACGCTGCGGCAGGCGGCCGCAGAGATCGCCCGCCGCGTGCGCAGCCTGTCGTGGTACCTCGCGGCGA
This sequence comes from Alphaproteobacteria bacterium, assembly GCA_038228485.1. Classification (GTDB taxonomy): domain Bacteria; phylum Pseudomonadota; class Alphaproteobacteria; order ATCC43930; family CGMCC-115725; genus DATARH01. The sequence goes on from JBBRPG010000020.1 coordinate 22,532, forward strand.
GCGGGGTGAAGCTGGTCGCGCCGCCGCCTCTCGTCGCCGAAGGCACGGACGCGGCCTCGCGCCGGGTTCATGTGGCGACGTTCAACGCCGGCGAGGCCTACCGCCCGTCACCCTATGCCGGGAAGGTCGTCTTCATGCAGCCGGAAGAAGTGCCGGGATTGGAGCCGCGGGCGCCGCGCAAGGTGTGGGGAAAATACCTCAGCGACCTGGTGATTCGCCGGGTGCCGGGCTCGCATCTACGCATGCTTGAGGAAGGCGCCGCCGGCACCGCCGCGGAACTCTCGCAATGCCTCGACCCCGCAAGGTCCTGGTAAACTGATTCGCCGGGCGAAAAGACGCCTTCGGTTTCGTTTTGGCCGCCGTTAAAGTGATGCTCGTTGGCACAGCGTGATCGACCAGAGAATTTCTTGCCGGAGATGATTCCGGCGCAGGCGGCTTCCCGAAGGGAACGACGTTGACCAGCGTCTACGACGCATTGCAGCGGGTGCGGCAAGCTAGCCACGACCGCGCCCAGCCCACCGCGCCACTCACGGGCGATCCGGCGCCTGCTCCCCAACAGCAGCAACAGCCGCTGCCGGCGCGCGCCCCGGGCCCGGTCGCGGCCGAGCTGACCCCGCTGCTCGCGGCGGTGCGGCCCCTGCTCGATGGCGCTACGGGCGTGGTTCTGCACTTCGTCGCCGCGGCAGCGGGCGAAGGCACCTCCACCGTCGCCCGCGAATTCGCGCTGCTCGCCGCGACCACCGGACGCCGCCGCACCCTGCTGATCGACGGCGCGCGCGGCGATCTGCAGACCGCGCGCCATTTCGGCTGCGACACCTCGCGCGGCCTCATCGACGGCATCTGGATCGGCTTTGACGAGGCCAACCTGCAGCGCGCGGTGCCGGGCACCGCACTGTCGGTCGCCTGCATGGTCGGCGAGCGCGGCAGCGGCCCGGCCGACGCCGCGACCCTGCGCGCGCTCTACGCGCAGCTGCGCCACCAATTTGAGCTGATCGTCGTCGATTGCGCGGCGATGGAGCGCGGCGAATATTCGACCTTGATGCCCGAGGAAGCCGACGGGATCTTCCTGGTAATCCGAGCCGAGGGCACCCGTCCGGCGGTGATCGTGCATGCCAAGGCGCTGGTCGAGCAGGCCGGCGGGCGCTTTCTCGGCGCTGTGCTCAACTGCCGGCGCAACTACATTCCCGCCTTCCTCTACCGGCTCCTCTAGGGGTTTTCCCGAGCCGCAACCGGTTGCGCCCTAGAATTCGGCTCGGCCTTATCGCTTAGTTAAGCGCTCCCCGGCTAAGCAAGGGCATGACGTCAGAACTCGGCGCCCTCGGCGAGCCGCGCCCGCGAATTGCCGCGGCTTTTGCGCGCTACCGCTATGCCGTCGCCGCACTCGACCAGGTGGCGCTGAGCCTGTTTGGTTTTGCCCTTAATCTGTGTCTGCTGCGGGCGTTGTCGGCGACCGATTACGGCGTCGTTTCGCTGTGGATGACGATGTCGCTGTTCGCGATCAGCGTACAGGCGGCGCTGGTCGCCGGGCCGCTCAACATCCACCTGACCGGAATCCACGAGCCCGCCGCGGCGCGGCGGCTCGAATCGGCGATTGCCACGGTGAACCTGCTGATCGTGCTCGCGGCGGCGATCGTCGCCGGCGCTGCCAATTTTCTGTCCGACGCCGAATGGGCCGCGCACGACACGCTGACGGTGATCGCGGTCCCGCTGTTCGTCGCCGCCGGGATGTACCGCGAATACCACCGCACCACCGCGTTCAGCCGGCACGACATGGCGATGCTGCTGTGGGTCGACGGCCCCTACCTCGCCGTCACCGGCGGCTGCCTGGTCGCGATGATGGTGTGGCCGCAGCGCTTTGCCGATTTGGCGGCAGCGTTTCTGGCGATGTCGGCCGGTTGCGTCGTCAGCCAATTTTGCGTGCGCGCCCGCGGCGGCGATGCCGCGCGGCGCCTGTTCCACGGCGGCTGGGTCGCCACGTATCGCCGCATCAGCGGCGAGGTGGCATGGTCGCTCGCAGGGGTTTTCGCCAATCACATCCAGTCGCGCAGCTATGTCTATATCGCGACCAGCCTGGCCGGCATCGCCTCGCTGGCGACGATCAATGCGGTCGGCGTGTTGTTCCGGCCGGTCAGCGTGCTGGTCAACGCCTGGGGCCAGTCGGCTCTGCCGCATCTCGCGGCGGCGCTTGCCAACGGCCGTATCGACGAGTTCGACCGCATGCTGGCGCGCGCGCTCGCGGCGGCGGCCGTCGCCAGCGTCGCGTGGGGCGGGCTCCTATGGCTGGCCTGGGAGCCGATCGAGCATTACCTGCTCGCCGGCAAGTACAGCCACGGCGCCGTCCTGGTGTTGCCCTGGGCCGCGGCTTCGGGAGCGAGCGTGCTGCGCTATATCGGCAGCATGGCGTTGAACGCGGCGCGCGAGTTCAGGTTTCTCGCCATCACGCAAGCTCTGTGCGGCGGTTTGGCGGCGGCGGCTACCGCCGGTTTCATCCTGTGGCAAGGCTATGCCGGCGCGATGTGGGGCATCGCCATCGGCAATGGGGTGTGTCTGGTGTGGGAGATGTCACGGCTGCAACGTGTGCGCCGGCTGGTCGCGAGCCGCGGGCCGGCCGTTGCCGACCCGATCTGACCAGAGCGAATTGACGATGAAGGAGAGCGCGATGCCGCAGCAATCGCCACGGGGCAAGGTTGCGATCCTCAACCACGGCTACCTGCCCCATTACCGGGTGCGGTTCTATGAGTTGCTGGCCGAGCGCGGCGGCTTCGACTACGTCGTTTTTCATGGCGCGCCGCCCTCCTGGGTCGGGGCCCCGGAGCTGAAAGGGCCGTTCGCCTTTTCCCAGCGGCGCGTGACCAATCACGAGTTTCGCGTCGGGCCCTTGTCGCTGATCTATCAGCCGGTGGTCTGGGAAATCCTGACCGGCGGCTACGACGCGATCGTCATCACCAGCGAGTCGAAATTTATCACCAACCTGCTGCTGGCCCTCCTGTGCAAGCTGCGCCGCATCGCCGTGCTGCATTGGGGCTTTGGCTATCACCCGCCGCGCGGCTCGCGCGAGAGCGATGTGCCGAGCCCGCTGCTGGGGCTCACGACCTTCATCAAGAAGTGCTTCACCAAGCTTGCCGACGGGTTCATCGCCTATACGAAAAGCGGCGCCGAGCGGCTGATCGAGAGCGGCTTTCCGCGCGACCGCACCTTCTTTGTCCAGAACACCATCGACATGACCGAGCAGGTCCGCCTTCACGAGGCCGAGCGCGACACCGACCCGCAGGAAATCCGCCGCGAGTTCGGGCTGCGTCCCGATTCCGCCGTGTTCGTGTTTATCGGCCGGCTGGTGCCGATCAAGCGCGTCGAGCAGCTGATCGAGGCGGTTCGGATCATCCACCGCGACAGGCTGTCCGAGCGCTTTGTCGAGGTGGTGATCATCGGTTCCGGCATGTGCGAGGCGGATTGCCGGGCGCAGGCGGCCGACGAGCCCGGCATCCATTTCCTCGGCGCGCTGCCGCCCAACGACCAGGTCGCGCGCTGCCTCAAAGTCAGCGCCGCCACGGTTGTCGCCGGGATGGTCGGCCTTGTCGCCAACCATGCTTTCGCCCACGGCCGGCCGGTGATCACCCGCGCCAGCGACATGCACAGCCCGGAGGTCGAATACATCGAGCATGAGCGTAACGGGCTGGTCGTACCGGGCGATCTCGGCGATTTCGCCGCGACCTTGGCGCGCTTCGCCGACAGCCCCGAATGGCAGGCGCGGCTGGCGGAAGGCGCGCTCAAGACCCGTGACAGCTTGCGCATGGACGACATGGCCGCGCGCTTTGACGAGGCCACTTGCACGACAGTCGACCGGCTGCGCTCGCCGCGCCAATTCGCCGTGGCCCGCCCCCAAGCCGATGGCCAATAGAAGCATGAACGCGATGATGACCCGCCGCGGCTTTATCGCCGCCGCAGCCGCCGGCGCCGCCTGCCGGCCCGCCCTCGCCGCGCTCGACCCGGCCCGGGGCACGTCGCCGCTGCGGACGATCGCCGCTTCCCGCGGGCTGCTTTACGGCAGCTATATCGATCCATGGGAATTGAAGGACGAGGCGGACTACGCCGCTCTCTGCGAGCGCGAATGCGGCCTCATGGTCACCGGCCGGATGGATTGGGACCATTTGCAGCCAACCGCCGCTAGCCACGACTTCACCGGGGTCGATGCCGATTACGACTGGGCAACTGCCCACGGCATGAAATTTCGCGGCCATACCTTGGTTTATGGCGAGCGGGCGCCAGCCTGGTACGCCGGCTTGCCGGACCGCGCCGCGGCCGTGAAAGCGCTGGAAAACCACGTCGCCGAGACCTGCCGCCATTTTGCCGGGCGCATGCAGTCGTGGGATGTGGTCAACGAGGCGATCCTCATCGCCTCCCCGCGCCCGGACAAGCTGCGGCCGCATGTCTTTCTCGACAAGATCGGCCCCGAATACCTCGATATCGCCTACCACACCGCGCGGGCGAACGACCCCGTCGCACGCCTCGTCTACAACGAGTTCGACATCGAAATGGAGCTGCCCGATCAGCTGGAAAAGCGGCGGGTGCTACTGGAGCTAATCGACGGGTTCAAGAAGCGCGGCACACCGCTCGACGCCATCGGCTTGCAGAGCCATTTGTTCATCGCCGACATGGCGCATTTCGACGAAAAGGCCTTCAGCGGCTTTCTCGACGAGTTGGCCGCGCGCGGGCTTCAGATCATGTTGACCGAGCTCGATTGCGTCGACAAGGGCGCGCCGTCCGACATCGCCGCCCGCGACGCCGCGGTCGCCGCCGTCTACCGCCGCTATCTCGATGTCGCGCTGGCCCGCCAGGCGGTGACGACGGTGATCACCTGGGGCGTGAGCGACCGCATGAGCTGGATCGTCTCGGTCGGCGACCCGCGGACCAAGCGCGAAGACGGGTTGCGGCCGCGGCCGCTGCCGTTCGACGCCGATTGCCGTCCGAAGCCGGTCTATACGGCGATGGCCGAAGCGTTGCGCCGCGCGCCGCAGCGCTCCGCCTCGCCGCGGCACGCCGCAGCGCCTGCTCCGGCGCGATTGCGGTGACCCGAGTCGCCTGCTTTCAGCCCAGTCAATCGTGCAGGTGCGGAAGGCCGAACTGATCGAGCGAGGTCATGGTGCGACAGTGCCCGGTGCTCCGCGCGCAGCCGCATAATGCTCGGGCCGGGCGGCAACAGTCAGCCGCCGCGCCTCGGCATGGCGGGCGCGGGTCAGCATCACCTCGCGGCCGAGATAGACCAGCACCGTGACGAACAGCGCCCACATCAGCCGGCCCGGCCGGAAGAACTCGAACTCGCTGAGATTCTCGAAAAAGATGCCGGCCAGCAGGGCAAAGCAGAACGCGACATGCTCGGCGTGCGGCGCGGCGGCGACGCGCAGCGTGCGGTAGATCGCGGCGAGCCAGGAGAGGCCGGCGATCGCCACTCCGACGATCCCCAGCCCCAACGCCAGCTCCAGCCAGCTATTGTGGGCATGCGGCGTCTTGAAGCCGAGCACCACCCACAAGGTGGTGGCGTCGATGCCGTCCTCGCGCCAAAACCCGCCATAGCCGTACCCGAACCACGGCTGCCGCGCGATGTATTCGAGCACCAGCTCCCAGATGCGGGTGCGGTTGGTAAAAGTCGGGTCGCGGCCGAGCAACAGCAGCGCGTCCTGCCAGCCGATCGCCAAGAGCGCGCTGCCGGCGAGGCCGAGCACGACCAAAATGTAGCCGACGACCAACCCCGCCCCGCTGCGCCGGCGCAGCGCCGTCGCCAGCAGCCCGGCATAGAGCGCCGCCATCATCACCACCACCGGCGTCTTCGATTGCGATCCGACCAGCAGCACGAGGAAGGCGGCGATCGTCAACCCCGCCAGCCAGCGCGGCCCGTAGCGCCGGAGGTAGGCGTAGACCGACAGGATGATCGCCTCGGCAGAGGCCAAGCCGAGCTCGTTCTTGTCGGTGAACGCGCCGCGCCAGGCATGGGTATAGGCCTCGGCCGTCATCGTCGCCGCGCTAGGCGCGACCACGATCAGCACCATCGAGGAGATCGCGGCGATCGCGTAGACCTTGACCAGGGTCGCGACCAGCTCGCCGATGTCGCCGCGCGCCGCGAGATAGACGCCGAACAGGGTCGAGGCCGTCGCCGTGCCGGCGCGGCGGACGACCAGGGCCGGCGCGTCCGACCAGAACGCGCTGAGAAACGCCAGGGCGGCGAGAGCGAGGACGGGCCAGGCGCAAGCCACCAGCCACGGCAGTTCCCGCCGGCGCGCATAAAAGCCGATCGCCAGGAACGGCAGCAGGAGGGCGAACTCCATGAAATCCCAGCTGTTCGACCCGCCCTGCGGGATCACCGGTTCGCCGACAAAATAAGTGTCGGGGGGCCACATGATCCCGGCGAAGACGCAAAGATACGCGAAGGTGACCGCGCGCTCGGCAAAGCGGCCGGCGCGGTTCATCGCCGGGTTCACCGCCGGGTCTCCCGTGCGGCATTGCACGGGGCGGCGGCGAGTGACAGGGTGTCGGCGCGATGAGGCTGCCGCGCGCCATTATCCTCACCTTTGCCCTGCTCGGCGCCGGTGTGCTGACCGTCGGGCCGGCCTCGGCCGACGGGACGGTGCTGCGGGCCAAGGGCTGCGGCGGCAAGGTCTTCGTCGCCGCCGCGACCAGTTATTCGGTGCTGGCCGCGAGCGATGCCAGCGCCGCCGGCGACGGCGACAAGCTGATCGGCGACCTCGAGCGTATCGGTTTTGCCTCGTTTTACCTGCCGCAATCCGGCCGCCGGTTTTCCGCCAGCATCGAAGAGCGCGGGCTGAGTAAATCGGAGATCACCCAGCGCATCGCCACGAGCTGCCGCGCCGCGACCGCCTACAATCAGACCAGCGGCCAGGTCGAGCACGCGACCGGGTGTGGCAACAAGATCTTTGTCAACACGCCGAACGGATACGCGGTGATGGAACGGCTGACGGGCGGGATCGTCGCGATCGGCGACACGCTGAGCGGCGACTTCAACCGAGCCGGGCGCGCGACCGTCACGGATAAGCAGACCGGCGGCGAGCTGGTCGTGTTCGTCGAGGATTTCCAGCTGCCGAAATCGGCGGCAACCCGCAAGATCGCCGCGAGCTGCCGCTAGCAGCAGAACCCGTCTGTCGGCAAGCCGGCGCGGTGCAACAGCGCCCTTCATCCGGCGATGGTCGGCTCGAGAATGCGGCCGAGGGCCTCGCCACCCGCCGCCAGCGAAAAATAGCGGCAATAGTGTTCGTAGGCCGCCTCGCCCATCGCGGCGGCGGCGCTGGGATCGCGCTCGATGCGGGCGACGGCCGCCGGCAGGTCGCGCTCGATATCTTTAACCAGCAGCCCGGATTCGCCGTCGACGACGTATCCCCGGACGCTGCCGAAATCGGTGGCGACGATGGTCTTGCGGTGGCGCATCAGCCGCAACATGACGCTTTGCCCCGACGCGCCGGTATCGTGCTTCAGCGGGATGATGCACGCCTTGGCGCCGCGAAGATGGGCGTCGAATTCCGCGCTCGGCAGGTCGCGCAAGATGGTGACGTTGGCCGGGATGTCGAGCGCGTCCAATTCCTTGTTGAGCGCCGAGCAGACGATGACGAGCCGCGCCGGGATCGCGCGGAACGCGGCGATCAGCGCCGGATAGTCGCGGTTGCTGTAGCCGCCGGCGAAATAATACCCGCCGCCGGCTTTATCCGGCGGCACAGCCGACACCGGCGTTTCCGGGGACGCCGACCAATCGCCGTACGGCAGGAAGTGCATGCGCTCAGCGGCGATGCCGAGGTTCGCCTGATAGAGCCCGATCTCCCACTCGCTAAAGACGATGTAATGATCGCCGGCGGAATCGAGCTTGCTCAGCGCGCGAAACAGCGGGAACCAGCGCGGCGAGCGGACATGCCAGCCAAGACAGAACGAGGTCTCGTAGCGGATCAGCCGCAGCCGTTTCAGCAGCTTGATCAGATACGAGATCGGGCCGATGGCGATGACGACGCGGCAGCGCCGCAGGCGGCCGAGCAGGCGCACGAGATCGAACGACTGGCGCGCCAACCCCCGCAAATGCACCCATTTGCTCTGGGCCTGGTGGATGTTGTAGTCGCTGAGCTGCAGCAAATCGAAGCCGAAGCGCTCGCTGATATACGCGCTCATGTCGGGAAAAGCGTTGCGGCCCGGCTGGACGAGAATCCGTTTGTCGGCGGCATCGGCAGCGATGGTCATGCCACCGAGTTTATCGGCTCGATCCTTTAGAAATGATGGAGCCGCAGCCGCCTTCGCGGCATGGCTACCGCGTGAAGCCGAGAGTGATGGGGGACACCGCAGCTCGGCGCGACAAGTTCCGCGCCGGGCGGGTACGCCGGCGCGGGAACCAGCCGTGGCGCCGCAGCGGGCTGGCCGCACCCGACTTGGCGACGAACTCGCGGATCGCCATGTCGGCGAGCACGCTGCCGACCGGCCGCTGCCCGGCGCCGAGCCCGGCGATCAGCACGTTGTCGGCCAGGATATTGATCACCCGCGGGATGCCGTCGGCGGCCTCGGCAATCCGCCAAGCCGCGCTTGGCGACATGATCTGGGTAAGCTCGCTGGCGCCGCTCGCGAGCAGCCGGTGCTCGATATATTCGAGGCTTTCCATCGGGCTCAGCGGGGCGAGCCGGGCACGCAGCGCCACCCGCTGATTGACCTGGCGCATGTCGCGCCGCGCCAGCGTGTTGTCGAGCTCGGGCTGGCCGACCAGCACGATCTGGATCAGCTTTTCGGTATCGGTCTCGAAATTGCTGAGGAGGCGGAGGAATTCGAGGGTCTCGGCCGGCAGCAGCTGGGCCTCGTCGATCATCAGCACGACGGTCCGCCCCGTCTCGAAGATGTGCAGCAGCTTCCATTGCAGCCGCGGCACCGCGGCGAAGACGCTCGGCGGATCGTCCTCGTCCAGCTCGCGGCAGATATAGGTCGCCATCTCCAACGGGGTGACCTGCGGCGTCACCAAGTAGATGATCTCGAAGCTCTCGCCGCGCGCCTGGTCGAAGAAGGCGCGCACCACCGTGGTCTTGCCGGTACCGACCTCGCCGGTGCAGACGATAAAGCCTTTGCGGGTTTCGATGCCGTAGACCAACGTCGCCAGCGCTTCGCGGTGCGCCCGGCTCATGTAGAACAGGCCCGGATCGGGGGTCACCGCAA
>JBBRPG010000021.1:0-31369 GCA_038228485.1 Alphaproteobacteria bacterium
ATCCCGCCACCTTGCATGCCACCACCCTGCATGCCGCCACCTTGCATGCCACCGCCTTGCGGGGCCATGCCGCCCTGCGGGGCCATGCCGCCGCCCTGGATGCGGGCGAGTTCTTGCCGGTTGAGATCTTCGGTCATCCGGTCGCCGCCGCCGCCACCGCCTTGGTTCATCATTCCGCGGCGTGCCATACGATGACGCATCGGTTTCCTCGGCATTGCCGTCGCGCCCTTCGTCGGGGCAGCCGTCGGCGCGGCCGCGGGGGCGGTCTTGGCCGGCGGGGCGGCTGGGGTCATCGGCGCGTTCTGTGCCAACGCCGGGGCGGCAATTGCGAACACCGCGGCGATCGCGATGCCATTCAAGAGATGTTTCATGTTTTTGTCCTCTGTGGCAGTTCCGGGTTCGACTTTTGCAGCAACAGCGTGCTTTACCCGTGGGAGGCTCTTGCGAGCCTACGGGATGAAACAACCCGCTTGTTGTTTCGTTCCGACAGACGCGCAACCGTTCGGGTTGCGTATCCGACCCCGCCGGTGCCGAGTAATATTGATCCGAGATACACGAGATTCAAGGACTTGAGGCGCTGTCAGATGCACGTAATTGACGTTTTCCGCGAGCGCCTTCTAGTGCAATTCCTCCGCTCTTTTTTCTCGCTCATGGTTTCTGCGGCGCTGGCGACTTTGGCGGCCCTGCCGGCCCCCGCCGCCGAGCGCGACCAGCTGACCATCGGCATCATCCAGTTTCCCGCCACGCTCAACCCCAACATCGATACGATGGCGGCGAAAAGCTATGTGCTCGGCTTTGCGGTGCGGCCGTTCACGGTGTTCGACGCGGACTGGAAAATCGTCTGCCTGCTGTGCACGGAGCTGCCGTCCTTCGCCAATGGCCGGGCGGTGGCGACCGAGCTGCCCGGCGGCAAGAAGGGAATCGACCTCACCTACACGATCCGTGCCGACGCGGCCTGGGGCGACGGTGCGCCGGTGACCACCGACGACGTCAAATTCACCTACGAGGTCGGGCGCAACCCGCAAAGCGCGGTCAGCAATGCCGAGCTTTATCGCCGGATCGACTCGATCGACGTCAAGGACGACAAAACCTTTACGATGCATGTCAACAAGCTGACCTACGATTTCGAGGCGATCGACGATTTCGTGCTGTTGCCGGCGCATCTCGAGCGCGCGGCGTTTGCCGAGCCGGCGCAATACCGGCTGCGCACGCTTTACGCCACCGATCCGACCAACCCCGGCCTCTACAACGGCCCGTACCGGATTGGCGAGATCGTCTCGGGCTCGCACATCCTGCTGGAACCCAACCCGTATTGGGCCGGCCCAAAGCCGCCGTTCCGCCGCATCGCCGTGCGCACGATCGAGAACACCGCGGCGATGGAGGCCAACCTGCTGTCGGGCGGTATCGACATGATCGCCGGCGAACTGGGCCTGCCGCTCGACGAGGCGCTCGCCTTCGACAAGCGGCACGGCGGCAAGTTCGATATCGTCTACAAGCCGGGGCTCACCTTCGAGCATGTCGACGTCAACCTCGACGTGCCGGTGCTGGCCGACCGGCAGGTGCGCGAGGCGCTGCTGCTCGGCCTCGACCGCGAGGCGGTCAGCCGCTCGCTGTTCGGCGGCCGCCAGGCGGTCGCCGACAGCTTTGTCGAGCCGCTCGACGCCGGCTTTACCACCGACGTGCCGCGCCACCCTTACGACCCGGCAAAGGCGAAACAGCTGTTGGAGGAAGCTGGCTGGAAGGCGCAGCCGGACGGATCGCGGCGCAACGCAGAGGGCAAGCCGTTGTCGCTGGAGCTGATGACCACCGCCGGCAACCGCTCGCGCGAACTGGTCGAGCAGGTGCTGCAAAGCCAGTGGAAAAAGATCGGCGTCGACATCCGCATCAAGAACGAGCCGGCCCGGGTGCTGTTCGGCGAGACCGTGCCGCACCGCAAATTCGAGCTGGCGATGTACGCGTGGATCAGCGCGCCCGAGAACGCGCCGCGGACGATCTTTCACTCCGACGAGATTCCGAGCGCGGCCAATTCCTATGCCGGGCAGAACGCGCCCGGCTACAAGAGCGCGGAGATGGACCGCATCATCGACGCGCTCGAGATCGAGCTGGACAAGGACAAGCGCAAGACGCTGTGGGCCCAGGCGCAGCGGCTTTACGCGACCGATCTGCCGTCGCTGCCGCTGTATTTTCGCTCCGACGCCTACGTCCTGCCGAAATGGCTGACCGGGCTCAAGCCCACCGGCAACCAGTACCCGTCGAGCCTGTGGGTCACCGATTGGGGCGCGACGCCTTGATGGTTGATTTGACCCGTCGGGAAGCCCTGAGTTGCGCTCCAGCGGGCTTGACCCGCGGGTCCACGTCTTTATGAGCGGACGGCGGAGCAGAAGGCGTGGGTGGCCGAGTCAAGCCCGGCCAAGGATGATCAGATGATCCGCTTCACCGCCATCCGGATGGTCGAGATCGCCGTGATGCTGGCGCTGATGTCGTTGGCGATCTACGGCCTCATCGGGCTGATGCCGGGCGACCCGATCGATTTGATGATGAGCGCGAACCCGCATCTAGGCTCCGCCGATCTGGCGCGGTTGAAGGCGCTGTATGGCGTCGACCAGCCGTTGCTGCACCGCTATCTCGCCTGGGCGCAAGCCGCGCTGGGCGGAGACCTCGGCTATTCGCGGCTGTTCTCGGCACCGGTGGCGGCGACCCTGCTGCCACGACTGGGCAATTCGCTGGTGCTGATGGGGGCCAGTTTTGTGCTGGCTTTCGCGCTGGCGCTGGGGCTCGGCATTGCCGCAGCGCGGCGGCCGCGCAGCTGGCTCGACCGCGCGATCAATTTCGGTTGTTTCGCTGGGGTGTCGCTGCCGACGTTTTGGCTGGCGCTGATCCTGATCCTGGTGTTCGCCGCCGGGCTCGGCTGGCTGCCGGCGAGCGGCAGCGCCACCGCCGGCGACGGCGACCTCGCCGACCGGCTGCGCCACCTGGTGCTGCCGGTGGCGGTGCTGACGATCGCCAGCCTCGGCGGCTATACCCGCTATGTCCGTGCCGCGATGCAGGACGCGCTGGCGCAAGACCACATCCGCACCGCCCGCGCCAAAGGCGCGAGCGAGGCGCGCGTGGTCTGGCACCACGCGCTGCGCAGCGCGCTGGTGCCGATCACCACGATCCTGGCGTTGTCGTTCGGCACGCTGGTGTCGGGCGCACTGGTCACCGAAGAGATGTTCGCCTACCCCGGCATGGGCAAGCTGATTTTCGACGCGGTGATGGGCAACGACTACAACCTCGCCCTCGCCGCGCTGCTGCTGGCGACCGCGGTGACGATGGCGGCCAACCTCGCCGCCGACCTCGCCTATGCCTGGCTCGACCCGCGGGTGAGCTATCGATGAGCGGGCGGCGGTGAGGCTGCCGCTGGCGTTGCTCGCGGCGATCGCTCTCGCTTCGCTGGCGGCGCCGTTGATCGCCGCGCTGCTCGGCGCCGACCCGGCTGCCGTGGATCTGCTCGACCGCTTCGCCGGGCCGTCGGCGGCGCATCCGCTGGGCACCGACGAATTGGGCCGCGACATGCTGCTGCGCCTGCTCGAAGGCGGCCGCGTGTCGCTGACCATCGGCATCGCCGCGGCGGCGACGGCGGCGGCGCTCGGCGCCGCGGTCGGGCTGGTTGCCGGCTATCTCGGCGGCTGGGCCGACCGGATGCTGATGCGCCTCACCGACGGGGTCATCGCCCTGCCGCTAATGCCGCTGCTGATCGTGTTCGCCGCGCTCGACCTGGAAAAGCTCGGCATTTCGGCGCGGGTCACCGAATTGCCGGTGATCAACCTGCTGCGCATCGTCGGGCTGACCGTGCTGGTCGGCTGGACCACCTCGGCGCGGCTGGTGCGCAGCGCGACCTTGGTCACCCGCCAACGCGATTTCGTTCGCGCCGCGCAAAGCCTCGGCGCCGGCACGCCACACATCCTGTGGCGCCACATCCTGCCCAACGTGCTGGGGCCGCTGGTGGTGGCGACGACGTTGAGCGTCGGCGACATCATCCTGCTGGAATCGGTGTTGAGCTTTCTCGGGCTCGGGGTGCAGCCGCCGCTGGCGAGCTGGGGCAGCATGTTGTCGAACGCGCAGGAGGTAATCGCCAGCGCGCCCCTGCTCGCGGTCTATCCCGGCGCGATGATCTTTCTCACCGTGATCGCCTGCAACCTGCTCGGCGACGCGCTGCTGCGCCAGTTCGACTCGCGCGATCGGACACGGACGTAGCGTAGTTACGGGTGCCCGCCCGGCAAGAGCTTCATGAGCGCGACGATCGCTCCTACCGCGGCAAGAACTAACCCGCCCATCCACTTGATGAGTTCGGCTTTCATTTCCGCCATTTCGCGCCGCAATTCAGCGATGTCCGTCTTCGTCGCCAGGTCTGAAAGGTCGACCTGCTGAGCTTGGCGCAATGCGTAAGCCAGCGCTTCAGCCTGCGCATCGGTGAATCCGGCGGCGGTTAGGTCCTTAACCGTCTGGTGCGTATCAAGCGCGGTGATCGCCATGACCGCATCAAGATAATCGTGGCCCACGCAAGATGATAGGCCCCGCTATACCACCCCCCGCTCGCGCAACTTGGCGATGTCGCCGGCGCTGTAGCCGAGCTCGCCGAGGATCGCGTCGGTGTGCTCGCCCTGGTCGGGGCTGGCGGTCTCCAGCCGGCTCGGGGTGCGGCTCAGGGTGACCGCCTGGCCGACCAGCTCGATCTCGCCGAGCGTCGGGTGCTTCACCGCCTGAGCGATGCCGAGATGCTTGACCTGCGGGTCGGCGAACACCTCGTCCATCTTGTAGATCGGCCCCGACGGCACCCCGGCCCGGTTGAGGCGGTCGATCCATTCGGCGCTGGTGTGCTTCCTGGTGATCTCCTCGATCGCGGCGTTGAGCGCCTTGCGGTTGTCCGAGCGCGCGCGGCCGGTCTTGTAGTCGGGATGCTCGGCCAAATCCGGCCGGTCGACCGCGCGGCAGAAACGGCCGAAAATCTCGTCGCCGGCCGAGGCGATGTTGATGTAGCCGTCGCTGGTTTGGAACACACCGGTGGGGATGCTGGTCGGGTGGTCGTTGCCGGCCTGCTCCGGCACCTCGTGCGCGATCGTCCAGCGCACGCCCTGGAAGTCGAGCATCGCGATCTGCGCCGCCAACAGCGAGCTTTCGACCCACTGGCCCTCGCCCGACACCTCGCGCTCGAGCAGCGCGATTAGGATGCCCATCGCGCAGAAAATCCCGGCCGACAAATCGGCGACCGGGATGCCGACCCGCACCGGCCCCTGGCCGGGCAGCCCGGTGATCGACATCAGCCCGCCCATGCCCTGGGCGATCTGGTCGAAGCCGGGCCGGTCGCGATAGGGGCCGCTCTGGCCGAAGCCCGAGATGCTGGCATAGACGAGGCGCGGGTTAATCGCCTTTAGCGCGGGATAATCGATGCCGAGCCGCCCCTTGACGTCGGGCCGGTAGTTCTCGACCACGACGTCGGCGTCGCGCACCAGCTTGCGGAAGATTTCGATCCCGTCCGGCGATTTGAGGTCGAGCGTCAGGCTGCGCTTATTGCGGTGCAAATTCTGAAAATCGGGGCCGTGGCGCGGCCCGCCGAGCCCTTCGCCGGGCGAAGGCGGCGCCTCGATTTTGATGACCTGCGCGCCCCAATCGGCGAGCTGGCGCACCGCGGTCGGGCCGGCGCGCACCCGGGTGAGGTCGAGCACCTTGAAGCGGGCGAGCGGCATTTTTGGAGCGTCGGGCATCGGCGTCTATCTCTATCGAATTTGTGGCTGGCGAATTTGTGCTGGCGAATTTGTGCCGGCGACATTGATGCGCCGCCGATGCTTGTGGACAAGCGAAATGGTGATTCAGCGGAAATCGCGGCTATGGACGACGATGTCCGGCTCGCCGAGGTCGCCCGGCCCTGGGGTTTCACTTGGGCCGGGCACGCGCTCCGGCAGCTTAAACGGCGGCTCGCTCGACGAGGCTTCGGCGCCGGTGCGTTCGCGCAAGGTGTTGAGGCGCGGGGTCAGGTCGCGCAAATCCTCGGCGACGACGTGGATGACGCCTTCCTCGCGCTGCAGCCGGCCGCGGCAGTAGAGCAAGCTCGCCCCGAGCACGATGCGGCGGAAGCGTTCCAGGATCGGCGGCCAGACGATCAGGTTGGCGATCCCGGTCTCGTCCTCAAGGGTGATGAAGATGACGCCCTTGGCGCTGCCGGGGCGCTGGCGGATCAGCACCAGCCCGGCGACTGCATAGCAGCGGTCAACCGGCCAGGTGGCAAGCGCGCTCGCGGGAACGACGCCTTCCTGCGCCAGCTCGCCGCGCAGAAAGGCGAGCGGGTGGCGCTTCAGGCTGAGGCTGGTGCTGCGGTAATCCTCGACGACATGCTCGCCGAGCGGCATTTCCGGCAGCAATGACGCGGCGCGGGTTTCGCTTTTTTTATTGTCATTCCGGGGCTCTCGCGCAGCGAGAGAACCCGGAACCCATGAACTCAAACAGTGAAGGGAGGTTGCATTGACTGCGCCTTGGTCTGTCCCGTTAACGTTCATGGGTTCCGGGTTCGGCTCTCCGAGCCGCCCCGGAATGACATCGGAGTGCATACCGGCGAACAGGGGCAGCGGCGCTTCGCCCAGCGCTTTCAGCGCCCACAGCCCTTGGCGGCGGTCGAGCCCGCCTTTCTCTTGCTGCAGCGAGCGCAGCGCATCGGCCGCGGCGAGCCGCTCCAAGGCACGGCGGTCGAGGCCGCTGCGCTGCCACAGGGCTTGCGCATCCGGGTAGCCGCCGCCGCGCCCGTCGACAAGGCGTTTGGCGTCCTCCTGGTTGAAACCCTTGATCTGGCGGAACCCAAGCCGCAGCGCGAAGCGGAAGTCGGATACGGGATGAGCGTCGTGCGTCCTTCGAGACGCGGCCTGACGGCCGCTCCTCAGGATGAGGCTCCTTCTTAACCCGAGACTCTCCTCATCCTGAGAGTCAGGAGGCTGCGCAGCAGCCGCCTCGAAGGACGCATCGTCGGTCTTGCCGTCGGGAGCAGGCTCCAAGGTGCAATCCCATTCGCTGCGGTTGACGTCGACCGGCAGCACCGCGACCCCGTGCTCGCGCGCGTCGCGGACGATCTGGGCCGGGGCGTAGAACCCCATCGGCTGCGAATTCAGCAGCGCGCAGGCGAAGATTTCGGGGTGGAAGCATTTGATCCAGGCCGAGATATAGACCAGCAGCGAAAAGCTCGCGGCATGGCTTTCCGGAAAACCGTAGGTGCCGAACCCCTCGATCTGGCTGAAGCAGCGCTCGGCGAAACCGCGCTCGTACTTGTTGGCGACCATTCCCTCGATGAACTTGTCGCGGAATTTCTCGATATCGCCGTTGCGGCGAAAGGCCGCCATCGAGCGGCGCAGCTTGTCCGCGTCTTCAGCGGTGAAGCCGGCGCCGACGATGGCGATCTGCATCGCCTGCTCCTGGAACAGCGGCACGCCGAGGGTTTTTTCCAGCACCTTTTTCAGCGCATCGGAAGGATAGTCGACATCTTCGATTTTCTTACGCCGGCGCAGGTAGGGATGGACCATGTCGCCCTGGATCGGCCCCGGCCGCACGATCGCCACCTCGATCACCAGGTCGTAGAATTTCCGGGGCTGGAGGCGCGGCAGCATCGACATCTGGGCGCGGCTTTCGACCTGGAAGACACCGATCGAATCCGCCCGCGACAGCATGTCGTAGACCGCCGGGTCCTCGCGCGGCACCGTCGCCAGGGTCAGCGGTCGGTCCTTGTGCCGCTCGATCAGGTCGAAGGCCTTGCGCACGCAGGTCAGCATGCCGAGCGCCAGGACATCGACCTTGAGGATGTGCAGGGCGTCGAGGTCGTCCTTGTCCCATTCAATGACGGTGCGGTCCTCCATCGCCGCGTTCTCGATCGGCACCAGCTCGCTCAATGGCCCGCGGGTGATGACAAAGCCGCCGACATGCTGCGACAGGTGCCGGGGAAAGCCGATCAGCGCGCCCGCCAGGTCGAGCGCCAGGCGCAAATTGCGGTCGGTAGGGTCGAGCCCGGCCTCGCGCACCCGCTGATCCATCAGCCGCTCGCTCGACCAGCCCCACACCATGCCGTTCAATGCGGCGACGATGTCGTCGGACAAGCCCATCACCTTGCCGACCTCGCGGATCGCGCTGCGCGAGCGGTAGGTGATCAGGGTGGCGGCGAGCCCGGCGCGGTCGCGGCCGTATTTCTGGTAGACGTACTGGATCACCTCCTCGCGCCGTTCGTGCTCGAAATCGACGTCGATGTCGGGCGGCTCGCCGCGCGCGGCACTGATGAAGCGCTCGAACAGCACGTCGATCTTTTCCGGATCGACGGCGGTGATGCCGAGGCAATAGCAGACCACCGAATTGGCCGCCGAGCCGCGCCCCTGGCAGAGGATTTTCTTCTCCTCGGCGAAGCGAACGATGTCGTGCACGGTGAGGAAATAGCGCGCGAAGTTGAGCTCCTCGATCAGCGCCAGTTCGTGTTCGATCCGATTGCGGATCTTGTCGGATAGGCCGCCGGGAAATTTTTTGGCGGCGCCTTCCCAGGCCAATTGGGCGAGGCGCGATTGCGGCGTCATGCCGGGGGGCACCGGCTCTTCGGGGTATTCATAGCGCAATTCGCCGAGGCTGGAGCGGCAGCGCCGGGCGATCTCGACGCTGGCGGCCAGCGCACTTTCGTAGCCGCGGAACAGCCGGGCCATCTCGGCCGCCGGCTTCAGGTGGCGCTCGGCATTGGCGGCGAGGCGAAACCCGGCCTCTTGGATGGTGCAGTGCTCGCGGATGCAGGTCAGCACGTCCTGGAGCGGGCGCCGCTGGGGCGCGTGGTAGAGCACGTCGCCGGTCGCCAGCAGCGGCAGCCCGGTGGCCGCCGCGATCCGCGCCAGGCGGGCGAGGCGTCTCGCATCGTCGCCGCGGTAGAGATGGTGCGCGGCGAGATAGGCGCGGCCGGCGAAATCGGCGGCGAGCCGGGCGGCGAAGGCGCGATGCGCGGCGAGGCTGGCGTGGTCGGCGCCGTCCGGCGGCAGCGCGACGACCACCAGCCCCTCGCCGTGGGCGACGACATCGCCGTAATCGAGATGGCATTCGCCCTTGGGCGCGCGGCGCTTGCCGAGGGTCAGCAGCCGCGTGAGGCGGCCATAGGCGGCGCGGTCCTCGGGAAAGGCGAGCAGGCTCGTGCCGTCGCGCAGGTCGAGCCGCGCCCCGACGACGAGACGGATGCCGGCATCCTCGGCCGCCTGATGCGCGCGCACGATGCCGGCGAGGCTGTTGCGGTTGGCGATTGCCACCGCCGCGAGGCCGAGCGCCGCCGCCTGCTGCACCAGCTCGTCCGGATGCGAGCCGCCGCGCAGGAACGAGAAATTGCTGACCGCCTGCAGCTCGGCGTATTCAAGCGCGGCGGCACGGGTGGGGCCGTGATTGCCGCCGGTCGTCTTCCCTCGCTTGTTGCCGTGCAGCGACAGACTGCCGTAGCCGATCGTGCGGGGCAACCTGCCGAACCCGGCAA
Organism: Alphaproteobacteria bacterium; assembly: GCA_038228485.1. GTDB lineage: Bacteria > Pseudomonadota > Alphaproteobacteria > ATCC43930 > CGMCC-115725 > DATARH01. The sequence goes on from JBBRPG010000021.1 coordinate 9,503, forward strand.
GCGCATCCGATTTTTTGGGAGACAGCTCAGGCATCGAGGATCAGGCGAAGATGCCATGGACAAACCAGCGCGGCGGCGGGTCGCCGGGCAGCCCCGCGCGGAACAGCCAGAAGCGGCGGCCGGCCTCGTCCTCGACCCGGTAATAATCGCGGATCGCGCCGGGGCAACCTTCGGCGCCGACCAGTTCTCCGTCCGGCTGCCACCATTCCTCGGCGATCCGTTCGGGTCCGTCGGCCTGGGCGCCCCGGTGGGTGCGCCGGCGCCAGGCAAAGCGGAACGGCGGGTCGTCGGGCAGCACCCAGAACGCCTCGACCGGCTCCGGCGGCTGGAACAGCCGCACCGGCCGCGGCGGTTTTTGCGGTGTAGGCATGGCGCCGCTCTCCTCCCCGCGCCTGCGGCGCGCTCCCTCCCCCGTGGGTACGGGGGAGGGTTGGGGTGGGGGCCGGCATTGGCCCTTATCGGTCCCTCCGACAGCTACTGCCACCGACGCCCGTTCCGGGATATGGCTGGCGCGCGGCTCGAGGCGGGCGAGCGCGTCGAGGCCGAGCCGGGCGCCGAGCCGGTCGAACAGCGGGGCGGTGTCGCCGATTGCCCCGGCGGCGCCGGTCATGCCGATCTGCTCGGGCCCCAGCGTCTCGACGGCAAAGGCGGCGAGGATCGCGTCCTCGACCCCGAGGCCGGGATCGACCGTATCGAGCTTGCCGATCAGCAATTTGGCGAGGTGAGCGGGGTCGCGGCTCGGCCGGGCGGTGCCGATGCGGATGTGCTCGACCCGGCCGTCGACCCGGTAAAAGCCGAGGTCGAGCCGGCGCGCGCCCATGCCTTCACGAGCGAGACGAGCGGCGAGATCGAGGGTCAGCCGCTCGGCGGCGCGGGCGAGGTCGGCGGGATCGGCGATCGGCTCGACAAATGACAAACGCATCCGCCAGCTCGGCGTCTCGCCGAGCGGCGACAGCGGTTCGGGCAATAGGTCGAGAGCCTGGTCGAGCCGGCGCGCCACCATATCGCCAAAGCGCCGGGCGAGCGCGTCGCGCGGCATCGCCAGCACCTCGCCGACCCGCCGCAGCCCGACTCGGTGCAGACCTTCGACAAGCGCGGGATCGAGTCGCAGCGCCGCGACCGGCAGCGGCGCCAGCGCCGCCCGCATCTCGCCCGTTGAAATGATGATGGCAGCGGCGGTCAAATTCGCTGTTTTTACAGGAAATTTACAGCCAACTGGGTTCGCCGCCTCCGCGGCCTCCGTCACGGCAAAGCGAGCCAACGCCCAGGCGGCGCCGAGCGTGTCGGCGATGGCGAGACGATGCGCGATGCCTTGGCGGTTTAGCCGTTGCGACAGATCGGCGGCAAGCGCCGCCTCGCCACCCCACAGATGCGCCGAGCCAGTGATCTCGATCTTGATGCCGTCAACCCCGTCGGGCGCGGTCCACGGGCTGTAGCGGCCGCACCATTCGGCGAGCCGGTGCAGAGCACCGGCGTCCTCGACGAGTTCGACCGGGCGGGTAATGAGGCCGGGGAGAAACGACAGCGCGTCGGCGAGCGGCATGCCGGCGCGCAGGCCCTGCGCCTCGGCCGCCGGGTTGACCGCCGCGAGGAGCTGCCGGCCGCCCGATGCGATTACCGTGGCGAAGGGTGGCTCTTCCGAATGTGCGTTACCCGGCTGCTCGCCAGATTTGAGGCTCGGCAACAGGCCGGCGCGGCGCAGCCGGTCGATCGGCCAGCGCGGCAGAAAGAGATAGAGCACCCGTCGCATCCGCCACCTCCAAATCCCAAGCCGCCGCCTCACCGCCGCGGCAGCGCAGCAGCTCGACCCGCCAGCGCGGGGTTCCGATCCCCGGTTCATAATCAGCCACCGAGGGCGGCAGCGACGGGAGCGCGGCGATCCGCCAGCGCGTCACCGCCGCGCTCGGCCGCTCGCGTTCGGCCGCGGCCTCACCGCCGCTCTGCCAGCGCCGCAGGAGGAACGCGGTGATGCCGGAGCGTTCGGCGGCAAGTTGCAGCCGCCTGCCCGCCACCATCGGCACCCGTCCCACCTCGCCGATCACCGCGGCGATGCCGCCGGGGGAATGAGGTGTGCGCAGCCCCTCTTCCAACGCCCACAGGATGTCGTCGTCGCGCCTGGCGCGCGCCAGCACGATCCGCGCCGGGTCGAGCCCGTGCTCGGCCAGCCCCGGCCCGTACAGGTCGCCGCGCTTCAAGACCCACAGCACCACGCCGGCCTGATCCCCCTGCTTCTGCAGCGAATCAGCAGGAAGTCGCGCGGCAATGCCGGCGGCAAACCCCGCCGCCGCGGCGCAATCTTCCTCGTCGGCGCCGGCCCCGAGGATTTCGTGCAGCCCGCCCAGCGCCAGCCCCCCGCCGGGCAAGGCGTTGTCCATCGCGTCGACCCCGAACGGCAGCACCCCATGCCGCCGCGCATTCGGCCGCTCGATCCGCCGGATGCGGTCGCGTAAGGTGACGAGGCTGGCGGCTGGGGACATGAGCAGGGGGCAATTGTTTTAATGTTCTCTTTTTGTTCCTATTATCTTCGGTTGTCAACCCCGCTTGCTTTGCCGTTAAGATAGATCATGGCCCAGCCTCCCCACTCCGAGCGTACGCAGAGCGAAAGCGACGCGGCGGAAACCACCGCCCGCATCCTGTTGGAGACCGAGGCGGTGCTGTTCCGCCCCGACGACCCGTTCACCTTCACCTCGGGGCGGCTGTCGCCGGTCTATATCGATTGCCGGCGGCTGATCTCGTTTCCGCGCGCCCGGCGCAAGCTGATGGACATGGGCGCCGAACTGATCGAGCGCCGGGTCGGCTGCGAATCGCTGGACGCGATCGCCGGCGGCGAGACCGCCGGCATCCCGTTCGCCGCGTGGATCGCCGACCGCCTGTCGCTGCCGATGCTTTATGTCAGGAAACAGGCGAAAGGCTTTGGCCGCAACGCGCAGATCGAGGGTGAGCTGAAGGACGGCGCGCGGGTGCTGCTGGTCGAGGATCTCGCCAGCGAGGGCACCTCGAAGCTCAATTTCGTCCGCGCGATCCGCCAGGCCGGCGGCGAGATCGCCCATACCTTCGTGATCTTCAATTACGGCATCTTCCCGCAGATCGACACCAGCCTCGCCGCCGAGGGCATCAGCCTGCACGCGCTGGCGACCTGGTGGGATGTCGCGGCGACGGCGGAAAAGCTCGGCCGCTTCGAGGCCGGCCAGTACGACAAGATCAAGAGCTTCCTCGAAGACCCCGAGAGCTGGGCGACCAAGCGCGCCGCCGCCCGGCGGTAGCTTTTGCGGCGCAGCCGCAATAACTCACCACAGAGACACAAAGGGCACGGAGATGCCGTGCCGCTGCAACCTCAGCGTCCTCCGTGTCTCCGTGGTTTATCTTTTTAGCGCTGCGCGCCTGTAAAGCGGGATGAGTTTAGGCTGAAGCGCCGCAACTTCTCGCCTCCCCCCGACTTGATCCGGGGGCCCACGTCTCATTTCGCAGGTGTTGGGGAAGAAGACGTGGATGGCCGGGTCAAGCCCGGCCAAGGGGGGCGAGGTGTGACTCGATCTGAACCCATTTTGCTCTAGCTCAACCTTGTGCCGGCAACCACTCGGCCAACAGGACGGCAGCTTCGGCGATATCTTCACCTGACCCGGCGAAGCTGAGGCGCATCCAGCCGTCGCCGTGGACCGGGTCGAAATCGCGCCCCGGGGTGACCGCGACCCCGGTCTCGGCGAGCATCCGGCGGCAGAATGCGACGCTGTCGCGGGTCAGCGACGAGACGTCGACATAGAGATAGAACGCGCCGTCGGCCGGGGCGAAGCGGCTAAGCCCGGCCTGTCTCAGGGTGGCGATCAGCCGGTCGCGGTTGGCGCGGTAGCGGGCGACATGGCCGTCGAGCTCGACGCGGCACCCGAACGCGGCGACCGCGGCGAGCTGCGACAGCGCCGGCGGCGAGATGTAGAAATTCTGCGCCAGGCATTCCACCGAGCGGGCCAGGTCGGGCGGCGCCAGCATCCAGCCCAGCCGCCAGCCGGTCATGCTGTAATATTTCGAGAACGAGTTGACGACGATGGTTTCGCGACCGAAAGCGCGGGCGGTCGCGGCGTCGCCCTCATAGGTGATGCCGTGATAGATCTCGTCGGAGACGAGGCGGACGCCGCGGTCGCGGCAGTAATCCGACAGCCGCGCCAGATCGGCGGGCGCGATCATCGTGCCGGTCGGGTTGGCGGGGCTGGCGACGATCAGCCCCTTGAGGTCCGGCACATCGGCGAGCAGCTCAGGGTTCGGCTGGTAATGCGCGTTCTCGCCGACCTCGATCAGCACGGTTTCGAGGCCCAGCGCCGACAGGATGTTGCGGTAGGCGGGATAGCCGGGCGCGGCCAGCGCCACCCGGTCGCCCGGCTCGAACGCGGCGAGGAAAGCAAGCTGAAACGCCGCCGACGAGCCGGTGGTGACCGCGATCTCGGCCGGGTCGACGGCGACGCCGTAGCGCTCGCGGTAATCGGCGGCGATCGCCTCGCGCAGGGCCGGGATGCCCTCGGCGTCGGTATAGCCGATGCGGTTGTCGGCGAGCGCCCGCCGCGCAGCGTCGAGCACCGGCTGCGGCGCCGGGGTACCGGGCTGGCCGACCTCGAGATGGATGACCCGCTCACCCGCCGCCTCGCGCCGGTTGGCGGCGCGCATCACGTCCATTGCGATGAAGGGCGGCACCAGACCGCGCCGGGAGGGTACGAGGCTCATTGGTGCAATTTGCGGGAGAAGGTTGCCATTGGCGAGGGGCATTCGCTATGACGGGCGCCGACTCTTCTGGGGAAATCACAACGATGGCCAAGGTCAGCCTTATCGGCATGTCGGGCAGCTTGCGCGCCGGCTCGTTCTCGAACGCGATCCTGGAGACGCTGAGCGACCGCTTTGCCGACCGCGCCGATCTGAGGGTTTACGACCTCGCGCCGATTCCGGCCTACAACCAGGATTTCGAGGGCGAGAAGCGCCCGCCGGCGGTCAAGCAGATGCTCGCCGATATCGAGGCGGCCGACGGCATGGTGCTGTGCGCACCGGAGTTCAATCATTCGATCCCGGGGGTTCTGAAGAACGCGATCGACTGGGCGTCGCGCCCGGCCTTCGCCTCGGTGCTGGCGTACAAGCCGGTGGCGATCATGGCGACCTCGCGCGGGCCGTTGGGCGGCGCGCGATGCCTGGAGCACATGAAGGTGGCGCTCGATTCGTGCCTGTCGCGGGTGACCCTGGCGCGCGAGGTCATCGTCACCGCGGCCGAAACCAAGATCAAGGACGGGCGGCTGGTCGACGAGATGTCGCTCGGCTTCGCCAGCGGCGCGGTCGAGGCCCTGCTGCACGAGATCGCGTTGTGGAACGGCGCGAAAGGGTAGGGTGGATAAACACAGCGCCATCCACCCTCTTGGCGACGGTTTCGGCGGAAGTCGCCTCGCTCATCCACCAACTTGCCACTTACTTTGAGGCCGCTCCCCGGCGCAAGCCGGGGCCCACCTTTCCGGCGCTCGTAAGGTCAAGAAGTGGGTCCCGGCTTTCGCCGGGAAGCGGTGAAAAGGCGCTGGCAAGATGAACCAACGCCGCTCAACAGCGATTGCCGCCGGCTAGTTCAGCGTCGACGCGTCCTTCTCGTTGACGCAGCGCAACAGGCGCCAATAGCCGAACAAATTGCTCGGGCGGATCTCGCGCACCGACAATTTGCTGTCGCGGATAAAGGTGTCGTACTCGAAATCGGGGTGAAACCCGATGTGGCGAGCCAGGTGCGCGAGCCGCTTTTCCATGAAGCGCGCGGCCCAGTTCTCGCTCATGAAGTGGTTGACCAGCACGATCGTCCCGCCGGGGATGCAGACGCGCCGCATCTCGGCGGCAAACTGCGCCGGGTTTGGCACCACCGGCGCCACGTAGAGCGCCAGCACCGCATCGAACGAGTTGTCGGCGAAATCCATGTGCTCGGCGTCCATCACATGGAGGCCATCGACATGGGCGAGGTCCTGGCGCGCGACCCGCGCCTCGGCCTTGGCCAGCATCTCGGTCGACACGTCGATACCGGTAACGTGCGAATCTGCGCGGAAATGCGGCAGCGACAAACCGGTGCCCACGCCGACTTCGAGGATGCGCTGCCCGGGCCGGTCGTTGGCGATGCGCACCGCTTCCTTGCGGCCGGGATGAAACACCGGGCCGAAGACGATGTCGTAAGACCCCGAAACCAGCCGATAGGTACGGATCGTATCGCGAAGGTCCATTGGATCCCTCTCGTCGCGGTCGACTTTAAGGCTGCCGCCGTCGCAGCGCGAGGTTGCCCGCCCCTTGCCGAATTGTAAACCGTCCGGGTGCCGGGCGTGTCCCCGGTGATACGCCCTTAAGACGCTGGCTCAAAACCAAAAGTTCCGATGCCTGGGTTGCGCCGACGGCAACCGGCGCGCGGGTGTCGCGGATCGGCGGTCAGATCAAGGCAATACTGTCGGCTTCGAGCCCCTTGCGGCCGTCGATGACCTCGACCCGCACCCGCTGGCCGGGACCCAGGGCCTCGAGCCCGCTGCGGCGCAACGCGGTGATGTGGATGAACACATCCTTGCCGCCGCCGTCGGGCGAGACGAAGCCGTAACCTTTCTCGGGCTCAAACCATTTGACCGCGCCTTCGAGCGTGGTCGACGGGCCGGCCGCGCGGCGATCGGCGCCGCCAAAGCCCGGCTCGACCGCGGTGGTGGAATCGATGTTCAAGACCGTGATGACCAGCGGCCCCTTGGCGCCGGCGCCGACCTCGCAGGTGATCGAGGCGCCTTCGCGCACATCCTCGTAACCGGCGCGGCGCAGGATCGCCATCGGCAGAAACGCGTCGGGCGACCCATCCGCCATAGTGACGAACCCGAACCCTTTGCTGGCGTTGAACCATTTGACCTTGGCCTCGACGACGGGACCAGAGGACGCGGCCTCCTCCTCGGGGGAGGAGCTGATGCGGCGATCGTACATGGTTCCTCTAACAATCTGTAATGTACGGGTAAGCACGTGGGACATGAAACTGTAGCGTAAATGAGTCGCCTTGCGCCAGCGCGCAAACCTTACGCACACGTAAGGGTTTTAGCCTCTTGGAGGGCGTGTCGGACGCCGGCTAGGAGGGCGTCTTGCATCACCGCGGCGATGGCCTATCATCGGCTCTCGGCGCGGGTGTAGCTCAATGGTAGAGCAGAAGCTTCCCAAGCTTACGACGAGGGTTCGATTCCCTTCACCCGCTCCACTCGCCGCATTTCTGCTGATGTTTTCTGCCTGTCTCGCCGGCGCCCGAGCCGACGAGGCGCGGTTTGCCGTCGATCGCCCGTTTGCGCTGATCGATGCTGACGGGGCAACCGTCACCAGCGGCGATTTCGCGGGAAAGTTCCTGCTGGTCTATTTCGGCTATACGCATTGCGCCGACCAGTGCCCGACCGCGCTCAGCGCCCTTGTCGAGGCGCTCGACGAGATCGGGCCGGCGGCGTCCGCGATCCAGCCGGTCTTCATCACCGTCGACCCCGAGCGCGACCGCGGCCCGATGCTGCGGCAGTTCACCGCCGCCTTCGACCGCCGCATCGTCGGGCTGACCGGCACCGCCGACCAGGTCGCCGCGGCAGCGCGGACGCTGCACATCGATTACGGCAAGGTATTCGCGGGCGACGACGACTACGTCATCGACCACAGCGCCAAGCTGACCATCCTCGGCCCCGACCGCCGCGAGGCGGCGCAGGTTTCGCTCGCCGAGCCCTATCTGATCGCCGCCAAGCTGATCGAGGTGCTGGATAAAGGCGGGTTGCCGCTCGGCGACGTCAACAATCTGCGCGCCTGGCGGTGACGAGCGTCAGCCGGACCGGCGGGCAACCAACAGGGTCGGGGTAAAGGTCTGCACCGGCTCGCCGTGCTGGTTGAAGGTCGAGACCCGCACCTTGACGAGGCCCTCGCGCGGCCGCGACTGCGAGATGCGGGTTTCGAGGATTTCGGCCTCGACGTGCAGTTCGTCGCCGGGGCGCACCGGCTTCAGCCAGTTGAGCTCGCCGCCAAAGCCGACGATCCCGCCGGCGGGGCGGAACTCGCCCGGGACCAGCAGCCGCATCGTCAGCGCCGCGGTGTGCCAGCCGCTCGCGGCCAGCCCGCCGAAAACGGTGTTTTTGGCGGCAGAGTCATCGAGGTGGAACGGCTGGGGATCATACGCGGCGGCAAAGGCGGTGATGTCCTCGGCGGTAACGGTCAAGTGGCCCGAGGCGAATTTCTGCCCGACCGCGAGATCCTCGAAATACTGCATTCCTTATTTTGCCTCGAGCGGGGTTGGGGCCGGCTTGTCGAACCAGGCGCCGGCGGCGACCGCGGCGGCGTTCATCAGTCCGAACACCGCCAGCGCCGCGCTCAGCGCGACAAAAACATAGGTCAGATCGCCGGTCAGGCGAAAGGCGAGCCAGCCGCCGCCCGCGGCGACGGCAAACCGCGCCACCGCGGCGGTCAACGGCCAGCGCAGCCGTCCGGCGCCTTGCGCGGCGAAATAGAGCGCCATGCCGAGCCCGAACAACCCGTAACACGGGCCGACAATGCGCAAATACTGCGCGCCGGCGGCAAGCATCGCCGGGTCGCGGTCGAAGAGGCTGAGCCACGCCACCGGCATCGCCGCGGCGAGGAGTCCGATCGCTTCGGTTAGGGCAAAGGCGATCCCGGCGCCGATCCAGGCGGTGCGCACCGCCCGCGCGCCGCGTCCGGCGCCGATGCTGGTGCCGACCATCGCCACCAGCGGGCTGCCCAGCCCGAACACCAGCGGCACCAGCAGGTATTCCAGCCGCGAGCCTACCCCGTATCCGGCAATCGCCGCCGGTCCGAACTGACCGACCATCGCGGTAGTGATCGCCACCGTGGCGTTGGTCTGCACCGTGATCAGCGCCGCGACAGCACCGACCTTGAGGATCGCAGCGAACAGCCGTTTTTCCAGGCGCAGGCCGCGCAAGGTCAGGCGCACGACGCTGCGCCCCGAGGCGAGATACCAGCTCAGCGCCGCGACCCCGAGCGCGTAGTAAAGAATGAGCGCCACCCCGCCGCCGGCGACCCCGAGCCGCGGAAACGGGCCGAGCCCGAAGATCAGACACGGCGACAGCGGCACCAGGATCACGGTCAGACCGACGCTGACCAGCGCCGGCACCGCCATGTTGCCGGTGCCGCGGAGAACGTTGGCGAGGGAGTTGACCACCCAGATCAGCACCATCCCGGCAAAGACGACATTGGAATAGGTGACCGCGGCGTCAAGCGCCGCGCCGTCGCCGCCCATCGCCTGGTAGAGCACCCGCCCGCCCAGGAAGGCCGCGACGCTGAATGCCAGCGCAAAGCCGACGCCGATGGCGATCGCATGCATCGCCAGCCGGTCGGCATCCTCGCGCCGCCCGGCGCCCAACGCCCGCGCCACGGCCGAGTTGATGCCGCCGCCGACCGCGCCGGCCGACATCATCTGCATCAGCATGATCGCGGGGAACACCAGCGCGGTCCCGGCCAGCGCATAGGTGCCGAGCCGGCCGATGAAATAGGTCTCGATCAGGCCGAGGCTCGCCTGCACCACCATCACCAGCATGTTCGGCGCGGCCAGGCGCAACAACGTCGCCGCGATCGGCCCGTCAATCAGCCGGCGGGTGCGCGGGTCGAGCGCCAATGGCGGCGCGGGGGGCGGCGCGGGCGGCGGAGCCTCGCCGACTTCGCCGAGCGCATGCTGGTTTGCCAGATCGAGCGGCATGGTATCCTCGGGGTTGGCAATGCGCCGCAGAAAGCGTATATGCGCCTATATAAGAGTGCATATGCACCTTTGTCCAGGTTTCGAGATAAATAATGAGCGCAGCGCAACAACCCGGTTTCGACGTGTGCAACTGCCACGCGATCCGCCAGGCGGCCCGCCACGTCACCCAGTTTTACGACCAGCAACTGGCGCCGAGCGGTCTCAGGGTGACCCAGTTTGCGATGCTGTCGCGGCTGCGGCGGTCGGGGCCGATGACGATCAACGCACTCGCCGCGGCGCTGGTGATGGACCGCACCACGCTCGGCCGCAACATCCTGCCGCTGCAACGCGACGGGCTGATCGCGGTGGCGCCGGGCAGCTCCGACCGGCGTCGGCACGAGCTCCACATCACCGAGGCGGGGATTGCGCGCCACCGCGCCGCGCTCGAACGCTGGGTGGAGGCGCAAAACCGGTTCAGCGAGGTGTTCGGCGACGAGCGCGCCGTGGCCTTACGAGATTTGCTGCGCGGGGTAGTGGCCAGCGACTTCGCCGCGGCGGCGGAGTAGCGGGTCAGCGCATCGCGCAGGTCGTGCGGGTCACCCGATATGACGAAAAATAACCCAGCGTATGCGTGCTGATGCGCAGGAAAGCGTATTCGGTAAAGCCGGGCTTGAGTTGGTCGACCACGTCGAGATGACAGGTGTTGCCGCCGGTCAGGGTGACAGTCATCGTCCGCGTGCTTTGTGGGTCGTTCTGCACACGGATGAGCCTGCCGTCGGGGGCCACGCGCCACGACGCATAGGATGACTCGTCGCCGGTGCTGTTGAGCACCTGCACCATCGCGTTCCGGTCGCTGTACTGCTGGGCGCTGCGGTCGCGCTGTTCGGAGAGGCCACCCCCGTCGGAGATCGTGACCTGCAGGTTGTGATGCACCGCGATATTCGGGTGCGCCTCCGGCCGCACCATGTCCATCGCCGAATCGTAGGTCAGGTCGATCACCGCAGCCCAAGCCGGCGGCGCGGCCAGACCGGAGGCTGCGAGCAGGCAAGCGCCGCCAGTCAAACGGAATAGGGACATGTCACCCTCCTAGAACGGCAGCTTCATGCCGCCGGGCAGGTTAAGCCCGCCGGTCAGCTTGTGCATCTCGGCCTCGGTATAGGTGCTGACCTTCTGCTTGGCGTCGTTAAACGCGGCGACGATCAGATCCTCGACCACCTCGGCATCGTTGGGGTCGAGCACCGATTTGTCGATCTTGAGCTTTTTAAGGTCGCCCTTGCCGTTGAGCGTCACCTCGACCATGCCGCCGCCGGCCATCCCGGTCATCTCGACGGTTTCGAGCTGCGCCTGGATCTCGGCCATCTTGGATTGCATCTGCTGGGCCTGCTTCATCAGCTGACCGAGATTTTTCATGCGTCGTCCTCCTCGCTGTCGCCAGGGACACCGTCCATGCCGTCATCGCCCCCAACATCGTCTGCGATGACTTCGTCTTCGGCCGTCGGGACCGCTGTGACAAAGCGCTCGCGCACCGCGGCGATCGTCGCCCCGGGAAAGGCGTCGAGCACGGCGCGCACCAGCGGGTGCCCAGCGACCTCGCTCTGGCGCTCGCTGTCGCGGGTTTGCAGCTGCTGTTCGAGCGTCGGCTGGCCCGCGGCCTGCGACACCACGACCCCCCAACGCACGCCGGTCCATTCGTTCAGCCGCTGCATCAGCCGGCTGGCGAGGTCGCGCGGCGCGTTCTCGACCGGGCGGAACTCGATCGTGCCCGGCTCGAAGGCGACCAGATGCACCTGCGACCACAGCTGCGCGCGGGTGATGACCTCGCCGTGCTTCTCGAACAGGTCGAGCGTCTCGGCAAAGCTCTGCGGCATCGGGTCGAATTGCGGCGCATTGGCGACGGCGGGCGGGGGCTCGGGCAGCGGCTGCGGTTGCAGTGCAGCCATCGCCGAAGCGGCGCCGCCGCCTTCGCCGCGGCGCGCCATCGCGAGAGGCGGTGGGCTCGGCGCCGGCTCGACGAACCCGACCGTCTCGCCCGACGGACTGGGCGCCGCGATTGGCGGCGGCATCACCGCAGGCGGACGCGGCGGTACGGGAACATCCGGTACCGTGCGTGTCGCAATTGCCTCGCCGCTCGTCACGCTTTTGACCAGCTCGGCCGGCAGCGGCAGATCGGCGACATAGGCGAGCCGCACCAGAACCATCTCGGCGGCGGCTTTTGGCGTCGGCGCGGTCTGCACCTCATCGATGCCCTTCAACAGCATCTGCCAGGCGCGCGCCAGCACCGGCATCGGCAACTGCGCGGCAAGTGGACGGGCGCGCTCGCGGTCGCCTTCCGCCATCGGATCGCCCGACCCGGCCTCGGGAGCGAGCTTTAGCCGGGTGAGGAAATGGGTGAGGTCGAGCAAATCCTGGATCACCATCAGCGGGTCAGCGCCGCCCTGGTATAGCGCCTCCATGCGGTCGAGCGCGCCGCCGGCATCGCCCTTCAGCACGGTCTCGAACAGGTCGAAGACCAGGCCGCGGTCGGCGATGCCGAGCATGTCGCGCACCATCGACTCGCCGACCGGCCCGGCCGCGAGCGCAATCGCCTGATCGAGAATCGACAGCCCGTCGCGCACCGACCCGTCGGCGGCGCGGGCGATGAGGCCGAGCGCCGCCGGTTCGATTTCCACACCCTCCGCCGTAGCGATCCCTTGGTAATGCGCGACGAGCAGGTCGACCGGCACCCGGCGCAACGAGAAACGCTGGCAGCGCGACAGCACCGTCACCGGCACTTTCTGGATCTCGGTGGTGGCGAAGACGAACTTGACGTCGGGCGGCGGCTCCTCGAGCGTCTTCAACAGCGCGTTGAAGGCGTTCTTCGACAGCATGTGGACTTCGTCGATGATGTAGATCTTGAACCGGCCCGAAACCGGGCGATAGCGCATCCCCTCGGTCAGCTCGCGGATGTCGTCGATCCCGGTGCGCGAGGCGGCGTCCATCTCGATCACGTCGACATGGCGGTCCTCGGCGATCGAGGTGCAATGCTCGCAAGCGCCGCAGGGCGACACGGTCGGCCCGCCGCTGCCGTCGGCGCCGATGCAGTTGAGCGCGCGGGCGATGATCCGCGCCGTCGTCGTCTTGCCGACCCCGCGCACCCCGGTGAGGATAAAGGCGTGCGCCACCCGGCCGCTCGAAATCGCGTTCGCCAGGGTGCGGACCATCGCCTCCTGGCCGATCAGTTCGGCAAAGGTCTGTGGCCGGTATTTGCGGGCCAGCACGCGATAATGGGTCGCGGCGTCGGTCATCGAAGGCGCTGACCAGGGACTTTGAAGCGGGGTGGGAGACCGAACGAACGACCCAGGCCGAAACTCGTTACGGCTGCTTCCTTCCGGACCTGACCGGGTTGGCGAGGGACCTGTCCGCCGCCGATCTCCCACCACACTATATCAGGTGCCGGCGGGGGCGCGGCAAGTTTCGGTATGGCTCGTGCCGAGCCCGAGCGGCCCGCGGTCGTTTTCTTGGGCGAGGTAGACTCAAGCACAGGAGCACACGATGCCGGCTAAATCCAAGGCTCAGCAGAAGGCGGCGGGCGCCGCTCTTGCCGCCAAGCGCGGCGAGCAGAAGGCTAGCGACCTCAAGGGCGCCTCGCGCGAGATGTACAAATCGATGAACGAGGACCAGCTCGAAGATTTCGCCGCGACCAAACGCAAGGGCAAGCCCGAACACGTCGACGACCGGCGCTGAATGATGGTGCGTCTTTCGAGGCTCGACGTTGTCGAGCACCTCAAGGTGCGACCGAAGGGAGCCTCGAAGGACGCAACCAAGCCGATGCAGCGCCTCGGCGAGCGTGCTAGCGTCTCCCCGATACAATGGGGGAACGCATGCCGCTGCTGAAACATCTCGCCAAGCTCGACATCCCCGGCGGCGGGCAGGTCGTCGCCGACGGCGATTACGCCTATATCGGCCATATGGGGCCGCCCGACGGCACCTCGATCGTCGACGTGTCCGACCCGCGCAAGCCGCGGGTCACATCGCGCATCGAGATCCCGAGCTTTATGCACTCGCACAAGGTGCGGGTGAACGGCGACGTGATGATGGTCAACCAGGAGCTTTTCCGCGCCAAAGCCGCGGAAAAGCCCGAAGGCTGGCACGGCGGGATCAAGCTCTACGACATCAAGGACAAGACCAACCCGAAGGAAATCGGGCATTACAAATCGGGCGGCTCGCACCGCTTCGATTCGGATGAGCGCTACGCCTATATCTCGTCGGAGGAAGAGGGCTATCTCGGCGACATTGTCGTGATCCTCGACCTCGCCGATCCGACCCGGCCGGAAGCGATCGGGAAATGGCATATGCCGGGGCAATGGACCGAAGGCGGCGAGACCCCGACCTGGCAGGGCCGCGGGCATCGCTGCCATCACCCGCTGCGCCGCGGCAACCGGCTCTATACCAGCTACTGGCATGGCGGGTTTGTGATCCTCGACGTCGACGATCTGCGCCACCCCAAACACATCAGCGGCCTCGATTGGAGCCCGCCCTATCCGTGCCCGACCCACACGGTATTGCCGATCCCGCACGAGCTGATGGGCCGCAAGGTCGCGGTGGTGACCGACGAGGAGGTGTCCGACCGGCTGACCCCGTCGCCCAACGCCTTTATGTGGATCGTCGACATCACCGACGAGGCGCACCCGGTGCCGATCTCGACCTGGGCGGTGCCGCACGACAAGCCGTTCGACCCGTTGTGCTGGTACGGCGCGCACCAGCCGCAGGAGACCGTCAACGGCAACGTCATCCTGGTCACCTGGTTCGCCGGCGGGTTGCGCGCGGTCGACATCTCGAACCCCTACCGGCCGGATGAGGTCGATAGCTTTATGCCGACTCCGGGCGCCGGGCAGACCATCGTGCAGTCCAACGACATCTTCGTCGACAAGGCGCGCGGCCTGGTCTTTCTGATCGACCGGCTCAACGGGCTCGACATTCTCGAGCTGACGGGCTGAGAAACCGAACCTGCCGGCAGCAGGCGCGGTTTCCCGGCCCGGCTGCGTATAATCAAAGCGATAGACAACTCAATCTAATTGACAAGGTTGGCCGAAGCGCAATTTCCTCCAAGCGAACAGGGAGGAACGACAATGACCACGGTAAATATGCCGGGTTCGCGTGCCGGAACCGGCTTGTCTCGGAGCTTGGCGCTGCTCGGCTTGCTGCTTGCGGTCGGGGCAGCGCTGTTGCTGATCGCCGGGCCGCTCGGCTGGCGCGCCGGCTGGTGGCATTACAGCACCGCCTTCAACATGCTGCTGCCGTCCGCCGGGTATTGCGGGATCGCGGCGGTAGCGGCGTCGGTGCTTGCGCTGGTGCTCAGTCTGCGATCGATCGGCCGGCGCGGCGTGATGCCGGCCGTGCTCGGCATCGTCATCGGCACGCTCGCCGCCTATTTCCCGTGGTCCGCCGGCGAGATGCACGGCAAATACCCGCGGATGAACGACGTCACCACCGATTTTCAGAACCCGCCCTCGCTCGTCTTCTCAGAGCCGATGCGCAAGGCCGAGGAGGGCGGCTCGGCCGCCTATGGCGGCGCCGAGGTGGCGGCGCTGCAGCAGAAATCCTACCCCGGCATCGAGCCGGTAACGCTCGAATTCACCCCGGCACAGGCGTTCGACAAGGCATTAGCGGCAGCGAAGGCGAAAGGCTGGACCATCGTCAAGTCCGACCCCGCGGCCGGCATCATCGAAGCCTATGACCGCAGCCGCTGGTTCGGCTTTACCGACGACATCGCGATCCGGGTTGCGGCGGCGGGGGAAGGCAGCCGGGTCGACATCCGCTCTCACTCGCGGCAGGGGCGGGGCGATTTCGGGGTCAACGCCGCCCGCGTGCGCAGCTATCTCGCAGCGCTGAAAGGAAGCTCGTAACGATGATCTCCCCTGCCCGCCTCGCCGCCGCGCTGGTCCTGCTGGCTGCGCCAGCCCTGGCGCAGACCGCACCCGAGGCGCACGACATGCGGCTGGTCGGCTACAGCGACCTGCAAGGGCGCAGCGCCTATCAGCCGCTGGTCCACCAGCAAAACGGGCGCTGGATCGCTTATATCGGCCACCATGGCGGCACCCCGGATCAGCCCAAGCCGGTCAACCCGCTCACCGGGACGCCTGAGTTCAACGGCACCTCGCTCATCGACGTGACCGACCCGGCGCATCCGCAATACCTCGCGCATGTCCCCGCCGAGGAGGGCACTTACGAGGCGGGCGGGGCGCAGATGGTGCGGGTGTGCGACGGCAAGTCGCTGCCCAAGGGCGACCCCAACGCGGTCTACCTGCTACGGCCGTTCGGCAACCAGGCGCACGAAATCTGGAACACCGCCGACCCGGCACATCCCGTGCTCGTCACCCGCATCGTCGAGGGGCTGAAGGGCACGCACAAGAGCTGGTGGGAATGCGACACCGGCATCGCCTACCTGGTCTCGGGCGAGCCCGGCTGGCGGGTGCCGCGAATGACCCAGATCTACGACCTTTCCGATCCGGCGCACCCGGCGAAGATTCGCGATTTCGGCCTCCCCGGCCAGGAGCCGGGGGCGAGCGGGACGGCCCCGACGATGCTGCACGGGATGATCTCGCTGCCCAAGGCCAAACCGGGTCTATTTCGGCTACGGCACCAATACCGGCGGCATCCTGCAGATCGTCGACCGCGACAAGCTGATCCACGGGCCCGCCGAGCCGACCGAGGCCAATTTGCTGGCTCCCGAGGTCGGGCGCTTCCAGATGTCGGCGCTCAACGGCGCGCACACAACCTTTCCGGTGCTGGAGATGCCGGTCGCCGAATTCGCCAAGGACAAGATCGGCAAGGTGCGCAATTTTGTCGTCATCACCGATGAGCAGATCAAGAACGAATGCCAGGAAGCCCGCCAGATGGCGTGGTTCGTCGATGTCACGGTCGAGAAGACGCCGGTCTCGGTCGCAACCTGGGGCGTGCCCGAGGCGTCGGGCAATTTCTGCAGCCGCGGCGGCCGTTCGGCACCCACTCGTCGAACGAGAACATGACGCCGATCTATTACGGCCGGGTCATGTTCTTCGCCCATTTCAACGCCGGGGTGCGCGCGGTCGACATCCGCGACCCGTATCACCCGAAGGAGATCGCCTCCTACATCCCGGCGGTGACCGCGCGCAGCGACCAGCGTTGCGCCACGCTCGACCCCGGTGGACCGAATGGGGGCCAGGAGCATTGCGCCAAGGTGATCCAGACCAACAATGTCGAAGTCGACGACCGCGGCTACATCTACATCGTCGACCGCGCCAATAACGGCATGCACATCCTGGAGCTGACCGGCCCGGCGCGCGGCGCGGCGAATTTCCCGAAATGACGGGCGATTAGACCGTCGTCCCGGCGCAGGCCGAGATCCACTTATCCGCACTCCCGAGCTGTCGAAAAATGGGCCTTGGCTTTCGCGGGGTGGTACCTTGAACATATGTCCGAGCTCGACACCTTGATCGGCTTGTTGGCGAAGCTGCCGGGGCTGGGGCCGCGCTCGGCCCG
Organism: Alphaproteobacteria bacterium; assembly: GCA_038228485.1. Lineage (GTDB taxonomy): Bacteria > Pseudomonadota > Alphaproteobacteria > ATCC43930 > CGMCC-115725 > DATARH01. The sequence goes on from JBBRPG010000021.1 coordinate 26,691, forward strand.
GCGCGCGGCGCTGCACCTGATCAAGCGGCGCGAAAGCATCATGGAGCCGCTGGCCACGGCGCTGCGCGATGCGGCGGCGGCGATCCGACCGTGCGCCACTTGCGGCAACCTCGACACGGTCGAGCCCTGCGCGATCTGCCGCGATCCGCGCCGCGATCCGCAGATTATCTGCGTCGTCGAGGACCTCGCCGACCTCTGGGCGCTGGAGCGCACCGCGGCATTCCGCGGCCGCTATCACGTGCTGGGCGGCACCCTGTCGGCGCTCGACGGCATCGGGCCGGAAGACATCAACATCGGCCGGCTGACCGCCCGCCTGTCGCCGGGCATGGAGCTGATCCTCGCGCTCAACGCCACGGTGGACGGACAGACGACGGCGCACTACATCGCCGACCGCGCCGCGGCGACCGGCGCCACCGTGTCGCGTCTGGCGCAAGGGGTGCCGATCGGCGGCGAGCTCGACTACCTCGACGAGGGGACGCTGACCGCCGCCCTCAAGGCGCGCCGCCAGGTATAAGCGCCGGGTTTAGCGGGCCGGAACCGATTCACCTCTTGCGCGTTTCGTTTCCGGCGGCGACCGTCCTAAAAGCGCTGCGCCGCTATGGGCAGGCAGCCGGCTGCGAGATATGACGGCGGAGACCGATAACCTGCCGGCAGGAGCATTGACGGCGGCGTCGATTCTGGAACGGATCGACGAAGCGGTCTGTGCGCTCGCCCGCGACCGGACCCTCACCTACGCCAACCCGGCCGCCGCCGCGATGTTCGGGCGACCGCGAGAGGAGGTGACCGGCCGCCGAATCGAGGACGTCTTGCCCGGGTTCGGCGAGGAATTGCGCGAGGCGCTGGACGGCGCGTTGCGCGACGGCGGCACTCGACGCAGCGACTGGGCCGGCGGGTCGGTCGAGATCACCATCCATCCGACCCCGGACGGGGTGTGGGTGCGGTTTCGCGATGTCCATGCCCGCCAGGCGATGGAACAGCTCCTGCGCGAGCGCGACGACATCCTGACGATGGCCGAGCGCTCGGCCGGCATTGGGGTCTGGGATGTCGACCTCGCCACCGGGATGCTGCGCGGCACGCGGCAATTCTGGCGCATCATGGGGCTGCCTGAAATCGACCATGCAGTGTCGATCGAGACCACCCGGGCGCTACGCCTGCCCGACGACCGCGAGCGGGTGGCCCAGGGGTTTCAGGAAGTGGTCGGCAACCACGCCGAATCGTTCGAGAGCGAGTACCGCATCCGCCGTCCGGCGGACGGCGAAATCCGCTGGATTTTCGGGCGCGGCCGGCTGATCCGCGATGCGGCGGGCAAGGCCGTGCGCTACAGCGGCATCGACATGGACGTCACCGAACGCAAGCTCGCCGAGACGATCCTCGCCGACATGAACCGGGTGCTGGAGCAGCGGGTCGCCGAGCGCACCGCCGAGCTCGAAGCCGAGATCGCCCGCCGCGCCGAGGCCGAGGCGCGCCTGCACCAGGCGCAAAAGATGGAGACGATCGGTCAGCTGACCGGCGGAATCGCCCACGACTTCAACAACCTCTTGACCGTGATCTCGGGTAATGTCGAGGCGCTGGAGCGGTGTTTGCGCGGCGACGACGGGTCGCTGCGCCGCTTGGCCGAGGCGGCGCTGCGCGGTACCGAGCGGGCGGCGACCTTGACCGGCCGGCTGCTCGCCTTTGCCCGCCGCCAGACGCTGGAGCCGACGTTGGTCGACGTCAACCAGCTGGTGCTTGGCATGTCGGACCTGCTGCACCGCACGCTCGGCGAGCGGGTTTCGGTGCGGCTGTTGCTGGCCGAGGATTTGCCGGCGGTGCTCGCCGACCACAACCAGCTCGAAAGCGCGATCCTCAACCTCGCGGTCAATTCGCACGATGCGATGCCCGATGGCGGCACCCTGGCGATCGAAACCGCGGCGACCGGCGACGCGGAGCGTGAAACCGAGCCAGGCCAGGCCGCCGCCTTTGTCCGGATAGCCGTCAGCGACACCGGTGTCGGGATGGCGCCGGAGGTCCAGGACATGGCGTTCGAGCCGTTTTTCACCACCAAACAGCCGGGGCAGGGAACCGGGCTCGGCCTGTCGCAAGTTTACGGTTTCATCAAGCAATCGGGCGGGTATTGCCGGATCGACAGCGAGCCGGGTACGGGAACCCGCGTCAATCTCTATCTGCCGAGTACAGCGCACAACGAGGCGGCGCTGCCCGCCGGCGCGGCGCCCACGGGCCTGCCGCGCGGCAGCGGCGAGACGATTCTGGTCACCGAGGACGATTCCGAGGTCCGCGCCTATAGCGCCGAGCTGCTGCGCGAGCTCGGCTACCGGGTGCTGACCGCCGCCGATGCGGGACTGGCGCTGCAAGTGCTGGCGCACGAAGCCGTCGTCTTGTTGTTCACCGATCTCGGTTTGCCCGGCAAGCTCAACGGGCGCCAGCTTGCCGAAGCGGCGACCGCGCGTTATCCGAAGCTCAAGGTGTTGCTGACCACGGGTTACGCCCGCGACGCGATCGCCCGCAACGGTTGGCGCGACCCGGCGATGGAGCTGATCGCCAAACCGTTCACCTCGGCCGCGCTCGCCGCAAAGATCCAGCAGGTGTTGGCGGAATAGCCCCTAAGCCGCCGCCCGGCGGCTCTTGACGCGCGTCCGGCCGGCGCCTTCGTCCTCGAACAGATCGGCGAGGCGTTCGAGCATCACGCCGCCGAGCTGCTCGGCATCGACGATGGTGACGGCGCGGCGGTAATAGCGGGTCACGTCATGGCCGATGCCGATCGCGGTCAGCTCGACCTGGCCGGTGCGCTCGATGTCGTGGATCACCTCGCGCAGGTGCTTTTCGAGGTAATTGCCGGGATTGACCGACAAGGTCGAATCGTCAACCGGCGCCCCGTCCGAGATCACCATCAGGATCTTGCGTTCCTCGGTGCGGGTCAGCAGCCGGTTATGCGCCCAGGCCAGCGCCTCGCCGTCGATGTTTTCCTTGAGGATGCCCTCGCGCAGCATCAGCCCGAGGCTGCGCCGCGCGCGCCGCCACGGCGCATCGGCCGGCTTGTAGACGATATGGCGCAGATCGTTGAGCCGGCCGGGGTTGGGCGGCTTGCCGGCGGCGATCCAGCGCTCGCGCGCCTGGCCGCCCTTCCACGCGCGAGTGGTGAAGCCGAGGATCTCGACCTTGACCGCGCAACGCTCCAGCGTGCGGGCGAGAATGTCGGCGCTCATCGCCGCGACCGTGATCGGCCGCCCGCGCATCGAGCCGGAATTGTCGATCAGCAAGGTGACGACGGTGTCGCGGAAATCGGTTTCGCGCTCGCGCTTGAAGGCGAGCGGCAACACCGGGTTGGCGACCACGCGGGCAAGCCGCGCCGCATCGAGGATGCCCTCGTCGAGGTCGAATTCCCACGCCCGGGTCTGCCGCGCCAGCAGGCGACGCTGCAGCCGGTTGGCAAGCCGGGCGATGACGCTTTGCAGGTGCGACAGCTGCTGGTCGAGCAGGTGGCGCAGCCGGCCCAGCTCGTCGGCATCGCACAATTTGTCGGCCTCGATCACCTCGTCCGACACCGTGTTGAATGCCTTGTAGGCCGCGTTCTCGTCGGCGCGGCCGCGCGGCATCTGGCCGGGGCGGCCCGGCCGGCCGGGATCGTCGTCGCTGGAGCCCGGCATCATCTCGCCGTCGGCGTCGGCGTCGCCGTCCTGCTCGGAATCCTCGGCGGCGCCGTCGGCCGGCGCTCCGTCCATCGACGGCTGCGCCCCGGAGGTGGCGCTTTCGCCGCTGTCGGTCTGGTTCTCGCCGTCCGCCTCGTCGCCCTGGCTCTGCTGGTCGTCGGCGGAATCGTCCATCTCGCCGAGGTCGAGGTCGAGGTCCTGGATCAGCCGGCGGGTGGCGCGGGCATAGGCGTCCTGGTCGAGGATCACCTTGTCGAGCTCGCCGAGGTCCTTGGCGATCTTGTCCTGCAGCCAGGGCCGCCACAAATCGACGACCTTGCGCGCCGCGGGCGGCGGCGGCTCGTTGGTCAGCGCCTCGCGGGTGAGCAGCCGCACCGCCTCGGCCATGGTGCCTTCGGTGCGTTCGGTGACCCGCTCGAACCCTTGGCGGCGATACTGCTCGTCGAGCGCCGCGGCGAGATTGACCCCGACCCCCACCATGCGGCGCGTGCCCAGCGCCTCGACCCGCGCGGTTTCCAGCGACTCGAAGATCGCCTTGGCCAGCGGACCGCCGGGCAGTCGCTTCGAATGCACCGCATCGTCATGATACTTGAGCCGCAGCGCCAGACCGTCGGCGGCGCCGCGCAGCTGCGCGACCTCGTCCGCCGGCAGGTCGCGGGCCGGGTTGGGCAGCCGCACGCGCTTGCCGCTGAGCCCCGGCGGCTCCGGGCCGAAGGCGACCGTCACATCGTCCTGCTCGGCGATCGATTTCAGCGTCGTCGCGGTCGCCCGCTTAAAAATCTCGGTCGGCGAGAATTCCTGCGCCATACGGCTTTTTGCCTTCTACATCCCCCAGGACTAAACCCCGAGGGCTACATCCCAGGGCCTACATCAAAGTCGCATTGACGCCGGTCTCGGGCAGCTCGGTGCCGAAGCAGCGCTGATAGTATTCGGCAACTGCCGGCCGCTCCATCTCGTCGCACTTGTTGAGGAAGGTAAGGCGGAAGGCGAAAGCGAGGTCGTTGAAGATCCGCGCATTCTCGGCCCAGGTCA